>JALYVD010000345.1 GCA_030853405.1 Acidobacteriota bacterium | reverse complement strand
CCACACTCCATCTCCATCTGGATTCCCATGCTTCGAGCGGCTCTTCTTTTCACGCTTTTAGCCTTTTCGGCCTTGGCCGGTCCGAAAGTAAACTGGTCGGGACCGTACCAGCCGTGCCTTAATAGCGGCGAATTTCTGAAATCGGGGCACATGGACCTCGGAGTCAGGTTCGACACCTCCAGCCCCATCGCAGCCGACGCTCTGCGGCGCGCCCTGAAATTCTGGTCAACCGTCATCGACATGGATTTCCACGAAGATTCTTCGCGTACCTGTTCGCTCGCTCTCGTCGATGCAACTCCCGAAATCTTGAGTGAAAACAACGACGTCGCGCGGGCTCAGTTTACCGATTGGACCAATTTCCAAGGCTGGATTGCGTTCGATCCTCACATGAGCGAATACATGAGCGCGGATGAGATCTACGCGACCGCTGTCCACGAACTGGGCCATATGTTTGGGCTGCTCCACAACAGCCATCCCTCGTCTGTGATGTTCTATATCGACGCGGATGGGTCTTCGGTGTTGGACGACGCAGATATTGACGCGGTTGCGACTCGCCATGCCCTCCGTGCCGACGTGCGCCGCGCTCCAATTCCCGTTCTGTAATTACCATCAAGGCAACACGCCCCCTCCAATTCGGATCCACGTGTTTTCAGTGAGGCGATTTTCACTGTGATACGTTCTGCTTTCAGGGTTGACTATGAACCGTAGACATCTTATGCCCGGCCATGTGCCAATCGTTGAAGGTGACGGCCATGGTCATAAGGCTTTCGTTTTCGCCTTCGGCTACATCCGAAGTCTGATGCAGGCGGTGAATGCCTGAGCGGGAGGAGACGCGGCGTTGGGCCGTTGTCGCTCTTCTTTGCATCGCATTCATCATTGCCTACTTCGATCGCCAGAATCTGTCCATTGCGTTAACCTCCAAGGAATTCAAGACCTTCTTCGGACTGAACGACTACGGACGCGGTCTCTTAAATTCAGCATTTTTCTGGAGCTACGCGGCACTGCAAATACCCGCGGGCTGGATCATCGACCGGTACGGCGTAAAACGTCCCTTTGCCATTGCCCTCGCCTTCTGGAGCGTCATCGCGGGCGCGACCGCATGGTGCGGGTCTTTCAGTTCCTTGTTTGCATTGCGGCTTCTGCTTGGAGCCGGTGAAGCGGTGAACACGCCGGCGGGAATGCGCTGGATCCGGCTCAACTTCAGTCACAAGCAGCACGGTTTCGTGATGGGCCTTTATCAGGCTTCCGCAAAACTAGGCCCGGCAATCGGCGGACCGCTCATCGCATGGTTGCTGATTGCATACGGATGGCGGTCAATGTTCATGATCCTCGGCTTCGGCGCGATCATTTGGGTCGTACCCTGGCTGGTTTTGGTGAAAGACAACGATCGCAAGATCGAAGAATCGGTTCTGAAGCGGCCAGACGTTCCGGTCATTCCGTTCGCCGAAGTCTTTCGCAGTCCCGCGATGTGGGGCATCATCATCGGTTCGTTTTGCTACAACTATTTCATCTATTTCTGCCTGACATGGCTTCCGGCCTACTTCTTTGAAAGCCGGGGATTGTCGCTAAACTCCACCGGCTGGTTTACAGGTTTCAGCTTTTGGGGTTCGGCGATTGTGGCGACAGGGGCGGGATTTCTCGCCGATCGAATCATCCAGCGCGGAGGCGATGCCGTCTTCGTTCGCCGGATGTTCATCATTGGCGGTTTTGTTCTGGCATCCACTGAGTTGATCGGAGCCTCATCAAGCTCTAATACAGTCGCCCTTTTCTTCGCCATATTTTCCTTGAGCGGCATCGGCCTCGCCACCGGAAATTATTGGGCGCTTACACCGGCACTCATGCCTGGCGCTCCGGCGGCGCGTCTCGCGGCAGTGCAGAACATGGCGGCGAATATTCCGGGTATCGCCGCTCCCATTCTGACGGGTTGGTTGAAGCAGCACACCGGTGGGTATGAGGCTCCCATGGCCGTCAATTTCGGTTTTTTGCTGCTGGGAATCGCCAGCTACACATTTCTCGTTCGTCGGCGCTACGCACCCGGTGCGGTCAAATAGTAACTTCGTAGGTTTATGCAGAACAGCACACGTAAGTTCGCCGCCGGGTTACACGGAGTATTTGGCTTCCCTGTCACTCCGTTCAAGCAGGATCTTTCGCTCGATCTCGACGCCCTTGAACGCAATGTAGACGAAATGGCTTCTCATCCATTCTGCGCAATGGTTGCAGCCGGCGGCACGGGCGAAGTCTATTCCCTGACGCCGGACGAAGCGGAACAGGTGATCACGACCACCGTGCGCGCGGTGAATGGCCGGATGCCGGTCGTTGCGGGTACGGGCTTTAATGCGGCTTTGGGTGCCGATATCGCTCGGCGTGCCCAGAAGGCCGGAGCTCAATTCATTCTCGCTTTGCCGCCTTATTACATCTCGGCTCCGGAAGCGGGACTGTTCGCCTTCTACCAGGCTATCGGTGCTGCGACCGAGCTTCCGTTGATGGTCTACAGTCGCGATTGGGCCGTATTTACGCCTGAAATGGTGGCCCGGCTGGCGGATCGGGTGCCAACTCTTGCGGCTTGGAAGGACGGCCAAGGCGATACGCGGCGGCTTCAGCGAATTATGGAGTTCAACGGCGACCGGCTCGCGTGGTTCGGCGGACTAGGCGACGACTGCGTTCCGGGCTACTTCGCAGTCGGTGTGCAGGCATACACCTCCAGCATTTCCAACATTGCGCCTAAACTTTCTCTAGCTTTAGCGGAGGCAGGATTAAAACGGGATTTCGCCCGGCTCAATGAATTAATGCGCTGCTATGTCAATCCGCTATATGCGCTGCGGGAACGGTCGAGAGGCTACGAGGTTGCGGCAATGAAGGCGGCTATGGAGATACTCGGCATGCCGGCAGGCCCCGTTCGTCCGCCGCTTGTGAACTGCCGTGAGAAGGATGTGGACGACCTGCGCAAACTGATGGACATCTATAAGAAAATGTCTTTATGAAAATTGGATTCGCAGGCCTCGGCAAAATGGGTTCGGCCATGGCCCAGAACCTTTCGCAGGCCGGCCACGATGTTGCCGTTTACAACCGGACGCCCGAAAAAACCGAAGCTTTGAAATCGCAGGGCGCGCGCGTCGCAATTTCACCGGCCGAGGCCGCCCGTGGCGCGGACGCTGTGTTCACGATGCTACCCGACGACAAGACCGAGTCGGAGGTCACATTCGGCGAAAACGGTATCGCTTTTGGGCTAGCCAGCGGCGCATATCACATCTCCTGCAGTACTATCGGCGTTGCGTTTGCGCGTAAGCTCGACGAAGAGCATCGCACGCGAGGCCAAGGCTACTTGAGTGCAGCCGTGTTCGGTCGGCCCGAAGCCGCGCAAAACAAGAAACTGCTGGTGGTTGCGGCAGGCGATAGCGCCGCGATCGAACGATTCGCCCCACTCTTCGAGGCCATCGGACGCCACACCTTCAACGTGGGTCCGGAGCCATGGCAGGCCAACGCGATGAAGCTCTGCGGGAATTTTATGATCGCGAGCCTTCTCGAAACGCTCAGTGAAGCCTTCACGACGCTCCGCGCCGCTGGACTGGATCACCATCTTTTCCTCGACATCGTTAA
>JALYVD010000324.1 GCA_030853405.1 Acidobacteriota bacterium | reverse complement strand
ACATCATGTTGGGTGCGCATCTTCACGGATGATGCAGCGCGGGCCGCCTATCTCGCTGCTTTCCACGCCGCGCAAGCTCTTATTTTTGAGCGGACTGGCAAGGTAGCCAAGACTCATCGAGGCGTTCAAAACGAATTCCTCCGCCTGACAAAGGACGATCCAAGTTTCGCGCCTGACCAGCGGATTTTCCTTTCGCAAGCATACAATTTCAAGGCCCTTGCCGATTACGAGACCGGCCCTGCCGAGCTTTCATCAGAACAGGTAACCGCAGCTCTCGAAAGAGGGCGGGGGTTTGTTGACGCTGTCCGCCGCGTGTTGACACCTCCGAAACCCGTTTAGCTTCCTACGGTTCACAAAGGGTCCCTTCCGACCCATTAACCATAGGGTTTGCCTTGTTTGCTGCTTGTGACCGATCATGGTAAAAGCGGAATGCTATGACCAATCCGACGCCAGAACCGACCGACTTTGCAAGCCTCTACCGCCGCGCCTTTGAACAATTCGGGGCCGGGGCGTTGTGGAGCAGCAAACCCGTGTCTGATCCGACGCCCGCCGACGCGCTGGCGATCACCAATAGTCTGAGGGTTGAGGGCAACCGCGAAGCGCGACGTTTGGCGGAACAGATCGAGCAGGCCTGCCGTGCCGCTCTCTAAAATCCAGACCGACATTCTCCGGCTTCTTGCCGCTCACCGCGACCCGGAGAGCTATGTCGCGGGAAGCTCGCCCCTCAACCGGGATGCGCCCCGCTATTCCGGCGATATCGATGTTTTTCATGACCGCGAGGAACGGGTAGCGCAGGCGGCGCAGGCGGATTCTGCGCTCCTGCAAAAGCATGGCTACGCGCTCGAATGGCAGAGGCGCGAGCCGGCCATTTATGCGCTCGTGGCGTCGCGCCCCGGCGAGACAACAAAGCTGGAATGGGTTGTGGATAGCGACTTTCGGTTTTTCCCCACTTTACGGGATGAAACTTTCGGTTATGTTCTGCATCCGGTTGACTTGGCTACGAATAAAGTGGGCGCGGCCTATGGGCGTCGAGAGCCACGGGACGTTGTGGACCTCTTGACCATTCATGATCAGATTTTGCCGTTGGGCGCGGTTGTATGGGCGTCAGCCGGAAAGGCGCTTGGCTTTACACCCGAAGGGATCATCAACGAAATTCGCCGCGTTGCCCGCTACACCGATGCAGATTTCCGGCGTCTTGCAAGCGATCCGCCGCTTGACCCCGCTGCGACGATGACGAGGTTGCGGGAGGTTCTTAATGAAGCCGAAGCATTTGTTACTCGGATGCCTACCGATAAGCTGGGGTTACTATTCCTGAAAGTCGGCCGTGTTGTGCAGCCCGACCCCGACCGCTTGCACGAGTATCAAACCCATGCCGGTCAGAGACGCGGCCAATGGCCCACCAGCGCCGACATCACCGCGGCGATGTTTGAACGCTACAACAAAAAGCCGAACGGCAACGAGCCGAACCCGTAACACCTCCGCAGCATTACGTCGCGAGGTTTTGCACAAGCTGTTTTGGCGGCCAACAGCCCGTTTCCGAAATCCGTTTCACAAAGGGTAAGTTTCGGGATTCATCCCCTGCCTGATGTTTTTGCCTTTTTAACCTTCTTCTGGTAAGGTCCGCCCATGACCGACACGCCAGACAACATCATCCTTGAGCATCTTCGCGCCATTCGTGCCGATGTGGCCTTTATCAAGGCTGACCTCGCGGATGTTAAAGCAATGCAACTCCGCATGCGTGAAGATTTCAACCGCTTCGAGGGCGACCTTTTGCGCTTCGAGCGAATTGAAGCTGGTACACAACTTCGGCTTGACCGCATCGAAACGCGCCTCAGCCTCACCGACGCTCAATAGCCGCACGTTTCACAGACGGTCCGTTGTTAGATTAGACGACACCTTGTAGGTTGGACACATGGCGCTCAAACGGATGGACAACGTAGGAATCGTCGTCGATGACCTCGGAGGGACGATTGATTTCTTTCGCGAGCTCGGCCTCGAGCTCGAAGGGCGGGCCACGATCGAAGGAGAATGGGCCGGACGTGTCACTGGACTGGGCGATCAGCGCGTCGAGATTGCCATGATGCGCACGCCGGACGGCCATGGCCGGATAGAGCTATCCCGCTTCCTCGCGCCGCCTGTCGTCGCGGATCATCGCAACGCCCCGGTGAACGCTCTAGGCTATCTCCGCGTCATGTTCGCCGTTGACGACATTGACGAGACGTTTGAAAGGCTCCGCAAGCGCGGCGCGCAGCTTGTAGGCGAAGTAGTCCAGTATAAAAACACGTATCGGCTCTGCTACATCCGGGGGCCTGAAGGGCTCCTCATTGGACTCGCCCAAGAACTCAGCTGAGCGTTATTATCTTCGTATTGCGCGACGAGGCGACCAATATCAGCGACCGCGTCTCACAAAGGGTCGTTTGTGCAACATGGTGGTACGGCCACGAGGCCGGTACTGCTTTGCGGATGACTAGGCCTTTAGGCGCGATCTATGCCGATGTGCTAGTCTCCACAAATCGAACAGAATCGTCGTAAGTAGGCCAGTTGGCTGGCCGCCCAAGAAGAGGAGCTTTGATATGCCTCGGTACCTGATTTCATTCGATGAGGGGTCGATGGACCACATTCCGGAAGGCGACTTGCCAGCAGTGGACGAGGCTGCGCACGCTGTGGTTCGTGAGGCCAAGGCTGCAGGGGTTTGGATCTTTGGCGGTGGCGTCCTCCGCCAGCAGGCGACCATTGTTGCGACCGACGGAACCAGTTCGCAAGGACCGTTGCCTGAGACAAAGGCTGTTGTTGGTGGGTTTTCGATCATTGAGGTGCCGACGCGGGAGGAAGCGTTGGCATGGGCGGCCCACATTGCCGAGAGCTGCCGATGCTCACAAGAGGTCCGCGAGATTATGTACGACCCGCAGTCCTGAGGCCGCAGAGTGCTCTGGGGCACATGTAGTCGCGCGGTGTTTTTTAAAGCGGTACGCACCCGGTCGAGGTACCAGCGTGTTCCGAAAACGGTAAGTTTCGGGACAATCCGGGGATGCCCTGAAATCCAGGTCCTCAGCGTCTCGAAAGCCAGTCCCAAAATCAAAAGCGTATACCGGCATCGAATTTCCCGATTGCCGTAGGCCCCATCCCAAAATTCTGTTCCGAAACCAAGCAGCGTTTTCCTGCCCGTCGAGGCCATCCTGCGCCCCTTGGCTGCTTAATCGGCGATTCGTACAGTGATCCCGCCCAAAGAAATGACCAACTGCATCTGAGAAACCGGCTGCGGCCGGAGATCAACAGTACCGAAGCTTTACGTTAGCGCTTCTGCAAGGGCATCCCCATAACCCATTTATCCCTCACGGCAGCTTGAACACGCGATCCCAGCGTGTGTGCGTTCCCTTGACGCGGGCCCGCCCCAACTCCGGAGCGGTCCCTGCCTCCGAATCGTAAATGAGAAACGGCTTCCCAATCACCTCCGATTCGTCCACAAGCCCCCAATAACGGCTATCCAGCGAATTGTCACGGTTGTCTCCAAGCACAAAATATTTCCCCGCCGGAACAATCGTCTCGCCGTTCACAACATGGTGTTGCAGCATCTCGGTCTTAGCCGCGAGCAAGCCCAGCATGCCCTCCAGCGTACGGCCGTCAGAGCCGCTCGGTAGGTTGTCGCGATACACGTCGGCCGGAAACCTGTGAATCGCGTACGGCTCCGTACGTGCAGCGCCATTTACATAAACCACGCGATCTTTCATTCGTATCCGATCGCCCGCCCTGCCAATCACCCGCTTGACGAAGACCTGCTTCCGGTCCCCCGGGTGATGAAACACAATCAGACCCCATTGTTTGGGAGTTTGGCGCGGAAAAACTCTACCAGCATGCGATCCCCAATCACCAGCGTGTTCTCCATGCTGCCCGACGGCGTCACCTAAGCCCGGACGAACAGCAACGGCACAGTCAACGCCATCGCCAATCCCATCCACGGCCATTAGGCTCGGCCGCGGGGAAGGTTCGCCTTCATCGGAAACGCGGTCTTAGGCAGGTTGACCGTCTTTTTCAGGTCAACATCGAAAACATTCATGGAATATCTTCATCCTAGCGAACAAGCCTAAAATGTGGGGCGGGGCCCCTGGACCGCGGTCGATGCCCTCGTCGACCCGCTCTTGTCCTTTTCGAACGCGAGATTCGGGGCGAACGCGAAGCGGTTTTCGCGGCCTTGGTGAATTCGGAGCACCGCTTCAAGATTTGACGCAGTATGGCAGCGCCGGGTGGAGAACGTTATTGAAACGGTGAGCGGATTGAGGCGATCCGCAGCCAGCCGAGAGCCAACGGCCGGTTCAGAACAGGCTCTGGTAATCAGTCCACTGGCGCCTGAGTTTTACCATGAACTTCATGAAGCCAGCGTCTTGCCGAAGGTTGTCCAAATTGGCATCGTTCTCGAACAACGGGTAGCAAGGAAACCCGTCCATAGCGGCGGTATCCAACCACTTAACCGCCTCATCAACTTCATTCATAAGAGCGAAAGCGATAGCAATGTGATAGGCCGCGTGGTGGAAGTGACCAAATCCCTTTCCCGTTCTTGCGGCTAAATCGATTCTAGTTTTTGCCCTGTGGGTTTCCCCTGCCGAGGCTGCCAATATGGCCTGCATGCTGACAAACAGGCCGCCATCGTCTTCCGGGTAATCTACGAATAACTGGTCAATTGTTGCGGAAGCTTCTTTGCTGTTCCCGAGATTGAACAGAACCCACGCCGTCTGGTACCCAGTCAGGGACGGATTAACACCCCGAGGGATCGTACGCAAAACGGCCAAAGCCGCCTCAAACTTGCCTTGAAATGCGAGTGTCTGCGCGGTCCGATACACCGCGAGGTGATTGTTCGGGTTAGTCAATGCCGCTTCTTGCGATTCTCGCAATGCCTCGTCAAAAAAACCGATATGGCAATAAATGAGCGCCAGCTGATTCCGCGCCTCGTCCAAGTTCCGGTCCAATGCAAGGGCGCGGCGATATTCCCGAACGGCTCTTGTGTGGGGAAAATGATTGGCCGGCGTCCAGAGGAAGCGGCCTCGGGCGAGGTAGGCGGATGCTAAATCCGGATCTAACGCCAGCGCTTTCTCCACTGCCATAAAGGCCTTCTCTTCCCACCGGCCTTCGTGCGGGGCAAATAGAAAAAGCTTCCACGTATACGTCTGGGCCAGTTCTGCATAAGCCATGGCGAAAGTTGGATCTATCGTGATGGCCCGTTCCAACGCCAATATCGCAGTCCCGTTGTCGGCTTTATTTTGACGCTGGGCGTAGAACCGTCCACGAAGATAGCAATCATACGCCTCCGGTTTAACCAGGGCGGCGGCCCTGGATTTCATGTGCTCCTGGGGCGTAAGGTCGGCCCGAACCTCAGCAGCGATAGCGCAGGCCACTTGTTCCTGCACTGCGGGAATTTTGCCCAGCTCCCGATCATACTTCTGCGACCAGATCTCGGATTGAGTCTGTGGATCGCTGATGGCCACGATAATGCGCAGTTTCTCGCCAATCCGCATCACCGATCCTCCGGCGAGCAGGTCCAACCGCCGTTCGCCCACAAATTCGTTGAAGTCCTTTTCGCTATCAGTGTGCGCCGCGATTCCGGATCCGGAAATCACCTTCAGCTTCGGGATCCGGGCAAGTTCACTGATCAACGCCTCGGTCAGGATTTCGCTGAAGTGATCCTGAGAATCATCGCCGGAGATATTTTCAACGGGCGTCACAGCTATTGACCGGTTGCGGAATGAGGGGGGCGTCTCGCCGCCTCCCCACCAGACGATTGCCGACGGCCGAAGAACTTGGCTATTGCTGGAGATCTGGCTTGTCAGGAGCTTCTCGCAAACGGACGGCGCTGCGGATTCCGCCGGGCCCACGCTCAGCCTGCTGGAGGAGACCTCTGTGTATACCTGAGCTACGAACCGGTATCCACGCTTGGGAACGGTACTGATGTATTTCTGATCGTCAGGACTCTCTCCCAAGATCTTCCGGAGCGTGGAGATGTTGCGCGTCAGGCTGCCCTCCTCGACGAAAGTATCGGGCCACAGCTTTTCTAACAAGCTTTTCTTCTCGAGAACTCGGCCGCCGCTCTCCGCCAGCGCAAGAAGTAGGTCGAAAACTTTTGGAGCGAGCGGAGTAATGCACTTTCCTTTCGTTAGAAGCCGTTGCTCCCGATCGATCTTGTAGGGGCCAAACTCTAAAACTTCCAGCGATTCTCGTTCCATACGGTGATCAGGATTCTTTCCGAACTTTATCCGAAAACACGAAGGACATTTCTGATTTCCTGCACTATCCTCGACCTAGCTGAAGATGTGGACCATACTACACGAATTAAATTCTGATGGATTAATTAGCATCGGCGGCGGGAGGGATGAAAATGTCGAATAGCTGGACCGCAACTTACACGCCTACGTCGGCACAGAGCGGCCGCCTGAGCGTCACCGGTCAATGCGTCTCTATAGGCGGCGAGACCTTTACTTTGCACAGACACCATCCGCATGGCACAAAACCAGGAATTCTCCTTCTGGACAAGCTCGGAGTCATCGCTCCGGGAGTTGTTCACAATAATGTGGCGAGGACTATACCTGTGACCTACGAAGAGGAGATTGCCAATCAGTCCTATTCACACGTAGAAATCCTTCCAGACAGAGTTAGTGTTGAGGTAATACAGGCATCGACGGTGGGTTCTCACTGAGGTAACCCGATGCATTTGAGTGAATTCAGTAAATTACTTGACTCGGAGAAAAGAAATGAACAAACAGAAGACACCCGGCTTTACAGCCGAAGATTCTTTGAACGCCCCACGGGCGAGCTACAGCACGCAAACTCTTAACCACTCCGCTACATCGAACATTGTGCGCCCGCAAAAGTTCACGTATCCGAAAAAGGGCAACTGCTGGTGCAGCGAGCCAGACACGAAGTTGGTCTGCACGAGTCCAAATGTCTGTCACGAGGTACCCGTTTGCCTTCAGTATTTTTGTCCCGGCACAGGTGTTTCGCTCGATGACGTGAGCGATTATTTCTAAATAGGGTACCGAAGCAAAGAACAAAGGCTGCGGCGGTTTCTGAGCCAATCGTTTTTCTCTATTCCTTTATTTCTAACCAAGTGGATATGATGGCGCCGGACCTGATAAATCTTTTCCGTTTAACATCGCTTACGGGGGGGCGTTCGGAAATTGCCGTGGCACTAATCGATGGCCCGGTGAACCTGGACTTACCTTGCTTCGCATCGTCTCGGATCAGCGATATAACGCGAACTGCCAGCGGCACAAATCGCTGCGCACAATCGAAATCGGCGGCCTGTGAGCATGGGACTCTGGTCGCCGGTATCCTGACGGGCAGCAGAGAATCGAGCCCGGCTATCTGTCCGGAGTGCACATTTTTGGTGTGTCCGATTTTCAGCGAACGTGAGACGGATGCCAATGGCGGACCGGTTTCGAATCCGGCGGATCTGGCTGCCGCGATTACCGAAGCGGTGAATCTGGGAGCCCGGATCGTCAATCTGAGTTGTGGAATCTTGCAATGTTCGCTAAGCGGTGAAAAGGAATTGGACAGGGCATTTACTTACGCATCGAAAAAACAGGTTCTAATATTTGCGGCTTCCGGCAACCAGGGAGCGGTAGGCGGATCGTGCATCACGAAGCATGCATCGGTGGTCCCGGTCATTTCACTCGACCGGGCGGGCCGTCCGGCGAAGGAGTCGAATCTAAGCGCATCAATCGGTCGGAGAGGATTGGCCGCCCCTGGACAAAACGTCATGAGCGTGGGCGCGACCGGGCTACCTGCGCTTTTCTCCGGAACCAGTGCGGCCTGTGCATTTGCCACCGGAGCCGCCGCGTTGCTGTGGTCCGAATTTCCAAGGCTGCCGGTCTGGGAAATTAAGGCCGCGCTTGTGTCCGTAACACGGTCTAGGAGCATAGTCCCGCCTGCGATGAATGCGTGGGGAGCTTATCAGTCGTTGGAGTCGCGATTTGGAAACAGGAAGTTCGCATGACAGGAAGTTCGCATGAATGATATGACCCCGAAAAACAAACCAACTGATGTCTTATCCACCCGCCACAATGTTCGCCTGCCGGGCTTCATCACTGAGGAAACAATTGGGCTTGGGGATTTGATAAAGCGCACGACTTACTTGGCCGGGATCAAGCCGTGCGGCGGATGTGAGCGGCGTGCAAAGGCCTTGAACCGCTGGCTAGCGTTCGGCCCAAAGAAGGGTTAGAAGAGGAACTTATGGAAAGAGCAGCAGAAGAACCACTGGTCGCTCAACCGCAAGCTATTTTGGCGGCGGCGGCGGCGGGCGCAAGATTGGATCGCATTGTCCCGCAGTGTTCATGTCCCAGTTGCGCGGGTGCCGGGAACGCGGCAGAATCGCCGTCGTGGATCTACGCAATCGGAAAGATCGAAGCCCGATTTCCAAACCTGGCTATCGAGAAAGAATACATGCAGGTTTTGGGGCGGACCGAGACCAGCAGCCTGACCGATCGTCAAGCGCTTCATGCGGTCTTATCGAAGCCTGAAAACCGCTACTTGGCCCGGCGGGTTTGTTGGGTAATGACGATAGAAGGTCTTGAAACCTATCTGCTGTATCCGCGTGATTCCGCCGACATGACCCTGCTTATTGAAGCGGTTCGCGAAAACCCCGAACCCGGAGATCTTGACGTGGTTATCGGCAGCAAAGGACCGATCGCCCCGCCATCGTTATGCAACGGCTTGCAGCTTCCTGTGGTCGCTTTCGATCAGGTCTACTCGCTCGATCGGGATACCTTAATCCAGGCGATCCCAAAACCGGGAGAAACCGCAAAGGAAGAGTTTTCGCGGACAGCGGCCGAATTATTCGATCGGCTGATGCAAATGGCGGATAACGCCGGCGCGACAGATGAGCACCGGGCATTGAACTACCTGGCAGTGCGCTATCCAGCCGTCTATTCGACTACGTCGGACGCATTTACCAGAAATTTGTCGCTCGAGTCAATTGATGTCCACCAATCGCCCTTGAGCACGACGCGCAATATCGTAGAGGTCGTGTTCTCTTTCAGAAACCGCGTCACCGACGTAGCCGAGAAATTTTTCACGCGTGTCGATGTGAGCGATCAGTTCCCGTTCTTAGTGACGAAAATGTCGCCGTATTTCGACAGATAGCCTTTCAGGAGAAATTCAAATGACCATTCCAGGATCTACAGCGGATGCATCGATCTACAGGCACTCCGTTTCTTTCACAGCAGCCGAGAGGGACAGCGCGCCTGGAGATCGGCACGTGCGGCCGGCCCTAATGAATGTTGGCGGTGGACCCACGACAATAACTACCGGGGACCTCATAAATCGGGGTTATCATTGCGAGGTTGTGTCGGTGGGAAGCATCGAGTGCTCAAGATCAGGATCTCCCACATATTGGTGCGATCAGAGGACGAAGACCTGCTCCCTCGCCCCATTCGGAAAACAAGCCGGCAATCAGCTGTTCGGACCTGGCAGTTGGATGGCCGGCAGGCATGGCGTATTCGTTGCCAATAAGTTCCCATAATTAATTTTCCTGGACGAAATTGGCTCGAAACGCAGATGGCGCAGGGAAAGAAAAACGCATATACCGCCAAGAGAAGCGGGACGATCGAAATGGATCTAACGGCACGACGAGTCGCTGTTGTCCGATAGATAAGAACGGCAACGTGCTTTTGCGCGGAGTGTTACTTGCCGCGAAGAAAGGGTTGGGGCAATTGTTGGAGGTAATCGCGCTGCCGGAGTGCACTGGAAAAGGGGAACATCCCCCTAAGTGAGTCGATCGACGTCTTAACCCGGAGCCATAGCTTGTGAAAGGCGAGCACAGTAAAGAAGCCACCTCCAGCGGCAGTCGCCGGAGAACATTGCATTGACAGAACCGGTTTTTAAAAGCGTTTCGCGCTTTGTTCAGAGATCAAGGAACGCAAAGAACATGGCCACAAAGATTGACGAGAAGTGCGCGAATCTCAAAGCGAAGGGTTTCGACCTGGGGCAACCCACTGGACCCGAGCAGACTGCGGGTTTTGGGGGGACGTTCCGGAGCTACCAAAATGGCAACATCTACTGGCATCCAGTCATGGGAGCGTCGGCGCATGAAGTACATGGCGGAATTCTCTCCCTGTATCTCGCCAATGGCGGGCCTGGAGTGAATCCCAAAACAGGGGTTCGCCAGTTTGGGTTTCCCTTGTCGGATGAATTGGCCACCTGCGCCTGGTTGGAGATGGGCAATCCCAAGCTATTACTGTTCTTGGAAAAACCGGTGTACACATCGCCAAACATCACCACGCCGCCTGTGCCTTGCGTCCAGTAGATTGCTCCGGTCTCGAAGTCGCTGAAAGGAGTCCTGTCGGCGGCCCTGAACTCGATGAGTTCACTCGAAACGGCGGTGCCTATTTCGTTGACGGCGGCAGGTCCCTTGCAGGACTCCAAACTATACGACATCCATCTGAAGCCGCCAGTGGGCAATGTTTATAACTTGTCGCCTCATTGCGTTGAACGTGGGGTCCGGATATTGCGTCATCACTCGTGTCACGCCTAACCCCACTCCTGCCAAGAGACGTAGAAAGTCCATCCCGTATTCAGAAATGACTCCATTATCTAAACCGTGCCCGTTTCCAATCTCTCCCGTTTGCACCATAGGCGCGGGCCATCACGCGCTGGAACAGTCGCGCTTCACAGTATCGAAATGGGTAAGTTTCAGGACGAACCCGGGGATGCCCTGAAATCCAGGTCCTCAGCGTCTCGAAAGCTAGTCGCAAAATACACACCGTACCGGCCCATCGAATTTCTCCGATTGCCGTAGGCCACATCCCAAAATTCTGTTCCGAAACCAAGCAACGTTTTCACTCCCGGCCGAGGCCATCCTACGCCACTTGGCTGCTCAGTCGGCGATTCGTACAGTGATCCCGCGCAAAAAAGGACCAACTGCATTTGACGAAACCGGCTGCGGCCGGAGATCAACAGTGCCGAAGCTTTACGTTAGTGCTTCTGCAAGGGCATCCCCATAACCCATTTATCCCTCACGGCAGCTTGAACACGCGATCCCAGCGTGTGTGCGTTCCCTGGACGCGACCCGGACCCAGCTCCGGAGCGGTCCCTGCCTCCGAATCGTAAATGAGAAACGGCTTCAATCACCTCCGATTCGTCCACAAACCCCCAATAACGGGCTATCCAGCGAATTGTCACGGTTGTCTCCAAGCACAAAATATTTCCCCGCCGGAACAATCACCTCGCCGTTCACAACATGCTGTTGCAGCATCTCGGTCTTAGCCGCGAGCAAGCCCGGCATGCCCTCCAGCGTACGGCCGTCAGAGCCGCTCGGTAGGTTGTCGCGATACACGTCGGCAGGAAACCTGTGAATCGCGTACGGCTCCGCACGTGCAGCGCCATTTACATAACCACGCGATCTTTGATTCGTATCCGTTCGCCCGCCCTGCCAATCACCCGCTTGACGAAGACCTGCTTCTGGTCCACCGGCTAATGAAACACAATCAGATTCCCTTGTTTGGGAGTTGGGCGCGGAAAAACTCGTACCAGCATGCGATCCCCAATCACCAGGGTGTTCTCCATGCTGCCCGACGGCATCACGTAAGCCCGGACGAACAGAAACGGCACAGTCAACGCCATCGCCAATCCCATCCACGGCCATTAGGCTCGGCCGCGGGAAGGTTCGCCTTCATCGGAAACGCGGTCTCAGACAGGTTACCCGTCTTTTTCAGGTCAACATCGGAAACATTCATGGAATATCTTCACCCTAGCGAATAAGCCACAATCTCCAATTTCGGGACAACACAATTCCTGGGATCGCCGTGCTCTTTAAAAACCGGCATTAACCCCGAAACCGAGCACCGAACGTAAGTGAGGTCAAGCCCGGAACCGACCTTTGCAACCCAGTCACAACTCGAAAAAATAAATCTAAACCCAACCTGCTCAAGGCCATAACCCGGATTTTGGCTATCCCGATGTTCGTTTTCGCGCCGCGCCGTGCTAGTTTCTGACAGGCTCGCAAGCTCCCGCCTAATCCGGGACCAAGCGAGCCATTTCTATTTCAGGAGCTTTAGAACCTAATGTCCACGCCCGCGCAAGTCTACGCGAATCGCCTTAACGCCCGGCACTCAACCGGAGCAAAAACCGAAGCCGGAAAAGCCGCCTCCGCCGAGAACAACAACAAGCACAACCTAACCGGACACTTCTCCGTCCTCCCCAACGAGAACGAAGCCGAATTCGTCCAACTTCTGCTCGATCTCGTCAACGAGCACAATCCCACCACCCGCACCGAAGAAATCCTGGTCGAAAAAATGGCCCAGCACTACTGGCGCTCTCAGCGCGCCTTCTACATGCAAGACAACTGCCTGGAAATGCCGGACCAAGCCGCTATCAGTTTCCGTCTTATCCTGCGCTACCAGACCACCCACGACCGAGCCTTCCACAAGTGCCTCGAACAGCTTGTAAAGCTAAGAGCCGAAAGGCGCAAAGAGCAAATTGGCTTCGAATCGCAAAAACGCCAGCAAGCCGATCGGGAAGCAACCGAAGCCCACAAGCAGGCCGACGAAACTCGCCGCCAGGAACTCCATACGGCCAAAGTTCGCCTTCTAAACTCGAAAGCGGCTCTAACGGAACTGGACGCCAACATCAAAGGAACTCTCGAAGCGAAATTCCCCGGTCACACCGCCATTCCCTTCACGGACATCAAGCCGTTTCTCGAAACTGCCATTCAGGATTTCGTTAACTACAAAACCGCCAAAGCCGCCTGATTGCTCTTGGACCTGTTCACCCGTACTTCTCCGTATGATATAGTTCCTGGTCAACTTTTACTTATCTTTCGTAGAGCGGCAGATCGCCCACACCTTTGCCGCTCGGTAACGCTCTTAGATCGCTGATTCCAAGGAGTTCCCCATTCGTTTCCTATATCTAGCCACAGGTGTATTTGCCGCCGCCCATCTACTTACGGCGCAAACACCGACCTTTGCCGGGTGTCCCGTACTGCCGGCGAATAATATTTGGAACGCTCGCGTGGACTCGTTGCCGGTTTCGGGCAACTCAGCGGCGTACGTTCAGACCGTCGGAACCAACTCGGGAGCGCATCCCGATTTCGGCAGCAATCCCGGTAACGGCGTTCCGATCACTACGGTGCCCGGCACGCAGCCCAAAGTGCCAATCGCTTTTCGTTATCAGAGTGATCCAGGACCATACCCGATTCCTCAGAATCCTCTTATTGAGGGTGGGTCGGACCGTCACATCCTGCTAGTCGATACGACGAATTGCGTGGATTACGAGATCTTCTCTGCCGCCTCAAACGGAAACGGAACGTGGTCCGCTGGATCGGGGGCAATCTTCCCGCTCAACAGCAACCAGCTCCGCACCGCCGGAGAAACGTCCGCCGACGCAGCCGGACTCCCCATATTGCCGGGACTCGTCCGTTATGACGAAGTCGCATCCGGACAGATTAATCACGCGTTGCGCATCACAATACCCGTTACCGACGACACCTTCATCTGGCCGGCGAGACATGAAGCTTCGAGCGTGTCCGGTACTCAGTATCCGCCCATGGGCCAGCGGTTCCGCCTCAAACAATCGTTTAATGTAACTCCGTATGCGCCTCACGTGCAAGTCATCCTGAACGCATTGAAAACCTATGGAATGATTGTGGCCGACAACGGCGGCCCCTGGTTCATCTCAGGTACGCCTGACGCGCGGTGGAACGACGACGAGCTTCACCAATTGACTCAAGTCCAAGGATCCAACTTCGAGGCGGTAGACGAATCCGCCTTAATGACGGATCCAAACTCGGGCCAAGTCGCGCAGCCCGGAGCTTCGGCAATCCCTAATCCAGGCGTTCCAACGAATACCTGGGTCCAACTGATCTCGAAAAATAGCGGCATGTGCCTCGACGTATTTGGTCCAGAACGAACACAATCGCTCGCTCACCTCGAACAATGGACCTGTTGGGGCGGCAGCAATCAAGCATTCGAATTCACCCCGGTCGGCGGCGGTTACAAGATCACGGCGCAGAGTAGCGGTCTACAGCTCGACATCGCGGGCGGTCCTAATGCCATCCAGGATGGCGCTCCGGTAATCCAGTATCCATATTGGGGAGGAACGAATGAGATATGGAATGTAACACCCCGGTCGGATGGCTATTTTACGGTTTCGCCCGTCAGCAGCGGCAAATGTCTGGACGTAGCAGGGGAATCCACCAGTGACGGAGCCACAGTCCAGCAATGGACCTGTTGGGGAGGCCCTAATCAGGCCTGGCAATTCGTTCCGACGCTGTAATCGCTAATCTGCTTCTATTGACCGAGCATCGGTGAACAGCAGGGCGTCTGCACTGGCTTAAACTCCATCAATTCTGCTCTGGTTAGATCCGGGTCGTACAAGTTAAGCTGCCACTTCCCGTCGCGGCCTATCTTGGGCGGCTGGGCAGGTTTGTAACCGTGATCGAGAACCATCTGGTAGGCAGGCTGAATGCTCTTGACTCCGAGCGCCAGATGGTTCACGACACCCCGCGTCTTCGGCGATGGATTGTGGACGTTCAACATGTACTCCAGCCAGTCCTTGCCATCCGGAACCCGCATATCCACCCAACTGACCTCGCTGTCGGTCTTTCCGCCGTACCACATCAGTTCGAATCCTAAGATGTCCTTATAAAAGCGGTCCGCCGCCGCGCGGTCTTGAATCGTGAACCCAACGTGGATCATGTGGTCCGAGACGCGCGTATCGGGCATGAGCGTGCCGAACTTACTGCTGTGGAGCGAGCCCGGCATGTACTGGACGAACTCGACACGGTGGCCATCCGGATCATCGATCATAAAGCTCAGGTTCTTGTCGAGTCCAGGCTGTAGGGCGGCGGGAACCTTGACGCCCTTGCTGGCAAGATAGTCCCGAAGCTTTCGCGCGTCGCTCGTCTCGAATGCAATGTGCGACAGACGGTCCTGGGCATCGTTTTTCAGGCCCGGATAAATCTCAATGTATTGGTGATCGTTGACCTTGTAGTAATTCAACATCAAGCCGCCCGAGGGCTTATCGAGGCTGAAGTGGGCGTAGCCGAGGACGTGTCCATAGAATTCGTCAGCTTTGTCGAGGTCGCTGACGTACAAACCAATGTGAGCGATCCCGATAATCGGGGGCCGCTCAATCGGAGGGTCGGCCCGCGCAGCCGCACATTGCACCAGAAGCCAGCAGCCAACGGCGGCCAACGCCAGCCTAAGAGTGAGTTTTGATTTACTCCGCATCTATACGGTTCGGCCGCGGCCACGCACAAAATGAACAATCAGGAAAATGACCGCAATTACCAGCAGAATATGAATGAAGCCCCCGGCCACGTGGAAGGCCGCCCAGGCGATCAACCAGATCACCAGAAAGATAAAAGCCAACAAGAGAAACGCGAAATCGCCTAAAATCCGCATTGAAAATTTCCTCCTAGGAAATCATGTTTTGAGAAGAGGACTGAGTTTGCCGGAATCTTCCGGCAGATGCGCCCATGGACTTGGAGCGTGATTCGCGGATCGGGGCCGGCTTCTGGCCGGCTTTGTTGTTGCTTCCATGAGCATCTGCGTAGACATGTGTGAACTCCGCGCCGAAGAAGAAGATCTGCGCGGAATAGTAGACCCAAACGATGACCGCGACAAGCGACCCCGCAGCCCCGTAAGCCGAACCGACGCTCGCCTTCCCGAGATAAAAGCCAAGCAGAAATTTACCGACGGTGAACAGCAGCGCCGTCCCGATCGCGCCGACCGTAACGTCACGCCAGGAGATATGGGCTCTCGGAACAAACTTAAACATCATCCCAAAAAGCCCGGTCACCACGACGAACGAGACCACGAAGTTCACTGCCTCAAGGACGAAAGGCGGCACAGGAAAGATCTGGCCGAAGAATTTCCCGATGAAGGCCAACCCGGCACTCAGCACCAGCGACACCAACAGCAAAAAGCCTACCGACAGAACCATGCCGAACGAAAGCAGCCGGTCTTTAATCATGCGCATCCAACCCGCGTTAGCGGGAGCTTTCACATCCCACATCGCGTTCAGCGCGTCCTGGAGTTCGCTGAAAACGCCAGAAGCGCCGAATAGCAAAGTGCAAAACGCCACAATGCTGGCAAACACGCCAGAAGAGGGCTTTTGAGCGCTGGCGAGAAGAGACTTCACGGTCTCGGCTCCCCGGTCCCCAATGAGTTGCCTGGCTTGATCGATCAACGAGCTCTGGGCTTGGTTTGCGTTCAGAACCAAGGCCATCACGGCGGCGATAATGATCAGAAGCGGCGCAAACGAGAGCAGGCTATAAAAAGCGACGGAAGCCCCAAAGCGGGTTGCCTGATGATCGTTCCACTCTGTGTAGGTCTTCTTCAGGAGCGGTATTAGCGTTTTGATGCTCATAGATCGAGGACGGGATGGTGTATCCTCCCCGCCATGTGGACACTCTTCGGCGTTCAAGTGTTGCGGACAATTGTGGCGGCGTCTAGGTTCTGCGGAACCATACCTCAATCCAAGGGCCAGTGAGAACTCCGGCGTCGCTCCGCAGGACCGACCGGGCAAGAAGTCGGAGTTCCTTACTGATCATCCGTTCCTGCCTCTCGACCCATTCCGGACTTTCTGGCAGAGGCAGCGTGAGAAGTTCTGAGTTGAGGACGCCCTCGGAGCGAAAGCCTAACGGCTCGACGAGGCGGTCGAGCGTGCCGCGGTTGTGGCCATAAAGGTACGGAAACCCGAGCAGGTTGTTGTAGCCCATCGCCTCATTCAGAAAAGTACCCGCCTCGGAATCGGGAGCCCTCTCGTTCAGTGCCGTCTGACAGATGTTATAGAACAAGCCGTTGGGAGTTCGCAAAACCAGCAGACCACCGGGCTTTAACAAGCGGCGGCACTCCGCGAGCAGCGGCTTGGAATCTGGAATCTGTTCGAAGCAGTTCCAGATGAAAATGCCGTCGAAAGATGCCGCGGGGAAATTGCAGTCCGTAAGCTCGCAGTGGTGGACGGTGAAACCTTTGGACCTGGCGAACCGGATGGTGTCCTTTCCTACATCGACGCCTTCAGCGCGCCAGCCCCACTCTTGCGCGGTCTGAAGGAAGGCTCCGTAGTGGCTGCCCACTTCTAAAATGCGAGCGTCCGGCGGCAACAGGCCGCGATAGGGCTTCCCCTTCGCGCGAAAGGCTTCCAGATAACTCGGATATTGGCGCTCCATAACTCGCGGATCGTATTCGTCTTCGGAGTGGGCCTCGGCGGGCGGCGGCTCCAGTTCATGACGCAGCAGTAACGAGCAATTGTGACAACGGAGGATTTCGGCGTTCTCCTGATGAAAGAAATCGGTCAGGTCCTTCAATTCGTCGGGGCTGGCGGGTTTTGCCAGCCGCTCACGAACGAAGCGCTCGCGCACCTGGCATTCGAGATGTAGCCTCTTGGAAGACACGAGAACGGACGGATTGGTTGCTGCGCAAACGGGGCAGGCCGGCATTGCCGATTAGATGCCGTACCGAGGATGGTTCAGACATTTCTATAATTGTGAAACGCGCATGACAACCGGCGAAGACAAAACGGAACCGGAGGAAGAGGTTCCCAAAGAAGAAGCGATGCTGTTCTGCCCGGTATGCAGCAAGCGCCTGGTTTCACTTCGATGCAAGCTGCTTTGCGAGCAGTGCGGCTATTTCATGAGCTGCGCCGATTACTATTGACGGTCCCTTGATCACTCAAATTCAAAGCGCGGCGACAGAGCACCGCACGGCCGCGTATGTGGCCCTCGCGGCCGTCTGCGTTCTTTGGGGCACCACATACCTGGGCATACGGATCTCGCTTGAGACCATTCCTCCGCTGTATCTGATTGCGGCTCGTTATACGATCTCCGGCGCGATCCTATTGTTGGGTGCGCGCATTGCTGGAGCGCGGATTCCGAGCGGTCGAGAACTGGCCGCTACGTCGGTCTGCGGAATTATCGCCATCGGCATTGGGAATGGACTTCTGGCGATTGCGGAGACCTGGGTTCCAAGTGGGTTGGCTGCGCTGTTCTACACGACGTGCCCGTTCTGGATGGTGGGCATCGATGCTTTGCTCCCCCACGGACGAAGGCCTCTAAGCTTGACATT
>JALYVD010000320.1 GCA_030853405.1 Acidobacteriota bacterium | reverse complement strand
GCGTCTGCGTTCCGGACGCATCGGTCACCTTCACGGTTGAAACTGTTTGCCCGTTTGCAAACGCAGCGTCAGTCTTCTTCTGGTCTTCCGGACTGGCCGCCAAATCCATCTTCGCGTCCCCGAGCTTGCGTACAAGCTCCTCCACCTGCGAGCTGTCCGCGCGATAAGGCTGGGGTTTGATGATCTGCCACTCGCCCGAACCGTTCTTGCCAAACTCAACGCCGCCCTTTGAAGAAACCAGTTGCACACGCGTCAGCTTCGCCGTGTCGAACGTAAGCAGGCGTTTATCGCGCAGGTCGTTCAGGCCTTTGTCGAGGGAGGTCTTCACTGAATTCGATAACGCGTACACTTTGGGGCTCGATCCAAGGCGCGCGTAGACCAGCGATCCTGCTGGAACATCGTTCCCGATCAGTAGCTGGTCTGTCTTCCCACCTTTCTCGTGTACGGTAGCGGTCAGCGTTGGTGCGGCCAGCCCGTATTTAGAGATGTCGGTAGGCTTATCTTCTACCACGCTGTCCGCGTTCAGCGGATTCAGACTGGAAAGCAACGTTGTAACCGCGCCCTGATCTGCCCGGTACTGCTCCGGAGCGGTGATCATCCAGCTTCCGTTTTCACGCTGTAGAGTTACCGTCGGACTGCCCTTCTTCGTAATGTCCACTTGCTGGACCTGCGCTTCGGGGATATCGGCCAGCTTGGGCGCGGCTGGCGTCGCGCTCGCACCGGTGTCGGCAACGGGATGCTTAGTGGCCCAAAAGACCGCGCCGGCAAGCGCCGCCAGAATTATTGAAGCAATGATCAGGTTACGCGGCTTCATAGCTATCTCCGCTTCAAGAAGATAGAAATACCGCCAAGAATGATAATCAGCGGAATAGCAATTATCACGATGTACCCGAAGGCGTTCATCTGCCTTTGCGTGACGTTCAATCGCCGGTCCTCCGGAGGCTTGGGGCGAATTGAAATTAGATCTTCATCCGATGCCAGCCAGTTGATACTGTTGAGCGCGAGATCAGGGTTCGCCTGGAAATGAAGCATTCCATTGTTCAGGAATCCCGACGTGCCGATCACGACGAAACGGCCCGGATCGTTTGGCTTGCCCGTATTGTAGGTGCCTGCCGCGCCCAGAACGAATGGACCTTTCTTGTTGCTTGGATCCTCGGGATTCACTTCGTTCGAATTAAGCTTGTTAGTGGCGATGGCAGTATCGCTGGTTGAAAATAGCTTCTCAACGTTCGTTTTCTCACTGTTTTTTACTTGAAGCGATCTGGTTACGGGGAAGCCAGTGTAGTGGTTCTTCAGATCGTTCACTATCGGCTGCGATTCGTAGTTCGAAACCAGCGGAACTTCCGGACCTACACCGACGATTTGTCCAACTGGATTCTGCTCCAACACCAAATTCTTGTCCAGAGTGACACCCCAGCTAGCGAGTAATCCAGTTAACCCGGCGTTCTCACCGATGTGTTCATGTTGAAAGTCGAGAGGAGGATCGATAAGGAACATCGCACGGCCGCCATTCTCTACATAGCTCTTAATCGCAGAGACCTCATTCGACGTATAGTCTTCTTTGGGTCCCGCAATCACCAGGACGTTACAGTCGCCGGGAACCTGCGTCTTGTCGATCAGGGTTACCGGTTGGGCCTGGTAGTTGTCGCGATCCAACAATGTTTTGAACTGTGAAAGTCCCGAACCTTGCGTGTCGTCCAACTGCCGTTCACCGCTTCCTGAAACGAAGCACACCTTGCGAACGCCTTTTAGATCCTTTACAAAAGCGCCGGTGATGCCCTCTTCTGTGATGGACTTGGCTTCTTCGCGGCGCGGGCCGATGGTTACATAAGCGGTGCCGGGGAATCGAACGCCAAACGCGGTCGCCACGGTCGGGTTGCGGACTAAGTCAACGTACTGAACATGAACCTTGCGCGAGAGATTCGCATAACGGTCAAGCAAAGCCCTCACCTGTTCGAATCCACTGGGCCGGTCGATATAAGTGATCGTCGCGTCGGTTTTAAGATTGTCTACGACCTTCTTAGTCTCTTGCGATAACGTGAAGCGTTTGTTCGACGTCGTGTCGAGAGGTTTGTTGTAGCGGTTGCCCAGCCAATTGACAAGAATAAGAGCCGCGATTACAACGATTGTGTAAAGCGAAGCCGTCGCGCCATATCGCGCCTGACGAGCCGCCACCGAGTTTGTAGATCTAGGCGCCGCCATTACGACCTCCACCTCAGCGACTCAAGCGACCGGGTGGTCAAGAACAATCCCAGGAAAATCATTGAGCAGTAGTAAATAATGTCTTTCGAATCAATGACCCCGCGCGTGAAACTTTCAAGATGACTGACAATCGACAGATAATTCAGAAATTGCACAGTATCGGAGTTACCGAACGAAGTCGTCCAATTCAGAATCCACAACAGCAGCGCCAGCGCGAAACCAATTGCGCCAGCCACGATTTGATTCTTAGTCAAAGTAGAAATGAAGGTGCCTAGCGCCAATAGACAAGCGCCTTGCAGCATGATTCCGAGAAATCCAGTTAATACCGGCTTCCAATCCGGATTACCGTACATGAAGAAGAAGGAATAATCGATGAGGAGGATAGCGATCAGCGCGGCAAACATGATCACCGCTGAGAGCCACTTACCAATCACTATTTCCACGTCGTGAATCGGAGAGGTAATCAGCAGTTCTATCGTGCCCTGCCGTTTCTCTTCGGCGAACAATCTCATACTGATGAGCGGAATCAGGAAAAGGCTGATCACGGCCGCGTTCGAAAACAGCGGCGCGATGACTTGTTCGTTCAGGTTCATCGGCATCGCCTGCCCGCTCAGTTGACTTTCAAAGCCGGCGCGCACAAAGCTCTGGCTAATTAAGTAAGTGAATGCCCCGCTAAGGACGGCAAAAATCGCCAACAGCACCCAGGCAATCGGCGAAACGAAGTACGCGTAAAGCTCGCGCTTACAGATTGTCCAGATATTTCTCATTGCACACTCTCCGAACTCGCCGGTTCCGAAGCGGCCGCAACATTCTCCTGACGCGTGCCAGTAAGTTCAAGGAAGACGTCTTCCAGACTTTGAACCAAGGACCTTAGTTCAATCAAGTTCCAGCCGGATTGAACGACGGCCCGCGCCACATCCGCTCGTGCGTTCTGGCCCGGCAAGCTATCCACTTCAAAAGTAAGCACGGTTGCCTCACCTGATCTGTCAACAACCTTACTAACTCCCGGAACTTGCTCCAGCCGTTGTCTGACAGACAGGTTGTCGGCCGCGCCAGCCGTATTCACTTGCACCTGAATCGCCCCGCCGCCAGTCCGATTGCGTAAATGCTCCACAGAATCCGTGGCCCTTAACCGGCCCTTGCTGATAATGATCGCTTTCTCGCAGATCGCTTCCACTTCCGGCAGAATATGGGTGCTTAGAATAATCGTGTGGTCCCCGGCGAGGCTCTTGATCAGCTTCCTCGTTTCGATGATTTGTCCGGGATCGAGTCCGGAAGTCGGCTCGTCCAGAATCAAGACATCCGGATTGTGAATGATGGCCTGCGCAAGGCCAACGCGCTGGCGGTAACCTTTGGATAATTTTCCAATTAACTTATCGCTAACGTCCGCAACCGCGCACCGCTCCATCGCTTCGTCTGTCCGCCGCTTCACATCACCGCTCGGAACATTCTTAATGCCCGCGACGAATGTAAGGTAATCGCGAACGCTCATCTCCGGGTAAACGGGAGGAGTCTCGGGCAGATAGCCAATCCGCTTCTTCACTTCGAACGGCTGTTCAAAAACATCGAACCCGCCGACGGTCACCTTTCCCTCAGTGGGAGGCATGAAGCACGTCAAGATCCGCATTGTCGTTGTCTTACCTGCGCCGTTCGGCCCAAGGAAACCTACAATGTCGCCCTTCTCCACGGAAAAGGAGATATTGTCTACCGCGACGTGACGCGCGTATTTCTTCGAAAGACCTTCAACCTGAATCATATGGTTTAAATGGACTAGAGTCGGCTCATTCAAATCCTGCCGAGCCTGGCCGTGCGCTGCCGCGCTTGAAACATCTAGGATAATAAAGCGAAAAATCCGCTGTTAATTGAGACGCACGATGTCTGCAAAAGATAGCTGGCTGATGCGTCCTGGAATGCTGCAAGTTACTACAATCCCAGGCCGACAATCTGAAATCCAGAGTCCACAAATAGTACGTTTCCGGTAACACCGCGGCTTAAATCGCTTGCCAGAAATACCGCTGCGTCTCCGACTTCCGCCGGGTCGGTATTTCTCTTGAGCGGCGCCTGGGCGGCCACGCCGTCCAATACCTTCGAAAAGTCTTTAATCCCGCGCGCCGAGGCCGTTTTGATGGGCCCCGCAGAGATGGCGTTCACGCGGATATTCTCTTTTCCCAGATCGCTTGCCAGATAACGGACTGAAGCTTCGAGCGCCGCCTTGGCAACGCCCATCACGTTATAGTTCTGGACGACGCGGGTCGATCCCAGATAAGTCAGGGTTGTGATGGAACCACCCTTAGTCATCAACGGCGAAAGCGCCCTGGCTACGGCCACCAGAGAGTAAGAACTTACTTCCTGCGCCAGCAAGTAACCGTCCCTGCTTGTCTCAACGAATGGCCGGCTTAGGTCTTCTTTGTTGGCGAAGGCGATGCTATGAACCACAGCATCCAGCACCGGCGAGATCTGTTTTAACTCCGAGACTAGATCATCCAGTTCTTGCTGCTTTGTAACATCGCAGTTAAGTACTTTAGCTGCCTTCAGCTCAGTCCCAAGTTCTTCAACCGTCTGCCGCTGGCGCTCACCCTGATAAGTGAGCACAAGCCTGGCCCCTTCACGTACAAAGGCCGATGCGATCGCATACGCGATGCTCCATCGATTCGCAACGCCCAAGACAAGTGCCGTCTTTCCGGAGAGTAGCTGTAGCATTTTTAAGTGTTATTGTAACGTGACCATCCTTGCGCCGCAGTGGACGAGAAGGACGGTCGAGAGGAAAGACTGGTCGGGCCGCCGGGATTTGAACCCGGGACCTCTTGCACCCCAAGCAAGCGCGCTAGCCAGGCTGCGCCACGGCCCGAAGTGACCAGTCTAGCGCACCGCCCGCTACTTAACCGATTCCCGCGGTCTGCGTTCGGCAACAATCGTTACTTCCATGTCGTGTGCGAGGCCGACAATCCGGTTCACGAGCGTCTTTCCAAGCAGGCGGTCCACCCCTTTGCCCATCACGCGGGGCAAGAAAATCTGCCGGGCGTTATGGGAGCGGGCGAAATCAACCACCGCCTTCGCGTGGTCGTTACCGCTGAGCACGCATGTATCGATGTGAAGGTTCCGGGCGAAATTCAAATGTTTCTCAATCGGGTCGCGCTTCGCCGCGGGCAAATTCTGCAAGCCGCCGTTCTCGGCTACGTAAACGGCAAAACACTTCGCATGAACGATATCGGCGACTCGCCTCCCGCGGCGGATCAACATGGCCGTCGATGGCTCATCGCTGATATAGATCACCACTGCGTCTTCAACTTTCGTTATCCCACTGGGCAATGCGCCACCATCGTCAGCGGTGTTCACGTTTTGCCCTTCGTGGTCGATTCGCTCTTCCAGTTCAAGGGCAGTCTGGCGAAGCGCCATCTCGCGAAGAGCAACCAGGCTGGATTCCTTAAAGAAGTTTTCGAGCGCGCGTTTTGCCTTGTCCGGCGCGTACACGACGCCGCGTTCCAACCGGTTCAGCAGAGCGCGTGGCGTTACGTCCACCATCACTACTTCATCGGCCTGTTTAACAACCCAGTCCGGTATGGTTTCACGAACCTTAATCCCCGTAATTTGAGCCATCTGGTCATTCAGGCTCTCCAGATGCTGGACATTCATCGTGGTAAAGACGTCAATGCCCTGGTCCAGGATGAACAGAACGTCTTCCCAACGTTTCTCGCGCGCGGAACCGGGAACATTCGTGTGCGGGAACTCGTCCACAACGGCAACCTTGGGATGCCGTTCCACAATTGCTTCGGTGTCCATCTCCTCGAAGGTCGAGCCGCGATAAGCCACTTTTTTTCGCGGTGTTATTTCGAGTCCTTCAGTCTTTGCAATCGTGTCTCTGCGGCCATGCGGCTCGAAATATCCGATTGCTACGTCAATGCCATCGTGCTTCAGGCACTGCGCCTCTTCAAGCATCTGGTAAGTCTTACCCACGCCGGCGGCGTAGCCCAAAAATATCTTTAGCTTGCCGCGATTGCTCATACTGGCGAATGCGACCTCATCTCTTCTTTTTATATGAAATCTAAGTTTACAGGCACGAGCGCTGGGAGGGCATGGATAGACTGGGAAATATGCTATGCAGGGCCTCGCTCACTTTGGCCGCTCTCGCGTTTTCGCTTACCGCCCAGACGCCGCAAATCTCGGGCGACAAGATCCGCGCTCACGTGAAATATCTGTCGGCTGACGCGCTCGAAGGCCGAGGTGTAGGAACGCACGGGGAGAAGCTTGCAACCGAGTACATCGCCGCTCAACTGAAGGCCGAAGGCGTTAACCCCGGCGGCGACAACGGTACTTACTTTCAGCGCGTACCACTGGTGGGTTGTGAGACCCGGCCCGACGCGACCATGACAATCGCAGGTAAGAACGGTGACGTTCCCCTTACTTTCATAAAAGATTACGTTGGCACCGCCTTTACTCAGAAGCCGGAAAATAACTTCAACGCCGAAGCTGTTTTCGTTGGGCACGGAATCAGCGCTCCGGAGTTTCATTGGGACGACTACAAGGGAGTGGACGTAAAGGGCAAGGTGCTGATCTTCTTCACCAATGAACCGCCTTCGGAGGACCCTAAATTCTTCGGCGGTCCCGCTCTCACTTACTACGGGCGATGGACTTACAAATTCGAAGAAGCCGCTCGCCGGGGCGCAGTGGCCGCACTTATTATTCACACCACGCCAACGGCTGGTTATGGCTGGGGTGTCGTCAGTGGTTCCTGGAGTCAGGAACATTCGGAATTAAAGCTGAAACCTGGCGAAAAGGCCCTCGACTTCGCAGGTTGGCTTACACAGGAAGCAGGCGCAAAGGTTGCCGCCTCAACGGGCAAGACGCTCGACCAGTTGCTCGCAATGGCGAACCGGCGGTCTTTCCATCCGATTCCGCTTGGCGTACACATCGTCGGGCACATCCCTATCAAGCTGCGGCAGATTGATAGCCGGAATGTGATCGGGCGGGTGGACGGCAGCGATTCTCAATTGAAATCGCAGGCCGTTCTATTTACCGCGCATTGGGACCACTTGGGTATTGGCATTCCGGTGAATGGCGACAAGATTTACAACGGAGCCGTCGATAATGCAACCGGCTGCGGGATGGTCCTGGATATCGCCCGGGTCTGGGCGGCTCTGCCGGAGAAGCCGAAGCGTACGGGGCTGTTCATCTTTGTTACGGCGGAAGAGCAGGGACTGCTCGGCTCCGAATATTATGGGGAGCACCCTGAAATTCCAGCGGGCAAAACCGCGATTGACCTGAACTTCGATGCGTTCTACCCATTCGGAAAAACTCGTGACGTTCACGTCACCGGCGCTGAGCGAACCACCCTTTGGCCCTTGGTAGAGCGTGATGCGAAGCGTCTCGATCTGGAGATTAAGCCCGATTCGGAGCCCGGCCAAGGTCATTACTACCGCTCCGACCACTTTTCGCTCGCCCGAGTCGGTATCCCGTCCTTCTCAATTGATGCGGGCACCGACTACATCGGCAAGCCTGCGGGCTTCGGTACGAAGGTGTTCGAAGAATACAACGACAAGCATTACCATCAGCCATCGGACGAGTATTACGCGGACTGGGACTTCTCAAGCATGGTGCAGATGGCCACCTTCGGCCTGACGATTGGGATTGATGTTGCAAATGCGCCTGCGCTCCCCACATGGAAATCGGGCGATGAGTTTCTAGCCGCTCGTCAAAAAAGTGGCGTCCAGTAGGAGGTTTAGGCCCGTTCCGCCGCTTGACCTGCGTTCACCGCAGCCCCGATGGTCGCGACTGACTCGCCGCCCGGCACAACTTCCACGAAGTAGCCGCCCAGCGGACTAAGCTTAACCATTTCGTGCAGATATTCTTTTAGCAACGTAAGGTTCAGAAACCGTGAGTTATACCCGGTGATAAAAAACCTGCCAGGGCCATCCAGGTGAATGCTGGTCGCGGTGCCCGCCGCCAGCGCGCGATGCCATAGCTTTACAAAGTCAACGCATCTCGCTTCGCCTTCGGCCGCGTGTTGGAAAACCTCTTCGGGCTCCATATCCATGAACCGAAGCCGCATGGCACGGTGTCCCATAATGCCCTCAAGATGGCCTTTTCCGCCGCATCCACAGAAGTGCTCTTTCGGATCGAGACTGACGATCGAGTGGCCAGCCTCCCAAACGCCATCCGAATAAGGATACCGCCCGAAGCCAATGCCCGTTCCAAGCGTCCACACCCGGATGAGCCGGTCGAGATGCCCACGCGTCGCAGCTATGCCGGCAGCCATCACGTCCGCGTCGTTGAAGACGGAAACTGGTATCTTGCCGAACTTGCTCTCAAGCGCGTCAGTCACCAACGCTTGTATGTTCAGGCCCTTGAACTGGACCAGGTTCGGCGAATCTTCGATAATTCCGCTTCGCACAATTCCCGGCAGCCCGAGACCCACGTAAGAAGGCTTCTCGGGAATATCCAGATTGCTAACTAACTCAGCGATCCATTGAACGATGGTTTCGGCGGGTACGCCCCGTAACGAGTCCGCTCCATCGGCGCCATTCTCGGGACGCAATCGCAACCCGCCCACTAGAGAGTTATTTGAAATGACCCCCGCCGAGATGCGTTCCGTTACAAGGATCCCAATTCCGAGTGCCATAATTCTGCCCTGATCCGATCTAGCTCAGCTTATTCAGTCCGTTAAACGCCGCAGCTTTATAGCATTCGGCCAGTGTTGGATAGTTAAATACGGTGTCGATAAAGTAATCGACCTTACCTTTTAGAATCATGACCGCCTGGCCAATATGTAGCAATTCCGATGCGCCTTCCCCGATGATATGCACTCCCAGCAGTTCGAGAGTCTCACGGTGGAATATCAATTTAAGGCGTCCCGTCGTGTCGCCGCGTATTTGCCCGCGCGCAATCTCGCGGTAATACGCCACGCCTACCTCGTAAGCCACATCCTCGTCCGTAAGTTGCTCCTCAGTTTTCCCAATGAAAGAAATCTCCGGAATGGTGTAAATGCCGAATGGAAAATAGCTCGGGTTCGAAGAGAACGGCTTATTGAATGCATGTGCGACAGAGATGCGGCCCTGTTCCATCGAGACGGAGGCAAGACTGGGAAATCCGATGACATCACCCACAGCATAAATGTGCGGTTGAGCTGTCCGATAGTTTTCGTCAACCTTGATACGGCCGCGGGAATCCGCTTCCAGACCTGCCAAGCCCAGGTTCAATTCGTCTACATTGCCTTGCCGCCCGACTGCATAGAGCAGCGCGTCGCCAGACACCTTCTTGTTACTCTCCAGATGAGCGACCACAGCCCCATTGCCGGTCGCTTCGACGCTGTGAACTTCTTCGTTCAAGCGCATCGTAACCCGGTGATCGCGTAAATGATACGAGAGTGCCTCTACAATCTCCGAATCCGCAAACTCCAGCAGACGCGGACGCTTCTCTATCAGGGTCACTCTGACGCCCAGCGTGGCGAACATACACGTGTATTCGACGCCGATAACGCCGCCTCCAACTACGATCAGTGTCTTCGGGACGGAAGGCATGTCCAAAATCTGGTCGCTGTTGATGATCGTGCTGCCGTTGATGGCAACCTTGTCCGAAGATGCGGGCTTTGTACCTGTTCCGATAACAATGAAGTCGCCGGTGAGGTCCACTACGCCTCTTGCGCCCGCCACCTGTACCGTCTTCGGACTTGTGAAACTCGCGATACCTGTAATAACTTCAATGCCATTGCGAGCCAGTTGCGCTTGGGTAACATCTATCTCGGTCTTAATAACGTGCTGCACCCGAAACGCCAAGTCAGCCATCGTGATCTTTTCTTTGACCCGATAACTGACGCCGTAGATGTTTTGATAGTTGTACCCGGACAAGTGCAAAACGGCTTCGCGCATCGTTTTGCTGGGAATCGTCCCGGTGTGTATACAAACACCGCCGATCACTTCCCGCCGCTCGATCAAAGCGACGCGCTTGCCGCTCTTTGCCCCCTGAATGGCGGCGCGTTGCCCGGCGGGTCCGGAGCCAATCACAATCAAATCGTAATGAGCCATGAAGATTTAAGAACGCACTCTAGCAAAGATCAATAATCCAAAGTATAGCCCTGAATGGGATGTCCACCGAGTAGCCGGACGTTACTTCGTGCTCGTCTTATCGGCAACCTTGTCGGCGCCCTTCTCGGTGGCTGTAGCCGTCTTGTGGGTGCCCTTTTTTACGCCACGAGAGGTAGCGTGGGCCGCCTTTTTGGTGCCATTCTTTGTTTTCGTACCCGCCGTCTTGGCCGCATCTTTGGTGTCCTGCCCGGCATTTTTGAGGTCCTGGCCGACCTGAGCCGGAAGAACAAAGGAGCCCCCGGTGAGGAGTAATATCGAAAGCAGTGCAGTCTTCATGCAACCATTCCAGCACATGCGTGGATTTGCCGTATGCAAAACAACTCCCATATCTCTAATCACCTTTCGGACTGATATCAAAGAGATTCCAAGCTTGGCGTTTTGGGATCGTCCGTACTGACACTAGATTCGCCCGGAATCTCCGGTGCATTCACCGTATAATTCGGACATTACATGCTGCTGGAGTTGATGGTCGAGAACTACGCCGTCGTGGAGCAAGCTCACATTCGGTTTCAAGAGGGCCTCAACATCCTGACGGGCGAAACGGGCAGCGGAAAGTCCATTGTGGTCGATTCCCTGAGCCTGTTGCTTGGCGCAAGGGCATCCGCGGAGATGATCCGCAGCGGCGAAGCCAAAGCGCGCGTGTCGGGTGTCTTTTCCATTTATCAAGACGCGCAGGTGGAGAGACTGCTCTCTGACGCCGGGATCGAGCATGATGCCGACGAAGGGTTGATCGTCGAACGAGAAATCTCAGCCAACGGAAAATCGCGGGCATTCGTTGCCAACCGGCTTGTGACAACCGCTTTTTTGCGGCAATTGGCGCCAGCGCTCGGTGACATTCACGGGCAGAATGAACAGCAGCTACTGTTTTCCAGCCAGACACAGCGGGAACTTCTGGATGAGTTTGCTCGCGACCGAGAACTGCTTCGCCGGGTGGCCGAAGCGTACGGAGAGTGGCGTGCCATTGGCGAGCGGCTCAGGGAACTTACGCAAAATGAACAGGAGAAGCTCCGGCTATTAGATCTTTGGACCTTCCAGCGTAACGAAATCGATAACGTGAATCCCCGGCCGGGCGAGGACGCCGAACTGGAAGCGGAGCGCAAGATTCTGCAGAACGTGACGCGGCTGCAGGAGAGCGCCGGATCGGCCTTCGAGTGTTTGTACGACGCCCCTGAGAGCGCCACCAAACAACTTCATCAGGCGATCAAGCGTGTGGAAGAACTGCTTCGCATCGATCCGGCGCTGTCGGAGATTGGGGCTTCCCTGAAGGAAGCCGTCGCGTTAGTGGATGATGCCGCATACTCGCTGCGAGATTATCTAGGGCAGCTTGAGGGCGATCCAAACCGGTTGGAGGACGTGGAGTCGCGTCTGGCGGCGCTCGACCGGGTGAAGCGCAAGTATGGCGGAACGATTCAGGACGTCATTGCGTTTCGCGAGGATGTTTCACGCCGGGCCGAGGAAGTGGAGAATGCGAGTGAATACCGCGCGGGACTGGAGAGGCAATTGGCGCAGTCGGCTGTGCGGTACGAGAAGCTCGCCGAGCAATTGAGCCGGAAACGCACCGCGGCAGGCGAGGTTTTGAGTCGGCAGGTGGAGACGGAGTTGAAGAGCCTGGCTATGTCGGGCACTCGCTTTCAGGTTGAAGTGAAGCGCGGCCCGTGGACCTGGGCTGGTCTGGACGACGTGTCGTTTCTGGTTTCCGCCAATCGCGGCGAAGAGCTGAAGCCGCTTGAAAAAATTGCTTCGGGCGGCGAGTTGTCTCGTTTAGCTTTGGCGCTAAAAACCGCAATCGGTGCCGTCGAAGAAGGCAAGACGTTGCACACGCTGGTGTTTGACGAAGTAGACGCGGGCGTTGGGGGCGCGGCTGCGGCTGCGGTCGGGAAACGCCTCAAGTCCCTATCTCGAACGAACCAGGTGATCTGCGTGA
>JALYVD010000299.1 GCA_030853405.1 Acidobacteriota bacterium | reverse complement strand
CCCAGCGCGTTATATCCGACATTGCTGTAGCTCCACGCCGTTCCCGGTTCGAAAAGTAGCGCCGATTTGGCGCCCAACGATACGAGTTCGGCCAGCGTCTTGGGAGAATTCTCCTGACCGCTCTGGCCGTTCGCGGCGGGCAGGCCGGAGGTGTGCTTCATGAGATCTTCGATGTTGATCGGCCTTGAAGGCGAGAGGCCGGGACAGTTGTAGCCGGAACGCCCCGCGCATCCGCTGATCTTCAATCCCCGGTATTCAGGCAAGAACTTTTCGACCGGATCGATCACCGATAGCTTCCCCTCGTCCACCAGCACCATAATGCCGGCGCAGGTAATTGGCTTGGTGAGCGAAGCGATGCGAAACAGCGAGTCTTTGCGCATTGGCTTTTTGCCTGCTAAATCTTGATAGCCGACCGCCTCGAAGCTGGCAACCCGGCCATGCCTCGCGACTATAGTGACGGTTCCGGCAGTCTGGTGAGCATCGACAAACTCCTTCATGCGAAGTGGGATATCGGACAGGTGTTTCGCATCCATAGCGGCGGCTTTGGGGTCTGGCGAATCAGCCCCCAGCCGATCAGCGGGCCACGATAAGAATGATGAGAAAGAAAGCGGGAGCAGTATCAGAAAACGAAACAATCTGGTCACAGCCATACAGCGTATCTCAACAACGTCTCGCTGCCCTGAGGTGGGTTCTCCCGGGCAGTATGGTGGCAGCACATCAGCAAAAGAACTACGTTGCCGCCGTAGGCATTTGAACTTCTACTTCCACGCGCACAAAGCTTCCAAGTCACTCGTAACCGAGGCGTTGAGTGCTGCGACTCGATGTGCAAGTGGCGTAATGATCGCACTTTACTGGAGCCGCACCTAACCTGGTTCTGACCGCGCCACTAGGAGTTACTCTTGCCCCTGGATCGTCTGACGAGTCACCGTGAGCGTATACTGACATTGCTGAAACCTACAAAGAGTTTGAGGTACTGTAAATGGGTCGCTGTTTTGTAATTCAGCCCTTCGATAAGGGCGCTTACGACAAACGTTACGAAGATGTCTTGGTTCCCGCCATCACGGGGGCTGGGCTGGTTGACTACCGTGTTGACCGCGATCCCGCAACGAAAGTTCTGATAGAGGCTATTGAAGAAGGCATTCGATCGAGTGATGCCTGCGTGGCAGAAATTTCGAGCGACAATCCGAACGTTTGGTACGAACTTGGATTTGCTATTGCGAATGGTAAACCGATCGTAATGATCTGTAATTCGAAAGAGAGGAATAGCGCTTTTCCATTCGACGTCAGACATCGCGCCATCATCCCGTACGCTACGGACTCACCGCGCGATTTCCACGCCCTTCAATCCGAAGTTACAAAACGGCTCAAGGCGCTTTTGGAAGCTGTCAGGAGGGCCCAGACGATGGCTTCGATAGAGTCTTCGGAGACAATATCGGGTTTATCGCCTCACGAAATGGCGGCAATCCAGATTGTCATGGGAAACCAATTATCTGCTCACGACTCGATGTCCGCATCTTTCGTCAGGGATGAAATGGTGAAAGCAGGATTCTCGAAGCTGGCCGCTACATTGAGTCTTCAACTTCTTAGAAATCGTGGCTTTATGGAGGAAGTAGCAGACGGTAATATAAACGAGACCTGGTGGTGCTACCGCGTTACGCAGAGTGGTATCGACTGGCTAATTTCAAATCAAAATCTTCTGCAACTGCGCCAGCCTCCGAAAGTAGCTAAGATGGTCGATGAGGATTTCGGTGGGACGAATATTTCAGACGACTACGTTTCTTTTTGAAAGACGCAACGGATCTACTCTGAGCTTCAGTAGTTTGAAAGATCTTCGGGATAAGGCGAAGCAAGAGCTACATAGAGCGGGCTTCCCAACAGTACCCTCGTCACCTCTCGGTCGCTACAAATTCGCTCCGGGTATTTGCCGCGGAGCAGGGTTTTGCAGAGGAAATCAAGATTCTGAGGCGGCGACCTGATATTGTCAGTGGCGACCGCAATCGCTTCATACGTCATCTGAACATGGCCCACTCCACACGGACGATAAGCGTTCCAGCCATCTTTCGGCGCATCCATCCCAGTCAATATGTGTTCGACTAAATAGGGCGTAGATGATCGCGAGCCAGTAGCAGCGCAACCCGCATTGCCTTCAATGTGCCGTGTTGAGCCTCCAAAGCCAAAGACCGTCTCTTCAGTTCTGCCACCGAAATAGACAAGCGGTGGCTCATCAGTCGGACGCCCGTTATCTCGGTATATCCCCCATCGCATAGGAAGCGTTCCCCTGACATAATCCTTCGGCTCATCAATCGTCCCGACAACTTGTGAATACTCAAGTGTCTCGATGACGGCCTTCAGCTTGTCATCTCTATCAGGTTCGTCCTCGCGCTCGCTCTTCCGGTTGGCTCTGAACGCCTTAAGCCCTATCGACCAATCCAATGAAGTAGTTTGCTTTCCGGATGAAGCAACCTGGCTGTAGAGCATGTCGAGCTTGGCTGTTGACACATAGATGTAGTACTTGAGATCGCTGGCTTTTTTGAACTTCATAGGATCGTTCAAAGATGATATCGCTTCGCAAGTAGCCTGAATTCTGCATTCATGTCTCAAGCAGTCACTGCATCAGATTTTAAAAGCGTTGGTGTTCATCGAAAAATCGCGGCGCCGAACCGCCCTCCCGCGATTTCGGTACGCTAAACGGGAGGAACTACCTAGAATGAAGCGGAAGTGCTACATCGCTGCAATCATGACAGCTCTCATCACCGGAGCAACCGGCCAGGCGGCCAATAATACCAGCCCCTCACCACGGATATTCGGGGGCGCACACATACAGGAGGTCTACCGCGTTCTGCTCGATCGAAACGCGCTTCTGCTTGAATCCATCATCGATGTGATCAAGGAGAAAAACATTCAGGATGGCCTGGTGTTGGTAACTTCCGGCTCGGTGCAGGAGTGCACCTACCATTACGTGACTTCAACGGAGTTGAAAGCGACGAATGCCTACAAGACGGTGAAAGGACCGTACGAGATTCTGAACGCCGGTGGGATCATAGCAGCCGGAGAACCGCACATCCATATCACGCTTTCGAGCCCTCAGGGAGCTTTGGGCGGCCACTTGGAAAAGGGCTGCCGCGTCCTATACCTTGCAGAAGTTACGATTCTAAAATACGCGGGTCCCCCATTGACCCGGAAGAACAACGAAAACGGTATCTCGATGTTGCGGCCCAAGTAGCCCTCATGCCCAGGCAATTGGTTCGATCGAAAATACGGGATGAAATGTCCCGAAGAGAGTTGATCGGAAGCTGTGTCGCGGGCGCCGTTACTCTGCCGTTGGCCGCAGTGCTGGGGGGCCAAGAGTCGAAGGGCATGTCCGCCGTGCGAAGACGCGGCGCTGCAAGCCGCGTTTTGGAGTGGACCAGGATTCGCTCTTCGCAGCAGATTTCAATGAGGCTGGCCTCGAAATAGAGTTCGACGACGAAGCCTTAACCCGAGTCACGTTGCCGCACTGCGTTACCGCACTCTCCTGGCAGAACTGGAATCCGGTTACGTGGGAGAAGGTCTGCCTTTACCGGCGCCACTTTGCGCTTCCACGAGAGTTCAACGGGCATCGAGTTTTCATTCATTTCGACCACGTTATGGCCGCCGCCACGCCAGTCGTCAATGGCCATAAGCTGCCGCAACATCTCGGCGGGTTTCTGCCCTTCAAGTACGAAGTTACGGGCTTGCTGAAGAAAAACGGGAACGTGCTCGCGGTCGCAGTCGATTCTCGCTGGATGAACGCACCTCCGGAGGGCTCTCCCAAAGGCCCAAGCTCGATCGACTATATGCTTCCCGGAGGAATAACAGGCGCAGTTAGTCTGCGAGCGGTTCCCCAGATCTTCATCGGCGATGTGTTCGCAAAACCCGTGAACGTTCTCGATTCGCGCCGGCGATTGGAGCTCACATGCTCGATTGATGCTGGCGTCGTTCCGAGCGGCGCCTTACGTCTGGAGACGAGCCTCACTGATAACCCACGCGTGATCGCAAGTTCCGCAACCGATTTCAAACTGGCAAATACTGGCGAATCGAAAGTAACGCTCTCATTAACCGGACTGCAAGGCGTGGCGCTTTGGGACGTCTCGGCCCCGAAGCTCTACAATGTCGAAGTAAGGCTTTTTCTGAACGGTCAACTGTTGCATGAGTACCGGACGCGAATTGGTTTTCGCGAGACGCGCTTCGAACTCAACGGATTCTTTTTGAACGGCGCCCGTCTGCAGCTTTTCGGGCTGAATCGGCATGAATTATATCCCTACATGGGACGCGCGGCCCCGATCGGGTCTTGCGCAAAGATGCCGAGATTCTACGCAACGACTTGAACTGCAACGTCGTTCGGTGCTCGCACTATCCGCAGCCGGAAACTTTTCTCGACGCGTGTGATGAGCTAGGCCTGCTGGTATGGGAAGAAATAGCGGGTTGGCAATACATTGGCGGCGAGAGCTGGCAGGATCTTGCTTTACGTGACGTGAAGGAGATGGTGCGGAGAGATCGTAACCATCCTTCCATCGTTATTTGGGGCGTAAGGATCAACGAGTCTCCCAACAATCCCGCGCTGTACCAGCGGACAAAAGAAGCGGCAAAATCGCTGGATGATTCTCGGCCCACTTCGGGCAGCATGGTTTACCACTCGACGAATGACTGGCTGCAGGACGTATTTGCTTATGACGATTACCATTCGGCGTCCGATGGAAGCGTGGGCCTAGCGCCGCCGCTTCCTGGAGTGCCGTTTTTCTTTTCGGAAGCCGTGGGGCAGTTCAGTTATGGAGGGCACGGCTTTCATAACATGTATCGGCGAGCCGGCGACGTGGCACTCCAACAGAAGCAAGCTATTTACCATGCGCAAGTTCACGACCGGGGCGCGGCTGATATCCGTTATGCCGGAGTAATCGCGTGGTGTGCATTCGAGTATGGCAGTCTTTTGGGAGCTTATGCCGGCGTAAAGTATCCAGGTGTGTCGGACGTTTTCCGGGTTCCAAAGTTAGGAGCTTCATTCTATCGGGCACAGGTCGATCCCAAAAAGCGGCCTGTCATTGAGCCTAACTTCTACTGGGACTTCGGTCCCGCAACACCGTCCGGTCCAGGTAAAGGCGCGGTCATATTCTCGAATCTTGAGAGATTGGAATTGATGATCAATGATGATCTGCACGCCGTTCTCCATCCGGACCGGGCCAGCTTTCCGCATCTCAAGTACCCGCCCTTCTTTGTCGATCTAGCCGTCGATGGTTCCACAAAGCCCGAGCTTCGCATCAACGGATACTCCGGTGACACCCTAATATTGTCGCGGTCGTTTTCGGCCGATCCCGCAGCCGATCGGCTTCTGTTGCAGGTGGACGATTCGGAGATCTTCAGTAACGGCTCCGATGCTACGCGCCTGGTATTTAGCGTCGTGGATAAATTCGGGGCGCCGCGATTGTTTGCTGGAGGCGATGTCGAGCTCTCTCTTGAAGGGCCCGGCGTGATCGTTGGCGACAATCCGTTCCAACTCGCGGAAACCGGTGGTGTGGGTGCGGTATGGATCAAAGCGAAATCGGGAAGTGCCGGACGGATCCGAATTTCTGCTCAACATGCTTCGCTAGGCAGCAGACTCGTGGAGATCATTGCGCGCAAACCGCGAAGATAGATAAATTTCCTCAATGCAATCTCCCGGGACACCTCTCCATCTGGGGCCAACGTGGTCTTTCGAAACTGAGCCACCGAACGTAGGTGAGGTCAAGGCCGAAGCCTTTGTTGCCGCCGTGGCATACTCATGCGTAACGTCGGCCGCCATCGCGGTGTAATCAATCGCACCAGCAAACCCGCCACTTCCAACACCCGGAAATTTCGAATTTCAACTCTCGGTAACAGGCAGCCAGGCCGCAAACCGTGTGTAAGAATCGCTTGTCAAACCGTTCTCCGGCAACCGACTCGGCCACCGTGATCCTGGTATCCGGCAACTTCAAAGCGGAGAGACTCTCGCAAGTTGCCCCCAAACCAGGTAAAGCGCAAGCTGCAATCAACGGAAAAGCGAACGCTCCCAACATCGCATAACGGGTGAATCATACCAGTTCACGCCTGCAAAAGATCCGCACGCACAACATGCCCAAATTTCGTCGCCTCTAGCGATCCGCCAGGCCGGACCAGATGCGGATAGTCGCTCCAACTCCACGCCGTCCAACCAATACCTCGCGTTCTTAAATAACCGAGTAGCGATGCGCCCCACGCAACATCCGATTCCCCACCTCCTAGTTCAGCCGCGAAAACCGGAACTTCCTCGCTAAGCTGTCCGAAGGCCCGGTCCCAATTCCTCCCCTTCCCTGGATAAACATGCGTCGAGTACACCAATCCCGGCAGCCCCGCTATAGGATGACCACGGAGATCGTAACCCCAATCGATTCCCGATACAAAGATCACGGCTTGCGGATGTTCCTCCCGAATCGCCCGAACCAAATGCACCGCCCAAGCGCGCCAAACTTTCATGCTGACGCGGCGCTTACTCAAGTCAAACAGCGAACCGCCTTCGTCAATTCCATGTAGCTCGCCCGTATCGTCCGGCAACGGATCATGCGGTTCGTTGAAGATGTCATACAGCACCGCAGGTTCTGACTGATAACGTCTCGACAGTTGCCGCCACAAAGAAATTGAATCCAAATCGGGGAGTGGTGCAACAAAGTTCGGGCGGCCATCCTTCGTATGGCCCCGAACACGCGACGCATCCAGCCATTGCAAATCCAACAGCGTGTAAGCGCCTCGTTCTGCCGCGAAACGAATCACCGTATCGAGAGCGGTTAAATACGGCTCGGCATCGTAGTCCTCACGGCAGAGCGCCCACTCCTGATTGAACGGAATGCGCACAATGTTGGCTCCCCAACCCGTCACCATTACGTCGAATTCCATCTCCGTGATCCCGGCGTCGCCACTCGGACCCGAGTATTCAAGCCCCGACCGGTTCACTCCTCGCAGCCACACAGGCGTGAGCGTATCCGCATTCACAACGCGATTTCCATGGACAGTCAAACGAGGTAGCCGGCAAGACAGCGACCCGCCGCTTCGATAACCTGTCAAGAAAGGCCCATCGATTCTCATGACCATCTATCGCCTTGTACTCCTGTTCTCCGCCCTCACAACTTGCCTGCGCCCCTGTGCCTGCGCTACTCGTTCCACCGAATCCGTCGATCAACTCTTCAACATCCTTCGCAAGAGCCCGCCGGAACTCTATGCCTTCCTGCTCAGAATGCCCAAAGGCGCGGATCTTCACAACCATCTCTCCGGCGCAGTATACGCCGAGACCTTTCTCCAGGAAGCCGCCGCCGCCCACGTCTGCATCAACCGCCAAACCCTCTCGTTCGCCGAGCCTTCCGCAACCGCCGCTTCATGTGGCGATAACCAGGTTGCGGACGCCGCATCTCTCACCAATAGTCAGCTTGCAAGCGACCTGATCGACAGCCTCTCAATGCGCGATTTCGTCCCCGGACGCGAATCCCCCCACGATCACTTCTTCGACACCTTCTCAAAATTCGGAGCCGTCTCGCACCTCCACGACGGCGACTATCTGGCCGAAGTCGTCAACCGCGCCGCTGAACAAAACGAGTCCTATCTCGAACTAATGGCTCTCAGCGCGGGAAGCGCCATCTCAAACCTCGGCCGCCAAATCGGATTAGACGCTGACTTCGAAATCACTCGTCAAAAACTCCTCCACGCCGGACTCGAGCGACAAGCGGCGGCTCTCAAATCGAGCGTCGATGAACTCGAACGGAGCCGCATCGCCGCGCTCAAATGCGAATCGCAACCTGACTCCCCGCCCTGCCGTGTTACCGTCCGCTACATCTTCCAAGTGCTTCGCAATAGTCCAAAAGAGCAGGTCTTCGCTCAAGTCCTAGCCGGGTTCATGCTGGCATCCGCCGACCCACGCGTCGTAGCCGTAAACTTCGTGCAACCTGAAGACGGCTTCACCTCGATGCACGATTACCACTTGCAGATGCAGATGGTTGATTTCGCCAAGCGCTTCTATCCAAACGTACACATCTCGCTTCATGCAGGCGAACTTGCCTCGGGCATGGTGCCGCCTGAGGGCTTACGCTTCCACATCCGTGAAGCCGCCGAGATCGGACATGCCGAGCGTATCGGCCACGGCGTTGATATCATGTATGAGAACAACTCTCTCGAAACCTTGCAGTTCCTCCACGACCACCACATCGACATTGAGATCAACCTCACCAGCAACGATGCAATCCTCGGCGTGAAAGGCTACGATCATCCGTTTCCGGTTTACCGCAAATATGGAGTGCCCGTCACGCTTTCGACCGACGATGAAGGCGTCTCACGCACTCACCTCACGCAGGAATACCAGCGCGCCGTGCTCACTTATAGCCTCACTTACCCGGATGTGAAACAAATCGTGCGCAACAGTCTCGAGTACGCGTTTTTACCCGGGCAGAGTTTCTGGAGAGACTCGTCTTATCGCACACCTGCGGCATCCTGCGCCACGGGCCGTCACACGGACATTTGCCACAAATTCTTGACTACAAGTGAAAAGGCTCGGCTTCAGGCCGATCTTGAAGATCGCTTTGCGAAGTTCGAGTCCTCGGTACGCAGTCGTTAAGAGGCGAGCATGCCCTCCTGCTGTAGGTGGGATAATCGCAGGCGTATGGATGCCTTTCCGAGCCGCGCGCAACGCGGGCCACGAAACTCGCAGCGTCTTGCCATTCGCCCAAAGCGCTTCAGAGCGACCCCGAACCGTCTACCTTTGCAACTTCCCTTTGCGCATCATAGGCCAGCACCACCCAGCGCGGCTTATGCAATAGCGCCGTCCATTTAGCTCGTCCGCCCAGCCCCGGATCAATGGCGTAGAACACTCCCGCCGATGACCAGTCCGGACCGTTCAAGTTCAGGTGCTTGCCCGTAAACTCGGGCAGATTTTCTTTGAAGAACACCACACAATTGCAGTCTGTATACGTCTCCGCCAAACGGCGCACCTCGCGTCGCGGGCGGCTTATGTCAACCAACTTAGTCGCCGCAGCGGCCATGACTACCACCTGGACCGCCACTATTGCAGTCGTCACGGCGCGAACGGCTCTCCTGTCCGATCGCCACTTGCCAATCAAACGAACGAGTCCGTCGGCCGCCAGAATCACCGCCCCAAAGTAGCCCTCAAACCAATAGCGCTCTCCTAGTATCGAAGCCGACCCCTCGAACTGCACTAGGTGGGCCACCACGAGCGCACAAGGCAACGCCAGAAGCAGCCACGGCGCAATAGAATTCGATCTAGTTACGCGGAACCGGTAGACAATCAGCGGCGCCAGAAAAGGAAAGGTGTATAGAAGCGTACTCTGTAAAGCGAATCGCCACACCGATTTCAGGTTCTCGGCCAGTTGGCCTGTTGTCACCATCAATTCCCGGGGAATCTTCGTGCCCCGAAACAGCGCATAGGGCGACAGCAGCGGATCACCCGTAAATCGCCAGTTGTACAGCATGACCGATCCTATGGCGAGAACAGCCGCTACCGCTCCAATCGCAGCTACGCGGATGCACAACCCGCGTCGGTTTTTCGTTCCGATTAAAGAACCAACGCCGAGCACTAGCGCGGTTACGAAGGCTGTGAATGGCCGAACGTGAAACGCCGCAATGATCAGCGCGAACATCCAGGCGAATCGTGATAGCTTTCCCGTGTTCACTCCCTGCACGCATAACAGCGTTGCCGCCGCCACCAACACGCTGGAGAGTCCGTGCGACATTCGGCCCACCGAGTTCGCAAGCATGTAAGCCGAAAGCGCCGCCATCGCTATCGCCGGAAGAACCACGGCGGAACCGAATGCTTCACGCGCGACACAGCCTATAAGTACAAGCAGCAAGGCTCCGAGTACCGGATTCACGAGCCAACCGGCGTGCATCCGCTCGGGAATTGCCAGCACGGCGGGCCAGCCGATCGGATATTTCGAGTACCAGCCCGCCTTCGAGATGACTTGATGAGTGAAGTTGAGCGCCACCGGCACGTCCACCGGACGCTCGGGAGCCCCTGGAGGAGCGGGCGCTATGAGCCGGCCTGCCGCAAGTGTTCGCGCTTGAAACCGGTATGAGCTTTCGTCCGGGATCATCACGCCGCCCCCCACGTAGCAGCTCACCGATGCTGCGACAAGCAGAAACGCCGCGATCACGAACTGCGCGGAACGGCGTCCACCGCCGATGCTTCCACCAGCCAGTCCCGGTTGCCGCAATGCGTAGAGAACCGCTGGAAGGAGTAGCGCGTACCTGACGAGGATCCCAGCCAACTCAAAATGCCGCCAGGATGCGGCGATCATCGTGCTGGTAAGTAATCCGTAAACGGCAATCCCGGCAAGCGGAAGCGCAATCCGCTTGTCGAATTGCCCTTTGCGGTTGATCGCGGAATCAGCGGTGTGGGTAGTCAACACTCAGGATATCGCGGGTGTCGATGGTCGCTCCTGGTGAATGTCCGAACTGGCAAACTGCCACGCATCGCCGATTATCCGGTCAAGGTCCGCCCGCTTCGGCTTCCACCCGAGCACACTCCTCAGCTTCCCGGAATCCGCAACCAAACTCGGCGGATCACCCTCACGCCGTGGACCAACAGTATGCGGAACTTGCTTCCCCGTCACCCGCGCCACTGATGCCAGCACTTCTTTCACCGAGTGCCCCTCGCCCGTACCCACATTGAACACATTCGAAGCCCCGCCTTTCAGCAAATGCTCAACGGCGAGAATATGCGCCTCCGCCAGATCGCTCACGTGAATGTAGTCCCGAATGCACGTCCCATCAGGAGTTGGATAGTCGTCCCCAAACAAGGTCATCGGCTTGCCCGTCTGTATCGCGCGAAGCATCAGCGGAATCAAATGCGTCTCAGGATCGTGCAGCTCCCCTAATCCTGCTTTGGGTTCAGCGCCGCACGCGTTGAAGTAACGCAGCCGGATACTCCGAAAGCCGCGGTACAAATCCAGCCATTCAAGAATCTTCTCCGTGATGACCTTCGACTCGCCATAAGGATTAATCGGCGCAAACGGTTGATCTTCCGTGATCGGCACCCGCCCGGGTATCCCGTAAGCGGCAGCTGTCGAAGAGAAGACCACGCGCTTCACACCAGCGCGCAGCATCGCATCGAAGAGCGACAGTGAGCCGCTCACATTATTAAGGAAATACTGCTCCGGTACTTGTGTTGACTCGCCAACTGAAATATACGCGGCAAAGTGAATGACCGCTTCAATACGCTCTTCCTGAAGCAACGCCGCAATCTCGCCCGTCTGCCGCAGGTCCAGCTTTCGCAGACTCTTTTCAGGAACGAGTTCCTCGTGCCCCCGCTCCAGGTTGTCCAACACCACCACGTTATGGCCCTGCTTCTCAAGGAAATAGCACGTATGGGAGCCGATGTACCCCGCTCCACCGGTGACAAGAATATTAGCCAAGCACTTCGAGTGTATCGAACAAATATTTCTGGCCTCATTCCTTTACCGGCATCATCCCGTTTCTCGAAGCTGCCATCCAGGATTTCGTCAACTATAAAACGGCCAAGGCCGCCTAATACGGCACTCGCTAAGATCGTAGTGTGACCCCGCCTATGAGGACGGCAGACGAGCGCCCAAAAGGGCTTTTTGCCTCTCCTTTGCTGCCTATTTTTCTGATCGTGGCCGTTGATATTCTCGGCTTCACGATCATCCTGCCTTTGCTGCCGTTCTATTCGGAGCACCTCGGGGCTTCTCCCGCCGTTGTGGGTGCGCTCGTTTCGACGTATGCGGTCTGCCAGTTAATCGCGGGACCGATATTGGGTCAATTTTCCGATCGTCTGGGTCGTCGTCCCATTCTTATGGTGAGCCAACTCGGAACGCTCATAGGCTTTCTGCTCCTCGCGTTTTCGACTCACGTGTGGATGCTTTTCCTCGCACGCGCTATCGATGGAGCTACGGCGGGAAATCTCACCATTGCCCAGGCGTACATCAGCGATGTGACAAAACCGGAAGAGCGGGCGAAATCCTTCGCGATCATCGGCGTTGCCTTTGGGTTCGGCTTTCTGGTCGGACCGGCAATCGCGGGATTTCTAGCGAATTTCGGCTATCAAGCCCCCATTTTCGCGGCTTCAGTTCTTTCGTTCACGTCCATTCTCTGCACCTTCTTTCTGTTGCCGCGCCGTGAGGTCATCCACGAATACAACGAGGCAACCGCCGCCGATCCCGGTCCTGGCGGCCGCCGTCTTTCCCTCATCTCGTGGGGCGAGTACCGGCGCTTCTTCCGTAACAAAGAACTCGCCCGGCTACTCGTCCAATGGCTGCTCTTCTCGTTCTCTTTTTCGACGTTCATTTCAGGGTTCGCCCTTTTCGCCGAACGCCGCTACTTGTGGAACCATCATCCCGTCGGCGTGCGCGAAGTCGGCTACATCTTCGCCTTCACCGGGTTCCTCGGCATCATCATGCAAGGCGGTGTTGTCGGCCGCATGGTCAAACGCTTCGGCGAGCGGAAAGTCATTCGGCTCGGCTTCTTCACAACGGCCATTGCCTACGTCGCGATCGGCTTTACCAGAACCGTGGGCCAGTTACTCTGGGTAACGGGACTTTCTTCGCTCGGCGGATCGGGTTTGCGTCCCGCGCTGACCAGTCTGGTTACTCAAAAGGCAGGCAGACACGAACAAGGTGTAATCCTTGGACTGACGCAGTCGTTAACCTCGGTCGCGCAAATTACCGCACCTTTGATCTCCGGTATTCTTATTGATCGCCGCTATCTCACAGTTTGGGCAGTCTGGGCGGGCATCCTGGCCGGTTTAGCTCTGCTCTTTGAACCACGAACCAAACCGATACCGTCACAGGAGCGAGATGCTTTGGCCCAAGCTTCGCGCCTCTGAGTGGGTTCTCATCGGGTTTTTCGCCTACATTTCCGCCATTTCGCCGTTCTTTCCTGAACGTCCAAACCTGGGAGCGCAGCCCTTTTTTATCCTGTGTGGAGTTGCCGCGCTCCTGTTCCTAATGACCTACCTTCAAGAGCGGTTATCCTCTCCAGAGCGGTTATCCTCTGAAGTAATCAGCGTGATTCGTGACTTCGTGCCCATCGGATTAACGCTGATCGCCTTCCGGGAGATGGAATTCTTTCTTCCCAACCGGTACAACTTTCGTTTTGAGACACTCTGGATTGGATGGGATCGCCTCTTACTAAATAGATACCACTTACGGCCACTTATCGAATGCACCGGTAAGTTGATTCCCTTCGGCCTGGAGTTTTCTTACTTACTCGTTTATGGTCTGCCATTCTACTGCTTGACGGTACTCTATTGGCAGGGCCGCAGACGCTCTTGCGACCGCTTCCTCGTGATCTACTTAGTGGGAACGCTTACTGCCTACGCGCTCTTCCCTTACTTCCCATCGCAACCGCCCCGCATCGCCTTTCCCGGGCTGGACCTACCGGGAGTAACCACGGTGATTCGGCGTTTCAACTTGGCTATCCTCCAAGCCGCCACCATTCATGTAGGCGTCTTTCCAAGCGCCCACGTGTCCTCCGCCTTCTCCGCCGCATGGGGAATGTTTCTCGTATTGCCGCGGCGCAGGGTGTTCGGTTGGGCGCTAGTCTTCTACGCCATCTGCGTATCCGTGGCGACAATCTACGGACGTTACCATTACGCCGCCGATGTGCTCGCCGGCTTTGTTGTCAGCCTGATTGCGGCCATGCTAGCGGGGTCGAGACTGCTCTCGACCCCGGCGGAACCGCGCCCGTGAGCAAGCGGTCAGTTAGGACACTCGTCGGACGTGGCCGGCACTTCCGGCAAAACCTGCGTGTGCTCTTTCTGAACCGCTTCCAGGCTCTGCGGATTCAAACCCAGCACGCTCAGAATGGCAGGTAAAATCTGACGTGTCTCCACCGGTTCTTTGAACGTCTTCGCCTGAAGATGCGGATTCGAGACCAGCATAATCACGTTGCGGTCGTCGTTCACAAACCCGCCGTGTTCGGCGATCCCTCCCGAAAAGATTCACATCTTTGAAAACGGTGCAGACATCTGCTGCGCAAGCGTTGCATGGACATTATCCTGTGCTTGGAATACAGCAGGGTTACCTACAGCTTAAGCTTCAGACACGCTATCGTGACAACTACGGTTTCACTGCTCCGGATCATGCGTCCTTGCCGTTCGCGTTGATGGAAACCTGTTTAGCCCGTCACGACTTAAGATCCGGTGTAAACCAGTAGGTTCAAGTCCACGGGATGCCAGTTCGACTGACGATTTCCGTAAGTTGCCCAATCTGGATTAGCCGGACCTTTGCTCAACCTGTCGGCGCAGGAATCGATCAAGCCAACGGTGACGTAAACGATACCAAAAATGAGACGTACTGGTGCGCTCGGAGAGGCTCGAACTCCCGACCTATTGATTCGAAGTCATCAACGCGGAAGAAACCAGCTATTTAGTCCGGCAACATTAGCTCATCTGCGATTTTAGCCAGGAGTTATCAACGCTAGTCAAGAGCATGTAAACAACTCGTTCTAGGCCACTTCCTGCTTGGCAAAGCTTGATGTCGACGAAACTGCCGGGACGGTCAAGGCGCAGTTTGTGTAGAGATGATCGCTCCTGCTACACAGCGCGGAGTCATACTTTTGGGCATACCAGCACTCGCTTAGCCCGTGGGCTTGTTGTTTCAGCCACAGACGACCCGCCACCCAGCCGGGCACCCCCAGGAATGGCCCTTGCGACCATGGCGGCGCTTACGCCTGAGGAAAGAGATACGGGTGGCGGTTCCGCTGTGCTATCCCAAGAACGAGAAGCGGCGGAATATATAAGTTATTTTTGCAGCTATTCGTGTTGGATTACGCCGATTGCGACCTGGCAAGCCATCTTGATGCCTCTGACGAAGGAGGCCGACGGTCAATAGCTTTAATCCTGGCTCGAAACAACGTGTAATTTTCCTCATCCAGAACTGTGGCTAAAGCGGTAAGTTGATCGACGAGATCGTACATGCTGGAATAATCGATTGTCACCCGGCCAGCTGTGGCGCTAAGCGAGTCATGCGCAAAGGCATCCTGCCCAGTTTCAGCAGATCTTTTACAGTTGGCGTGGCTACACTGACAGAAATCCCGCTCTATGCCTTGAGAAGCCGCTTGCAAGCAATCGTTGCTGCAATATGAAGTTCCGGCCTGAATCGTGCACGTACAAGCGGAGAATTGGCACCTGTTTTCGCTATCCATTTTGCGACCTCTGTTTTACTTTTGTAGGCTTCTGCGATTAAGGCTCTTGCCTCGGTAACGGAAGCAAGTGTAAGAAATCAGGACAACGCTGCCGGATCTCTAAGCCTTTAGGCTAAGGCGGAGAATTCTTCTGCCTCTATGATTGTGTTGCTTGATACCGGATGCGGGTCTACCTCGAACGCACCGCTCTTCTGAGTGCAAATGTAGTGAGCGCCATTTACGCCTTCCAATATTGCAATTACTGGCTGTGTTCCAAATGGGTGGCGGTCGCTGCCCACCAGCGCAGTGTGTGTCTGTCCATCCTCACTGTACTTAAGCCTATAAATTCGTCTTTCAGACATCGATCCAATCGTGGCAGCAACGTGCTCACGAACGTTTCGATACACCTCTTCGGCTTGCCGAGAATTCGTTGTGGCGGGAACAAAGAAACGCATAATTCTGCTCGGGCTAATACCAGAAATTGTAACCCCAGATACGGTTCATAAACAGTTAATCTAAGCCCGTACTATTTCTAGGCTCCCAAGTTAGTATGTGGGCGTTCGTCGGGGCGAAGCAAAAGAATCCACCCCCCCCGAGAATCGGGCGCGCGGCGCTGTCCGCGATATCTGGTTGTGGAGCGCAATTGGCGTTAACGCTTTTGTACCAGAAGCGCATCTGCTTCCAGGCCGTCACTAGTTCCTGAACGTATCGTGCCTTCGGTACTCTCTCGGTGTCCGGCTTGCAGCCGCAGTATGCTGCCGCATAGAAATCACGAACTGAAGTTGTATCCATTGCCGAAAGCCGTTTGGCCAGTTCCTGAAGTTCCAGTCTGGTGAGCACCTCTTTATCAAAATTCTGGCTACGCGCCATGTTCGCCTTCTCTTCGCCATGGTACAACGTTACCAGTGAAAGTGCAGGGCCTGAAAAATTGCAGGCAGAAGGTCGCCTCTGTTTGCTCTAAGGACTAAAATCACAATCAACACCAGGGCGACGGAAAAACCCAAAGTGATTTCCGTGCCATCCGGTTTCTTCCATTTGAAAAAGTTCATGTTCTAACAGGGAAGTGCGACCTAGATTCATATCTGTCTCTTGAAAGGGAATTTTCCTTGAGAACTTTCCTGGACGTAGGAGCCCAAACAGTACCCGGACGCCTTAACCGGGCTCACGGGCAAGCGGCCCGTGGTCGTTTCTGCCGATATAAGCGTCTAGGGAGCCAAGGGGCGCACTTTGTGTGTAGTGCACGCGAAAGCCTCATCGCGCGGTAATTCCTCTGGTACTATACCCAAGTTCTTCAAGATCAAATGCAGCTATCCGATACCCTTAGCATTTGTGCATTACTTGTTGCTCTCGTGGCGCTGCTCGTTTCGTGGTACAACTTACAAACTGCGGATCGTGCGGCTCGCAACGATGTGATTGCGGAATTGCGCGGCTGGGCGGACGCAGTGATCGACCTCCTTTCGGAGGCGGGTGAGCTCTGTGGCACCGAAGTCGCGACACTTGTTAACCCGTCCGACCTATCGAAGCAACGCCTACGCCTCGTTACACGTGCGTCAGCTCTCTTAGACCGTGGGCGTTTCTTCTTTCCGAATTTGAATAAAGAGTCTTACGGTACTTATAAACCTCCAGCATTCCGTGGACTTCGGTCGCCCATCCTTGACCTGCTTATGCTTTCATTTGAGCTCTTGCGCAGCTTTGATCCACAGGTAGCGTCTGGCGATGACCCGAGACGCAAAGCGTTCACTCACCTGAAGCGGGCATTTGTGTCTGCTATCCAATTGGCTATCAGTCCCTCCGCGCCTACAACCGTCAAGAAATATGAAGCCTTCTTGCCCAGTATTCCCGCTGAGCCTCTCCCGGAAGAGATTCGAACGTTAGCTCGGGTAACCCGTCCATCATTTGAGTTAAAATTCAGCAGCGAGATCCACGTCGACGCCGGTGATCAGACATAGCCGATCTTGCGAGCCAGGATTGCGCCATCACCCATATTCGAAAAAACATGCCATAGCAGCGGTTTCTACCTGACGATAGGAGAGGCCGGGTGGGGTTAAATTCGAGCGTATTCTGAGGCCGGTGGCACGGGCGGCACCGCCAGAAGTGCGGGATGGTCGATTGTAAGAGCGTGCGGCTGAGGGGGCGTCGATGCGTACCGGATACCACCACTGCGGGGCCGAAGGCGTCTTGTCAGAAACGGGCGTGATCGGCGGAAATTCTAGCGGGCTACAATTGGCTTAAGCTTCCCCCATCGAGCGGCGATCAGATAGTGAGTTTTCGAGGTGCGGGGTGTGCGTTCAGAAAGGCCACGACAAAAGTGTCCGTGGGTTTGATAAAGCTGTCAATCACATCGAAAAACTTTCGAAACTCCGGTAAACTCAAATGCCGGGTTTTCCCCGAATGAACGATTGCGTGTCTTCTCTCCCAAGCTGTCACCATCTCTGCTGCCAGACC
>JALYVD010000267.1 GCA_030853405.1 Acidobacteriota bacterium | reverse complement strand
GTCGGATGTTTCTAGACTAAACCTCATCGTTCAGAAACTAAGCACGAACGGTATATAGCCGCGGAGTAAAGCTTTCAAGATCGGATGGCAGCGTGAAACGCACATCTTCCTCCTTGATCTCAGCCTCCTCCATATCTGCGTATCCATTCGCCTTAAGATGATTGATCAACTCCTCAACCAGATGCTCCGGCGCGGAGGCGCCAGCGGTTACCGCCACCGTATCCACATCTTTGAGCATGTGAGCCTGCACTTCACTGCAATCGTCCAGCAAATAGGCGGGAACTCCGGCCTTCTCGCAAACTTCAACCAGCCGTCTTGAATTCGAACTATTTTGCGAGCCCACCACCAACAAAGCCTGACAAAGTGGGGCTACAGCTTTGACGGCCAATTGCCGGTTCTCGGTTGCATAACAAATGTCCTGGGTCTTAGGGCCGATAATTTTCGGAAAACGCTCCAGCAGCCGGGTGACGATGTCGCTGGTTTCGTCGAGCGAGAGCGTGGTCTGCGTGAGATACACCATGCGCTCCGGGTCTTTCACATTCAGGCGGTTTACGTCATCGACGTCGGAGACCAAAACAGTGCTGTTGGGCGCCTCGCCTAGCGTGCCGATCACCTCGTCGTGGTCGCGGTGACCAATCAAAATGATGGTGTATCCCTGTTTGGCGAAGCGGACGGCTTCCTGATGCACCTTCGTGACCAGCGGGCAGGTAGCGTCGATCACCTGCAAGCGGCGCTCTTTGGCTTCGTCCCGAACGGCCGGAGAAATTCCGTGAGCGCTAAATATCACGCGCGCGCCTTGAGGCACTTCACTTAATTCTTCTACAAAAATCGCGCCCGCCGTCCGCAATTCCTCCACCACGTGGCGGTTGTGAACGATCTCTTTTCTTACGTATATAGGTGCGCCATAGAGATCGAGAGCGATCCGGACAACATCGATCGCGCGCACCACGCCCGCACAGAAACCACGCGGTTTCAGCAGGATAATCTTCTTTTGCGCGCCGCCCGTGGGCGTAAACTTTCCGGGAACACTGGTTTCGTAGGCAAGTTCAGTAGGCGGCATACGCGAAGTTTCAGTATACCAATTCCCTGTGTTTTCAGCGGAAAGGAAGTTGTTACAGCCGCGATTTACCGCGTATGAAGTATGTTTCTCGACGTGGTTGTTCTAAAAACGACACAAGGCGGTCCTTCAATTTATCGGGGTCCTTCGTTTCACATTCCCAGATAATTAAGTAATGCCAGCCAAGCTTCCGGAGCTTCGCCCTGGTCCTCACATCCCTGGCCTTGTTGCGGGCGAGCTTTGGAGCCCAGTAGTCCCCGTTCGATCGCGGAACATGGGTGATCTTGCAGCGCGAGTGCTGATGCCAAAAACATCCGTGTACAAAAATAACCTTCCGGCGGCGGTTGAATACGAGGTCGGGCTTTCCCGGCAGATCGGCCCGGTGGAGCCGGTAACGATAGCCAAGCGAATGAACCAGGCGTCTGACGATAAGCTCTGGGCCGGTGTCCTTGCTCCTGATCCGCCGCATGTTTTCGCTGCGGTCCATGCGTTACAACTCGGCCAGAATAGCCTTTTCGTAAACTTTTGGCGGCGGCAGATTGCTCGGCGCGGTGAAAGCTAGCGCGACCTGGTCAACGGTCGTTGTCGCTTGGCCTAACAGTTCCAATTCGCGTATCTGTCCGTCTGGAACTGGCGGGCCCACGTCGTACCACATCATCGTTACCGAACCGGGCTGCTGGTGAATCTCTTCGAGGTGACCGCCGAGCCGCTCCGCGATTTTGCCGTACACGGGCGTGGGGCAAACGAAAAAGAGGCCCTTGTGGCAAAGCGGCTCACGCCTTAAAACGTGCCCTTTATAAATGATTTGAGGAAGAATTCGCTTGTTCACATTCTCCCAATTGAACCCGGCCGTGCTGCTTCCGGCGAACGGAATGCCCTCAAGATGCGCCGAGCGCTCCGCTTGATAATTCCCGGTGGTGTCGATCGATTGCACTTCAACCGCAACGAAACTGAGCAGCTTGCCCGAACCATCCACGTGAGCGAGAATCCAATCGACGAAATACGCTCCCGTCCTATCACCTTTCTTCGAACGGTTGGGAAGGCGGAGTTCTTTGCCCCACCTCTTCCCGAAAACGGCAACGCATGGCGTCCCAGGGCGCCCGTTCCGGTAACTGAGAATGTCGTTACCGATAACCAACTCGAAACCTGGCCCGAACGCTTGTAACGCCACGTCCTTCAAAATTTGATATTCGCCGGCATAGAGCCGGATGGGACAACAGATTACCGGCCCACTCGTCTTAGGCTTAAGAGTGCAGACTCCGCTTATCAGGCCGGAACGCCCCAACGTCTTAATGCATGTGCGTTTCAAGAATGGACACTGAAGACTGGTCCGAGCCTGCTTGGCTTCCGCTGACTGATCGGCAGGACTGAAGCCAAAAAACTCGACGATATTGCTAGCCATGGGCTATTTCGGGCGAACCTGCCGAAAGGCCTCCGTGTGCCTGCAAATGCGAGCGAATTTGGGTTGCGAGCGCCTTCGCCATTAGAACGGGCACCGCATTTCCCACCTGCTCGTATTGAGAGACGCGAGGACCGAGAAACCTGTAGGCGTCCGGGAACGACTGAAACCGGGCCGCTTCACGGACGGTCAAAGAACGCTCCTGATCCGGCAGAAATACGGCCCCCCAATGCGGATCGCACTTCGTCATAACCGTACTCGCCAATCCATCGTTGCGCAACCGGCCGTACCGCTTTGTGTGGTCCGACTTGCGCGCGCGCTGCATTCCCTTTGGCAGTAAATGGTGAGGGATATCCCTCCAAGATCCGCCCGGGCGCACGTACTTCATGCGCTCGACGTTCTGTTTAGCCAATTTCGCTCCGAAGTGATTGAACGTCACTCCGGCTGGATTCCGCATCAGTCTCGCGTATAAGCTGTGAGGTTCGACAGTGTAGCCGACTACCTCGGCTCCCTCGCCCATTTCGAGACGGGGGAGATCTCCGATTGATTCACCCACAGTCACAGCCGGCGCAAGCCGCCTCTTATCGGCGTCGCTCGACGAGTATGTCAGCGTCCCGCCACCCCGGAAATTCGGCCGGCCCTTAGCGTAATGCGTCGGCGCTGGAGAATCGATGGCAGCGTGCCTGGATCCAAGCAAAATAAGACGCCAACGTTCCTGGGGAACACCGTAGTGAGCCGCGAACAGAATTTTGGCGGTGACGTGATATCCAAGCCGTTCGAACTCGTTGATAATCCGCCGGAAGACCTTTCCATCTCCGAGCGAGAGCAACCCCGGGACATTTTCAAACACAAAGGTCTTCGGTTCAAATTCCTCAAGAAATCGAATGTAGTCTTTGAATAGCTTGTTGCGCGGGTCCTGAAGAAAACGTTCCGGCGCGTTGATAGAGAAGCCCTGACAAGGCGGTCCACCGACCAGAACGTCTAATGCGCCCTTAGCGATGGAGAGCCTGCTTCGCACGTCGCCGGGATCGACGTCCTCGACATTCCGGCTGTCCGCCCAGGCATCCGGATGGTTACACGCGAAAGTCTCAATCGCCTCAACCATGCAATCGTTGCCATACAGACAGGCGTAGCCCGCCTGCCGAAATCCCTCTGTTATGCCTCCCGCGCCACAGAACAAATCCAGAGTCGTTAGCGCCTTAAGACAGGAGAATTGCCGATCGTCCGATTGCGTCTTTGAGGAAATAAGTCTCAGCCGCGGACCAGCCCTCTTCATCGTCGCTCCCGAAGGATGTTTTTAAAACGCGCGCGCAGGCCCGCCATCTTTGTATACTAAGGCATTTCATTCCCAGCAGGTGCTCTTTGAAACGACTACTCGCTTTTTCCGTACTCGCGGTTGCGTACTCGCTCCCCGTTCTCGCCCTCGAGTGGAAGCCGATTCCTCCAGAAGATTTGACTCTTCAAAAGGGCCGCGTGGATCCAGCGGCGGATGCGGAAGCGCTTTTTTGGGAGACGTGGGTTTCGGATTCAGTGGTGAATAACCAGGAACTGAACACAACTTACACGCAATACTTACGGGTCAAGATCTTCACCGACCGCGGCGCGCAGAAATACGGGACGGTGGATCTGGAATATGGGCGCAAAGAACGGATTGGCGACGTCGCTGCCCGCACCATTCAGCCGGACGGCAGTGTCCAGGAAGTAGCGAAAGACGCGATATTCGATCACGTCCTTGAAAAGAAGAAGCGCTCGAACGTCCACGCAATTTCGTTTGCCATGCCGGGGGTGAAAGCCGGTTCCATCATTGAATACCGCTGGCGCATGTACGTAGATGAAGTGGAGCAGTTTCAATTCCTGCAAGCGCAGCGTGAGATCCCCTGCGAACGCGTTGTCTTTCATATCAAGCCGCTACACAGTCCCTATTATCCCTACCTGATGCGATCAAGGGCGTTCAACACCGATCTGCCGGATTTCAAGCCAGAAGGCGCCACAGGGTTCTTTGTTTCCAGCATCGGCAATATTCCCGCTTTCAAGGATGAAGAGGATACGCCTCCGTATACCGAGACCAGGCCATGGATCTTCATCTATTACTCCGAGGACAGAAAGGAGAATCCTGAACGGTTTTGGAAAACGGAAGGGAAGAACCGTTACAACGCTTATAAAACCGCGGTTAAAGTGAATTCGGAAGTGAAGGACATCGCGGAAAAAGCGGCAGCCGGGGCGGCTTCGCCCGAAGATAAGCTGCGCCATCTTTATGAATATTGTCAGAAGAACATCAAGAATATCTCCGGCGACGAGGCGACGGATCTGGACCGGCAGGGCTTCAAGCCCAATCGCAACACGGGCGAGACACTGAAAAAAGGCCTTGGCACGCACACGGATATCGAACTGGCCTTTGTGGCGCTTGCGGCTGCGGAAGGGTTCGACGCTCGAATGGCCTATTTGTGCGACCGCGAACGAATGATCACGCACCGCGAGGCGATGATTCCGTATCTTCCGGCGCAAGACGTAGCGGTGAACGTCAATGGGAAGTGGCGGTTATACGATCCGGCGACCCGCTTCCTCGAACCAGGCCGCGTGCGCTGGCAGGAAGAAGGCGTGAATGTTCTGGTAGCGGATGGGAAAGATCCAGAGTGGATAGTGAGCGACACCACAAGCGCCGCCGATTCGCACTACAAGCGAACTGGCCAGGTGAAGCTCGATGGTCAGGGTGCTCTAGAGGGCGATCTTCAAGAGGTGCGCGGTGGCCACCCGGCGGAAGAGTGGCGGGCGCAGAACCGAAAGCGCTCGGCGCAAGAACGGGAAAAACGTTTCAGCGATGAAATAAAGAGCCGTCTCCCCGGCGCCGAAGTTACTCAGATTAAGATGAGCGACCCTTCGGATATCTCGAAACCGGTTTCTATCGGCTACCACCTGAGAGTGGAAAACTACGCTACGCGGACCGGGAAGCGCCTATTCTTCGCCCCCGCCATCTTCGAGATGAATCGGCCCGTGCGCTATGTCAGCGGCACGCGTAAATACGACATCCTGATGAAATATCCGTGGTCGGAAACAGAGGATGTGAGCATCGAGTTGCCATCCGGTTACGCGCTCGATCAAAGCGACGCACCGGGCGGAGTCAACTTCGATCCGGTTGGCAGTTACTCGGTGAAAATTATCAAGATGGGTAACAGGCTGCTGTATCATCGCGAGTTCATATTCGGGAAGAATTTAAGCTGCTATTTTCCGGTTGCGGGTTATCCGGTTCTGAAGAAGATTTTCGAAGGCGTCCACGACGGAGATTCTCATCTGTTGACGCTTAAAATAAATCAGACCGCCCCTTTGGCGGAAAACCGGTAAGAGCCAAAAATGAGAACTCTTTTTGCTCTGAGTCTGTTGTGCGCGGCTGTTCCGCTCTGGGGCGCCGATGCCGCGCCCGATTGGGTTAAGGAATTGAGTACCCGCGCTTTGCCGGTCTATCCGCCCGAAGTACACTCGGTGACTCTGCTCGATGAACATCATCTGACGGTGGACTCGGATGGAATGACGGCCAGACAGATCCGCGAGGCTGTAAAAATACTCAGTTGGGAAGGCCGGCGCCGGGCTGAAGCGGAAGTTCAATATCTACAAAAATCGACCAGGATCCGCGAGTTTCACGCGTGGCTTATAGCTCCGAATGGCGCGGTTAAGACGTACGGGAAAAACGACATCGTGGATCGGGCCGTGAAAGCGGACTTCGAGTTATATGACGAATACCGCGCTCGGATCATCGTCGCTCAGAATCCCGAGATTGGATCTACGTTTGCCTGGTCGGCCAGCTTTGAGGAACCGGAGATTATTCCTCAAACAATCTGGTATTTTCAGCAAAATCAACCGGCGCTGTTGTCGCGTTGCGTGCTGACTTTACCCGCTGGGTGGCAGGCCAAAGCTAGCATCTTTAATCACGGCGCGATTACCCCAACGGTCGAGGGCAACACCTACACGTGGGAGTTGAAAGACCTCGGACCGATTAAGAAGGAAGCGCGCAGCCCGGGGGTCGATTCTCTGGTTCCCTGGATGGGAGTGACGTTTGAGCGGAGCCGAGCCGATACCGCAGCGGCCAAACAGTTAAGTAGCTGGAGCGATGTTTCGCAATGGTACAGCGGGATGGCGGATACGCAATTTCAAACGAGCGAACCGCTAAACGCCAAAGTAAGAGAGTTGATCGCTAAGGTCAGTACCGTTTATCAACGTATTCAGGCCATCGGGCGTTATGTGCAGAAGATCAAATACGTGGAAATCTCGACGAACCTGGCGCGCGGCGGAGGCTACCAGCCGCATCTTGCAACGGACGTTTTTGCGAAGCAGTATGGGGATTGCAAAGACAAGGCAAACCTGATGCGGGCGATGCTTCGAGTGGCCGGAATCGAATCGCATATGGTACTGATCTTTTCCGGCGACCGCAACTATGTACGGGCTGAATGGGCGTCTCCGTACCAGTTCAATCACGCGATTATTGCCATTGCCGTTCCGGATACCGTGTCGAATCCCGCAGTGCTCATTCACCCGGTTCTCGGCCGCTTGTTGATTTTCGATCCGACCGACAGCGAGACGCCTGCTGGAGATCTTCCCGAGTATGAACAAGGCAGTTACGCCTTGATCGCCGCTGGCGCGAAAGGGGATATCGCGCGCATGCCTGTCGCCCCTCCGGAGACTAATCGGACGGACGTTAGTGTAACGGGATCGCTGGCGCAGGATGGCTCTCTCGAGGCCGTCATCGGATTCGATAGCCGGGCGCAAAGCGCTAGAGACTTCCGGTCCGTTCACGACTATCTTCAACCAGTGGAGTTCCGCAAGATGATAGAAGCGTGGCTATCGCGTGAGGTCAAGGCCTTGGAACTGGATCAAATGGACGCGGCCGATAAGTTCGACGAAGGGGCGTTTGGGATCCGGATATCGTTCAAAGCGCCTCGTTACGCGCAACTTATGCAAGGACGGTTGCTCGTCTTTAAGCCTGCTATTGTCGAACCTTATAATCGCTTTCCGCTGCAGTCGGAAAAACGCATTCATCCTCTGGTTCTCGATTCCGAGTGTTATCACAAGCGGGTCCGGGTGAAACTACCCGCGAACTTCAAGGTTGACGAGATGCCGGACCCGGCGAAATTCAATACCAGTTTCGGATCGTACTCGTCCGATTATAAGCTGGACGGTAACGATTTGCTGTTTACCGAGGAACTGGATGTCTCGGCTACTACTCTTCCTGCGGAACGATATCCCGAAGCGAGAACTTTCTTCGAACACGTTGCCGGAGCGGAGCAGGCGCCCCTGGTTCTGTTGAAGAACTAGTGCCGGTTTTCGAAATTCGGTTGCAGAACCACGCGCGTGAGCAAGTGGTCGGGACCACCAATTTTTGCGACACCGTGCACTTGTTACTACGCGCGAAGAGCGATTATCGGATCAATTTTCGAGGCGCGGCGGGCGGGTAGATAACCAGCGGCCGCCGCAACCCCAACTAACACAACTAGCATCCCCACGAACGTCACGGGATCGTTAGGTGTCACCCCAAACAACAATCCTCTCAATGCCTGCGTCAGTAGGACGGATGCCGCCGTACCCAACACCAGCCCGCATGCGGCCAATCCTAATGTCTGTAGCAGAATAGCTCTCTGCAACGCGCCCGAAGAAGCGCCCAACGCCATGCGGATGCCTATTTCCTGGGTGCGCTGTGCCACTGAGTACGAAATGACAGCATAGATACCAAGCGAAGCGAGAATCAACGCGAAAGTGCGAAGCCCGATAACAGCAGCACGATGAAGCGGCGCGGAGACACGGCCCGATCCACCAGTTGCTGCAGCGTGTGAAATTGCTCGTTTGGCATTTCCGGATTAATGGGCAGCAAAACTCGCCGAACGCTGGAGGTCAATGCGCTGTCGTCCATCCTGGAACGCACCACCAAGTTCACTGAGCTATAGTCCGGAACCTGCCGTACCGTAAAGTACATCTCGGGGCCGGAGTCCTGCTCCAGACTCAAATGGTGCACATCCGTCACTACGCCGATTACCCGCCTGGCTTTGGCCGAGCCACCGGCCATCAGCTTTCCTATCGGGGTTTTGACCCGGCCACAATCTACGCCCCAGTGTTTCGTTGACGAGAATGACCGGTTCGCTCGACGAGGTATCTCGCTCGTTGAAATCGCGGCCGTCTTTCAAGGCGATGCCCGCGGCTTTCAAATAACCACCCGAAACCACATGGACAAAAGCCTCCGGATACTCACCGCGCTTGTAAACCACGCCTAGCGCACCCCCCCAGGTGCGATTACGCCCGAGTGGCAGCGCATCGGTCAGCCCGGCGGCCTCTACCCCCGGCAGTTCACGTACCCGGCGCAGAACGTCGTCGAAGTACGCCGAAATCTGCTCGATTGAGGCCTTTTTCGATTTCGGATCCACCCGCAGCACTTGTGCGCTCGGGTCGATCCGCAGCGCGGCTGCACTCGCGGGCTGGAATCCGAGGTTCACGTCCAGCACTCGCAAAAAGCTCCGGATCAACAGGCCCGTGGCCACCATTAAGACGCATGCAAATGCGATCTCCGAAACCACTAGTGTGCTGAGTTAGAAATTCGTTGATAAAGGAATAAGAGTCCTTTATTCTGGGGTAGAAGATACTGCCGGAGGCTGCATGCGAACAGGGCGCCCGAAACAACCGCTTACTCTTG
>JALYVD010000259.1 GCA_030853405.1 Acidobacteriota bacterium | reverse complement strand
CAGGTTGAACGCAAGCTGGCTGAGATCGGGGTAGGGAAGATCGCTTCCGTTTCGGGCCGCTACTATGCAATGGACCGCGATAAGCGTTGGGAACGCATCGAGCGCGCTTTCGGCGCCATGGCGCTCGGCGACGGAGCGAAGTTTACATCCGCGGCCGAAGCGGTGCTCAAGTCGTACCAGCACGGCATCACGGACGAGTTCATCGAGCCGGCAACCATCGTCGATGGTAGCGGCGAGCCCATCGGCCTTGTACGCGACGACGATAGCCTGATCATGTACAACTACCGGGCCGACCGCGCCCGGGAAATCACCACGGCCTTCATGGATTTCTCGCTGGAGAAGCCATCCCGCTCGGTTGTTCCGAAGAACCTGACGTACACGATGATGACTCAGTACGACAAGGGCTTCGGCCTACCATTCGTTCTACCGCCCGAGCACCCCGACAACATTCTGGCCGAAGTGATGGAGCGGGCGAACTCGAAAAATCTCCGCGTGGCGGAAACCGAGAAGTACGCTCACGTGACCTATTTCTTCAATGGCGGAAATGAAAAGCCATACGCCGGCGAAGAACGTGAGTTGGTGGCGTCGCCCAAAGTTGCGACGTACGATTTACTGCCCGAAATGAGCGCTGCCGGCATCACCGAAAAAATCGTCCACGCGATTGAACAGGGCGGCTTCGATCTGATCGTCATGAACTACGCCAACGCCGACATGGTCGCTCACTCGGGCAAAATGGAACCGACCGTACGCGCGTGCGAAACGGTTGACGCGGGTTTAGGTGAGATTCACAGCGCGTTGAAACGTTGTGGCGGGTCGTGGCTTGTTACGGCGGACCATGGTAATGCGGAAACGATGATAGACCCGATTACCAAGGGACCGCACACGTATCACACTATCAATCCAGTGCCACTGATTTATATGACCAATGACGATCTGAGTCTGCGTCGCGGTGGAGCGTTGAGAGACATCGCGCCCACCATTTTAAACATCATGGGTTTGGAACAACCGAGCCAGATGAAGGGCGAAGATTTACGGATTCACCGGACGTAGCGGACTATACCCCGCGAGTCGCGCATCCAACGGCGGGCAATCAGTTCAACCTTTACGTTGTCGCCGGTTACGTTGATTTCCGAATGACCGGAGTTCCTGTCTGGCGCTGAAACAAGCATCGGCTCGCCGTCATTCACGCGCACTGCCACGTAAACCGCGTCGCGCGTCAATTCCGCTGGCCATGACAACGTGAATCCACCCGCATTCGGTTGCAGGTTCAGCGGAATGACAGCCGAAGGAAGCTGCAGGTAAGTCCAGTATCCTATGCCGCATCCAAGAATTCCGGCAAGCAGCAAGATCAACACAAACCCAAGCTTTGAACCGCTGGGCGCTCTCTGTGTTTCACGCGCCGCACGCCGCCGTTCGATGCGCGACTCAGATTCCGGAGTGTTTCTCTGCAGCGGTAAAGATGGTGGCGGCGAAATCGGGACGGGGACTTGCACCGGCGTTGGAACGGAAAACGCCCATGGCGCTTCTTGAACCCGCTCTTCTTGCCGCTCTTGATGAATGACGGGGCGCCGAGGAATCTCAGGAGTATTTTCAACAACGCGCTCCGGCACGGGTTCCGCCAGAATAACTGGAGCCGGATCGACGCGCGCAGCCCTTCCCGGCAAGGGCAAAACAAAGGCCTGCTCCATTCCATCGCGCTCGACCGAACCATCCGCGCGGCGCACCAGAAAAGTAAACCGGGTCGATTTGAACTTCTCCGGTTTCACCAGAAGTGTTGCCTTCTCTGGCCCCGGCAGAAGCTCGTCGAACAACGCGGCTTCCATGTCGTTCATCTGAAGTTCGCTGCGGGTATGCGCTACAAACCATCCAAGCACCTGCAGCCCCGGCTCGCCGTCTTCAATCTGCTTCCGCAATCCAGCAACGTCGCGTTCCGAAAGCTTGAAGGAAGGCCCGGAAGCATGTTCACACTCAATCGGCCGAAACGCCTCAATACGGATTCCGTTCGAGACCGTGCGTCCAAACAGCAGTCCGCCAAGCTCGATACCGCCATGCGGAATGCGCCGGTACCCTTCGTTGAGAAAGAAATCTATCTCATGAAAAAGCGGAAGCGAATATTCAACGGTGAACGACGTCCCCGGTTGCGCCCAGGCTGCAATTTCTACGGGGGAATCGGGACTGCTCATGAATACCGCGCGGCGTTCAAATTCGCCGGAATCCTCCAGGAGACGGTGCCCGACTCATCGGAATCGCCCGAATACTCCTGCAAAGCGTAAAAATAGGTGACAATTCCCATCGCCGCAACAATCAGTGCGATGACGGTCAACCAGCGCACTGAGCGCATGGTCCACACCGATTCGGACGAGACTATGGCTGCAGTGTAGGCCACGATCGCCGACGCGAGCGCCAGGCTGAAGCCCAACTTATAGGTCCAGTGCATCAGGTCGAGCGCAGCCTGGCCACCGATCTCCGACCATGCGGTGAAGATCGCCACCACCGCGGCCAGATACTCGAACGCGTATGCCAGGCGTATTAGCTTTGCTGTCATCCCCGGAGAACTCTCATTCTACGATGGAGGTGTATCTCTCATGAAAGTCTCTCTTGAAGGCATCGACCTGCACCTTGCACATCCAGACGAATTAAACGTCACGTGGGTGGGACAGGAAGAAGCCATGCGCCAGTTAATGGCCGCGTGGATGGTGATTGACGAGCGCGACGTCCCCATGAACCCGCGCCTGCTCGGCAAGCCGGGCGTCGGCAAAACGACCATGGCTTATGCGGCAGGCAAACGACTGGGCCGGGAAGTCTATATCTTGCAAGCCACTGTCGATACGCGTCCCGAAGACCTGCTGATCACTCCCGTCATTGAAGGAGCGTCGCAGCTCAAATATGTCGCTTCGCCGCTGGTAACGGCGATGATTCGGGGCGGAGTCGCCATTCTCGATGAAGGCAATCGGATGAGCGAGAAGAGTTGGGCCAGTCTCGCGCCGCTGTTGGATAATCGGCGCTACGTGGAATCGATCGTCGCCGGAATCAAAATTAAAGCGCATCCCAACTTCCGCCTCGTCGCCACCATGAACGAAGATTCCTCCACCTTCGATCTTCCCGAGTACATCCACTCCCGCCTGCAACCGCAGATTCTGATTGATTTTCCGGAGCGCGAAGAAGAACTCGCCATTCTACGTGAAAACCTGCCTTTCTCGCCTGAAGAGGTGTTGCAGTATGTGACGGATTTCCTTCAGCAGGCCCACGCGGCGGATGAGAGCTATACGGTCCGGGATGGCGTAAACATCGCGCGTTATGCCTTGAAGTTGACGGGCCAAACCGGACACCCGGCACGCATACTGCTGCCCGGCGCCGTCCGCGCGATCCTGGGTGAAGAAGCTCTCCGCTACGCTCTCCGCAAATAGCAAGATGTTGTCAGAACCGAGTCTGTCAGAACCGAGCCGCGCAGGAACTCTCAGCCGCGGCAACCTGACCTATTTCCCCGTCGTGCCTGGCCGCCTCGAATTTACTGTTCGACTCCGCCGCTACATACTCGAACATCGTCCGCGCGTCGTTGCCGTCGAACTTCCGTCTTCCTTGGAAGATCGGTATCGTGCCGCGCTCGAACGGATGCCGCGCATGTCGGTGATCGTCCTTCCCGATACCAACAAGGAGGGCGAGGACTCGGCCACCTATATTCCCGTCGAGCCTGCCGATCCCTTCATTGAAGCGCTGCGTCTGGCTCAGGAGATCGCCGCCGAAATCATATTTCTCGAGCCACCCACTACCGAAAAACCGCACCTCAGCGACACGTATCCGGAGCCCTATTCTATTGAGGTTATCGGTATGGAACTCTATGTTGAGGCGTATCGAGTCCACCCGCAGCCGCGCACTCCGCTAGTCGAGTCCCACGCCGCCGCAATGGCTTGGAAACTGCAAGGTTCCGATCCACTTGCATCCGTGCTGGCCGTGGTCTCGCTAAACCTGCTCGATCCGCTTCTGGACGCCATGGAAGTTCCCCAGGATGAACCTGCACTTCCTCGCGCCCGATTATTCGGTCACTCAGAGTTGTTTAATCTGCATCCCGATTGCCTGGCCGAAGTCACCGGCGAGCCGCCCTACTATCAGGAAATATTTGACAAATCGCGCCAGGGAAACGCCGTAATAACCGCGGATCGCTTTCGCTGGCAACTTGCTCTTCTGCGCGATGCCGAGAAAGAATACGTCATCAATACAGGCGACAGGATTGAATCCTGGCAGCGCCGCACTCTTGCGAAATTCACGCGCAATCTGGCCATGCTCGACAGCCATCTGGTCCCGGGCATCTACGATCTCAGCCTCGGCGCGCGATCTATCATCGACGACAATTACGCCTACGAAGTCTGGCAGATGGCCAATCGCTTCAGTCCGCAGCTGACCGAAGACCCACCTCTTGAAACGCTGAATCTTTCGGGCGAAGAAGTCTGGATTCACACCCGCAAACTGCGTATCCGGCGGAGGCTCCCGCGCATGAAGCAGATGCTGAAGCCCGCCGGACTTAAGGCACGCAAACGGGAAAAGTTCGACGGGGAATGGGCCAGCCAGACGAACGGCAATTCCATCTGCTCGTATCCTCCCGAAGATTTAGTTATCGAAAATTATGGTCGATTTCTTAAGCGGTATGCGAAGAGCGTTGTTTCCGAAGAGCGCTCGCGTGTCGAGCCATTCACCACCTCAACGCTCGACGGCATCGACCTTCGCGAGACAATTCGCAACTGGCATGAAGGTAAGCTCTACGTCCGGGAACTCGGTAAATTTTCGGGCGAGATCGGCGCTCTCGTTGTCATCTTCGACGAGGACCGCGATAACCGCTACGGCTATCTCACGACGTGGCTAGGCGAACATCAGAACGAGTCGGACATGGCCTTCTACTCGACGCAACCGTTCGAGCATATCGTAGGTCCGGGCATTGGCCGCGCTGAATACGGTGGGCTTCTGATGACACTCCCGCCACGCCGCTTGTACGACGTCTGGACCGACATCGACTACGAAACCGCCGAGACTAAAGCCGAGCGACTGCTGATGGCTGCACTCGATTACTCGATCGAACGCCACGTTCTTTATATCGCCGCAAAGCCGCCGCGCAGTATTTTCCGCCAGATGGCCTCGCGCGTCAATCGGAAAATCGTCTACATTCCGCTCGGCCAACTCTCGCCCGCCAAGGTTAAGAAGATTCGGGTGGTGCACGTGCTCGACAGCTATAAGCGCCGCGACGAAGCCAAGGAATTTATCTGGTGATGCGAAACGTAGTACAACGGTTGTGATGAAACGATTGTTGTTGCTGCTGACGATTGCCGCAGTTTCCCTTCCGGCTCAGGACTGGGCCAAACAGAATGTCGAGAAATCGCCTCGCCACCGCGAATGGGTCACGGTCAAGCACGACGGCCGTTCCGTCGAGACTTTTGTCGTCTACCCCGAGTCGGCCACGAAGGCTCCGGTGATTCTCATGATTCACGAAATTTTTGGGCTCACCGACTGGGTGCAGGATATGGCCGACCAACTCGCAGCCGCCGGATACATCGTTGTTGCGCCCGATCTGCTGTCTGGTATGGGACAAAACGGCGGGCGCACCGCAAGCTTCGATCAAAGCGGTGCGATTCAGGCGGTGAGCGGACTCAACCCCGATCAGGTGACCGCCGATCTGAACGCCAGCGCCGATTACGGTAAGAAGCTGCCTGCTTCTAACGGCAAACTCTTCGTCGTGGGATTCTGTTGGGGAGGCGGTCAGTCGTTTCGCTTTGCCACAAACCGTCAAGATCTAACCGCCGCATTCGTTTTTTATGGAGCGCCGCCCGACAGAGATGCAATGGCGCGGATCAAAGCTCCTGTGTATGGTTTTTATGCGGGGAACGATGCGCGTATAGGCGCAACCATACCCGATACGACTACGGCCATGAAGTCTTTGCACAAAGAATACGAGCCCGTGATCTACGACGGCGCGGGGCACGGATTCATGCGAGCAGGCGAAGCGCCCGATGCAAATGCGGCCAACAAGAAGGCTCGCACCGAAGCGCTGGAGCGTCTTGAATCCCTGCTGAAAAAATATTCTTAACTGATGACCACTGGACGTGCCGTTGGCGTGCTGCTATGCGTGTGTGTCTCCGCAATTGCAGCCCATAAATTCTCTTCAAGACGGGTTGCATGGAATCAACCGCAGAAGCCGTTCCACATCATCGGGAATATCTATTTTGTCGGCACTGCCGGTCTTGGCTCGTACCTGATCTCGACATCCGCTGGCAATATCATCCTAGATGGAGCCTTGCCCGAAAGCGCCCCGCTGATTGAGAAGAATGTTGGCGCGCTGGGCTTTCACATGCGAGACGTGAAATACCTTCTGAATAGTCACGCCCATTACGATCACTCCGGCGGCCTTGCTGAACTCAAAAAGGATTCGGGCGCGAAGGTGATCGCCAGCCGAGCCGATGCCGGGACGTTGAACTCAGGTCAACAAAGCAGCTACGGCGGGGGCTGGGATAGTCAAATGCCGCCTGTCAAAGTCGATCGGATTATCAACACTGGAGATAAAGTAGAACTGGGCGGAACAGCCCTGACCGCAGTCTTAACGCCCGGCCACACGAAAGGCTGCACCACGTGGACTATGCCGGTTAATGAGGCAGGGAAGACCTACAATGTCGTCTTTTACTGCAGCACGAGCGTTCCCGGTTATCCACTGGTCAACAACCGCGAGTACCCGCAAATCGTATCCGATTACCGGCACAGCTTCAAAATTTTAAAGAACATGCAAGCCGATGTTTTTCTCGCGGGTCATACCGAGTTTTTTCACATGGAGGAGAAACTCGCGCGAGCGAAACCGGGGGCGCCGAATCCGTTTGTGGATCCAGGCGAACTGCAGAGATTCGTGCTCGAATCGGAACAGGAATTTGACCGCGAATTGAGCAAACAGCAGAAGACCCGTTAATCGGCTACCTACCAGTGCGGCAGTTGGAGCGAGGGTACGCGTTGAAAGTGTTGATCCCGAGTCACCAACGGGAGTCCGTGCTGGAGAGCAACGGCCGCGATCCAGATATCATTCTCCGGAATAGGGTTCCCAGTGTTCGCAAGTTCATTTCGAAGCCCAGCATAGTGGGGTGTCGTCCGCTCATCGATAGGTAAAACGGTCACGGTGCGCAGAAACCCTGCCAATTGCGGCTGGTGGCTCTGGAAACGGCGTGATCGGATGGCTCCATACTGAAGTTCCCCCAGAACTACTATAGGAACAAAGCGCTATCGTTTGGGGTCATCGGGCCAACTGGATCTATCAACCGTTTCGAATGTCCTAAGCGTAGTGATGAATTCGTCGGCGTCTTCATCGGTCAAACAGCCGGCGGTTGCGCGGAGAATAGCTATCTGTTCTTCCTGGTTCTCCTGCTGCAGTTGATGGATGTATTGGTCCGCTTGTTCCAGTCTCGCCGGGGGTAAATCTCTCAACTCTTCTACTATTGATTGAAGGGCGGCCATGTAACTGTAATAAATCGAACGCCGCCGGTACACTAGTACTTGGCAGCTCCCTCTTCACCGAACCCTCCTTATTGCGCAAAATGCGGCACGGCTCTCGGCCCCGGCCTGCTCGCCTGCTCCAAGTGCGGTCGCTACACACATGCCGATCAGCTTCAGGAACTCTCAACCCGCGCTCGCCAACTTACCGCGACCGGCCAATTCCAGGCCGCGAAGCAACATTGGCAAGCCGCGCTCAATTTGCTCCCGCCCGCTTCGAACGAGTACCAGGCGGTTCTGCGTGAAATCGCAAAACTCGACGCACGCCTGAACCCCGAACCTAAACCCGACTGGCGCAAACGGTTCGGGCCTCTCGGCGTCGCGATTGCGTTTTTCGCGAAATTCAAGACCGCTTTGTTGCTTCTGCCGAAAGCCGGTTTCCTCTTTAGTCTGGTCAGTTTTCTTGCCGTTTATTGGGCGCTGTACGGCTGGTGGTATGGGCTCGGCATCATGCTATCCATCCTGCTGCACGAATTCGGTCATTACTTCGTGATCCGGCGTTTTGGCTTCGCTGCGGATCTGCCACGGTTCCACCTTTTCGGCGCTTACGTCCGCTGGCGAGGCCAAAATGTGGACCCCGGAGTTACCGGCCAAATCTCCCTTGCCGGCCCGCTATTCGGATTCTTCTCCGGACTGATCGCCTACGTTGTGTTCCTGCAAACCGGCTACGGAGTCTGGTTGGGTGTGGCGCAATTTGCAGGCTGGCTCAACCTGCTCAATCTGATTCCCGTCTGGATCTTCGACGGCTCAACCGCCATGAACGCCCTCGGGAAGCAGGAACGAATCGCGGTCACCGTTGTCAGCGTCGCTCTCTTCGCGATACTGAGGGACTTCCTGTTCCTGGCCGTCGCCGCCGCCACGCTCTACCGCGTCTGGAAACACGACTTCCCAGCCCAATCGAAGCAGGGCATCGCCTATTACTACGTCGCGCTCATCGCCGCGAATGGGTTCTTGAGCTGGTTCTGCATCAATGAAATGCGCAGAATCTTCCCGGCCCACGGTTAAGCGCGAAGGAGCGCGTTGACCGATCAATTACTTCGGTATCGATCCGGCGTCAAGAGATACTTTGATCGGTTATCCCGAATTTAGAACGGCGCAGCCGGTGGCTTTCGATCTGCAGCGGCAATACAAGAGCAGAATGTCTGGGGAGCGGCAAATTTCAGAGGTCTGGGGGATAGCTGCCGAATGGCGCGAGTACGCCAGGCACTAACCATCTTTCCAAGACAACTCGGCATCGCAGCGCCGTACATAATTAGCGTCCAAGGCGGCTGGATCGGTCCACAACCCACATTGCCCGTCGGCCATGGCGCACTGGGCGATCGCAGCTGCAAGAGGCCGGGGTGCTTCGGTCAGCGGCATTTCCGCGAATCGAGTGCCCTCAA
>JALYVD010000433.1 GCA_030853405.1 Acidobacteriota bacterium | reverse complement strand
CCTTTGGCAGGCGCGTTTTCACTCCACCACCCTCGATGAAGAACATTTCTGGGCGGCAATGGTTTACGTGGAGCGAAATCCGGTTCAGGCGGCCTTGATGGAACAGACCGGGCAATGGCGCTGGTCGAGCGCGCGAGCGAACTTCGGACTGGCGCCCAGCGGACCGCTTGATATGGCGCGATGGCAGCGCCATTTCGATGCAAACTTATGGCAACATTGTCTTTCTGGCGGCCCTGGCGCAGCGGCGCTCGAGGACCGGATTCGCCAAGCCACACGCTCCGGCTTCCCGCTTGGAGACGACGAGTTCCGCCAAGAACTGAGCCGGCGATTCGGCGTGCAAACCGAACCTGCAGAGCCCGGCAGACCCAGAAAACCCGTTCAATCAGAAGCACTTCCATTTGGAGACACACCGGCAAGAGGTATCCTGAAAATCCATAATGAGGAGGCTGGAAGCTGTGAAACAATCGAACATTCCTATTTATAAATGTTTCAACCAGCCGTAAACTGAAGCTGATGGAAAAGGAAACTAGACCGCGTTATGAGTTGGTGGACCGGCGGCAGATCGTGTTGGAGCAGGTGGATGTGGAGCAGATGGTGGCGGCTGATCATCCGGCGCGGAACATCTGGATACTGCTGGAGCGATTGAATTTGACCGGGTTCGACGGTGACGTCAAAGCGGTGGAAGGTCATGCGGGACGCAATCTGTGGGAACCGCGCCTGCTAATCGCGATCTGGCTCTACGCTTACTCCCGCGGAATCTCGTCGGCCCGGCAGATTGAACGCGAGTGCGCCTACGAGCCCGGCCTGCGCTGGTTGACCGGGCTGAAGGCGGTCAATCACCACACGCTCTCGGACTTCCGCGTACGGCACGGGCAGGCGCTGCAGGATCTGTTTACGCAGGTGCTGGCGATGCTGAGCATGGAAAAACTCATTATGCTTGAACGTGTCACCGTCGACGGCACGAAGGTGCGCGCGGCCGTCAGCAAGAAGACGTTCTCGCGGGCCGGGAAGATTCGCGAACACCTGAAGGTAGCGCGCGCACACATCGAAACGCTGCAACAGGAGGAAGCCGAACAATCCCAGCGCGGCCGTGCAGCTGCGGCGCGGCGGCGCGCGGGACAGGATCGTGTCGAGCGCCTCGAGCAAGCGTGGGCCGAAGTGGAGCGGCTGCAAAGCGAAAAGAAGTGGGATCGCGACAAACCGTGCCAAGCCTCAACCACCGACGCCGATGCGCAGTTCATGAGGATGTCCGACCACGGCCTCGCGCCAGCGTACAACGTGCAAGTGGCGGTCGACGCCGAACATAAGTTAATCGTGGATATCGATGTGAGCAAGCAGCCCTCCGACGCGCAGCACCTGCTGCCGGCGCTGGACCGCATTAAACAAACGCGGAACCGTTATCCCGCGCAGGTGATCGCCGACGGCGACTACACGCACCGCAAGGCGGTGGTGGGCACGGCGGAACGGAGCGTGGATTTTTACGGCAGTTGGCGCGGCACGGGCGAGCAGGAGATGAACAATGGCATTGCCGCCGGTTACGGGCCCGAGGCATTCCGCTATGACGAACAAGCCGATCGATTGATCTGTCCTGAAGGCAAGCCGCTGAAGTTGAAGCAAATTCAAACGAGTGACGATGGTCTGCGAACGCATATCTATGCGGCCGCCCGGCGGGACTGTTCGCAATGCCCGGCCCGCGCCTCCTGCACACCGCAAAACGCCATGGAAAAACACGGACGCGCCGTCAGCATCCGACATGAGCCAGCTGTCATGGAGACCTATCACGCCAAGATGGCGACGGAGAAAGGCAAAGCGATCTACAAGCAGCGCGCGCCTGTCGCCGAGTTTCCGCACGCATGGATGAAAGACAAACTGAAGTGGACCCGTTTGCGTTGCCGAGGCCTGGTGAGAGTGCGGGCGGAAGCGTTGTGGGTGGCGCTGACTTACAATCTGCAACGCTACTTTAAGCTGAGACACCTGCAAGCGGCGTGAATACGAACTGAAACCCAAGGCGTAGGCGGATTACTGCCTTCCGCGGACCTCTGTCATTCATGTTCTTTCCGCTCCGATTCGATCAACCTCTCAACACCGCACCGCACTCAGCCTCGCGTTCGATTGTTTCACAGCTTCCAGACCCCATTTAACTTATTGATTCTATTCAGCCCTCAATCCCCATCCCGAAACTCGTTCAGGCGTGCGGACTCGCCGCCGGTCTGGTGCTCAGGCCCGTTACCGCCTCAATACTCCCGGCGATAGCTGCCGGAACCCGCAATTCCCCCTCAGGAGCACGATATTGAATTCCCCGGGATTCATAGGTCAAAAGTTTCGTCCCAAACGCCCGTTCGAAATTGTTGACCGAACCTTTTACCTGGATTGTGCGCGAAGCGAGATCTACCGCCCCGACCGTCAAGCCATAAGATCTCGCAAAGGACTCGACCTGCTCCGCCGAGGCTGGGTCCGCGCCCCGAAGTTCGC
>JALYVD010000190.1 GCA_030853405.1 Acidobacteriota bacterium | reverse complement strand
TTCGAGAGATGGAGAGACAGGCGGTTAAAATCGCGGGTTGGGGCCGCAATGTGTACGCCAAAATCCCGGTGACTAACACCCGTGGTGAATCGGCGGCGCAATTGATCTGCAGGCTTTCTCAAATGGGTGTGAAGCTGAATGTAACCGCGCTCTTGACTCTCGCGCAGGTCCAGGAAGTGAGTCGAGCAATGCGTGGTTGCCCGAGCGGATACATCTCCGTTTTTGCGGGCCGGATAGCAGACACCGGACGTGATCCTGTACCGATGATGAGCGAGGCCGTCAGGATCATTGCCGATTCTGTAAATCTCGAACTAATCTGGGCTAGTCCACGGGAGTTATTGAACGTGTTTCAAGCCGACGCCGTTGGATGTCATGTGATCACGGCGACGGCTGACATCCTGAAGAAGTTCTCGCTGGTAGGTAAAGACCTTGACGAATATTCCCTCGAAACCGTCAAAATGTTCCGGGACGACGCGGTCCACGCAGGATTCGCACTCTGAAGCTGTTTAGTCTAAAATGACCACGGCTGCCTCTTCTATCACTGCTGCTCCTGTCAATTGCGAAGACAGCGAGCTGCGGTTATTAATTCCCGCGAATGATGTCGATTCTCCCGAGTTGTCCATTGTGATTCCATCTCTGAATGAGGAGATTACGATCGCGCAATTTGTAGAGTGGTGTCAACAGGGTCTCAAGGAGTCGAACGTTAAGGGTGAAGTTCTGATCATCGATAGCTCCACCGATAAGACGGCGGAGATCGCGATGTCGAAGGGCGCCCGCGTGCTGAAGTCGCCGAAGCGAGGGCTAGGGCGGGCCTACATAGACGCCATTCCCTTCATTCGGGGCAATTACGTTCTGATGGGTGACGCCGATTGCACATACGATTTTCGCAAGCTGCAGCCCTTCGTGGATAATTTTCGCGGCGGGTTCGAATATGTAATGGGTTCGCGTTTTCGAGGCTATATCGAGCCCGGTTCGATGCCGATGTTGCATCAATATTTCGGCACGCCCGTTACTACCTGGCTGCTGAATTTCCTGAATGGCACCTGGTTTTCGGATATCCATTGTGGAATGCGCGGCATCACGCGCGACGCTCTTCAGCGTATGGATCTGCAGTCCCAATCCTGGGAGTACGCGTCGGAGATGGTCCTTAAATCGATCCGGATGGGACTCCGGACGGTTGAAGTGCCGGTCCGGTTTTTGAAAGACCAGGAAGGCCGGTTCAGCCATCATAAGCGGGCGGGATGGTTCTCGCCGTGGCACGCCGCTTGGATAAACCTCAAGGCGATGTTCATCTACGGCGCGGATTTCTTTCTCTATAGGCCAGGATTGCTTCTGCTTGGTTTGGGGTTGCTGCTAACTCTGCCGATGACCTTCGGGCCAGTGTCGCTGGGCCGTGTAACGTTCTCTCTTTATTGGATGCTGTTGGGGCTAATGCTATCCGTGCTCGGTCTGCACGGATTTTACGTAGGCTCGCTGGCGCGAATTCTTTTCGACTATCGAGGGGAGCGCACGCGCCGCTGGCTACGGAGGTTTTCATACACGCGGTCGGTTGTTCTAAGCGTGGTTGGTGTTCTGACGGGCATGGCTTTCGTCGCACCACTCATCCATCGGTATTTGAAATACGGATTACGATTGCCAGGCGAGGCGTTCCCGGAAAACCATCTTGCCGTAACCGGTCTCTTGTTCCTGGTCTTTGGATTTATGAATTTCACATTCACACTGGTTCTCCATGGCGCAGCCGCAAACGTCAAGCACAACCGATAACACGGTACAACGCGAGGGGAATAGGGACCGCTCTTTTGGTCAGGATTACCAGCCAACGGTCGTAGACAGATTTGGTGTGTGGCTTTCAGCACGCCAAATTCGGAAGTATGCAGGCTCTTTGGCAGGCCAAGAGGTGGGTGATTTCGGATGCGGATACCACGCGGCATTCATTCGTTCCATTCTTCCATCGGTTCGAACATCGGTATTAGTAGATTGTGCTTTGGCGACGGATCTGCGGGGGAACCCGAAGATTCGCGCGATCGAAGGCATTCTTCCCGATGCGTTACACCAGATTCCCTCCGCTAGCCTGGGCGTGATCTTATGCATCTCGGTGCTGGAGCATCTCTGGGAACCTCTGGAGCTATTGCGGGAGTGTCTGCGGATCGTTCGTCCGGGCGGAATTTGCTTGTTCAACGTGCCATCTTGGCGCGGTAAACGGTTTCTGGAGTATTCAGCGTTTCGACTGGGATTGAGTCCCAGAGACGAGATGGATGACCACAAAGCTTACTATGACGTGAAAGACCTCTGGCCGTTACTGGTCAAAGCGGGTTTCCGTCCCAGCGAGATCCGTTGTTTCTCTCACAAGTTCGGATTGAATACTTTCGCGGCTTGCCGGGCCCCTCTTTCAAAAACACCGAAAACATGACTAACTTAAGGCGGTACTTCATTGTGGGGGGGGCTGGATTTATCGGCAGTCACTTTGTCGATCGCCTGCTTACAGACAACAGCGTCGAAGCCGTCACAATTTTTGACAATTTCTCCTCCGGGCGCACCTGGCACTACCAACATCACGCCAGTGATTCCCGGTTCAGGGTTGTGCGTAGTGACGTGCATGATTTGGATTTGCTCACGGCATCGGTTGCCGGGCACGATGCGGTAATTCACCTCGCCTCCAATCCGGATATCGCCCGGGCCGCAACCGAGCCCGACATCGATTTTCGGGAGGGCACGTGGTTGTCCAACAACGTGGTTGAAGCGATGCGCCGGTCGGGTGTCGGCACTATTCTGTATGCTTCAGGAAGCGGGATCTACGGGGATCTTGGGGAGCAAGAAGCGCACGAAGATCACGGCCCGCTCACACCAGTTTCCACTTATGGAGCTAGTAAGTTGGCGGGAGAAGCTTTAATTACCGCTTATTGCCACATGTTCGATTTTGAGGGCCGGGTGTTCCGCTTTGGTAACGTTGTGGGCCCGCGGCAGACGCACGGAGTGGGGTTCGATTTCCTGCGGCAGCTACTGAAGAACCCGCGCCAACTGCGAATCCTCGGTGATGGTACGCAGAGTAAGTCCTACATCCATGTGAGCGACGTAGTGGAAGCAGTGCTTTTGGCCGCACACAAATCGCCACAGCGGTTTGCGGCTTATAACGTGGCGACGGGCGATTACATTACAGTGACGGATATCGCGCACCTGGCTTTAGAGTGCCTGCAATTGGATACTGGACAAGTAGAATTCCAGTACACCGGAGGCTCGCGCGGCTGGAAAGGCGATGTTCCAATCGTGCGGCTGAATACGGATCGCCTCCGCAGCCTAGGCTGGAAAAACAGTTCGAATACGCGCGAGGCGTTGCGGCGCTCTATGCTGGCGATGATCCCCGATCTAGAGGCGGGCCGCTTGTGAAAAACGGGGTCGGCCTGAACTTTCCCCTTTTCAAAACCGAAAAACACAGGCAGAGCGCTCTGCCTCCTTTTTTGGAGATTGCCGCTTGCCCGAAATACAGAGGGTTACCGGCGGGATACGCGCTCGGTGAGCGGTTGGCGCGAACTTCTCGGGAGCGAGAAGGATGACGGAAGTCGTTGCGTTTAGGTTTAGGAGCGTGGACCTCGGCAGGCAAGCCCTACGGAAACGAAGAGCTCGTGCGTCAAATGAAGGGCGGAAATAGCCTGCGACGGGGCCGACCGCGCAAACCAGCTCCCTTCATAACAGGGACGGAGCGCTCCGCCTCCATATCCGCTAGTTGAAAAGGAGGAAGTTCAGGCTGACCCGGTTTCGACCCGGTTTCGGATTTTAGAAATTCTATGGTATCCCGCAGTCCTTCGTGAGAGCCGATTTCATAAAATCGCTCATGCACCTCGAAAGCTGCTAGGCTCCCAGCGTTAAGCAAATCCTGGTAGACTCTGGCAAGATCGTGAGGTTCTCCAGAGCAAAAGTCTGTGAAGACACTACGTTCGAAGGCGCCCAGACCGTAATCGATGTGGCGCATCGCAGCCGTGGGATTTCGCTTATCGTATCGTAGAATCCGCTTGCCGTCGAACTCGACGTTACTGCTGTCGTAGCGGCTCTCGTTGCGATACACGGTCATCAAACCTGGGCGCCCGCTCCGCCGGAAAGCCGCTTCCACCGCCGCATAATCACAGGGAAGGTAGGAATCACCGTACATCACGAAGAAACGCTCCGGCAACAGTGGCAGCGCCTTCCGGATGGCCCCAGCAGTCCCGAGCAGAACTGGGCCGTCGAAAGAGTATTCGATCTCGATCCCGAACTCTGAACCGTTGCCAAAATACTGCTGAACCATTTCCCCTAAATAGCCGACTGAGAGCACAACTCGCCGCACCCCGTGCTTTTTCAGTAGTTCGAGTTGATGCCAGAGAAAAGGCCGTCCCGCAACCTCGATCAAGGCCTTAGGAATGCTTTCCGTAAGCGGCCGCAGGCGCGTAGCCAATCCTCCGGCCAGAATGACTGCGGGCATGAGTTCCACGGAGTGATCCATGTCCGCTATTCGTAGGAGATGGTACGCGTTCCTTCAAAGTCGAATCGGAACCTTACCTCTTTGAATCCGTGCTCGCGCATCGCATGCCGCAGCAAGGTCTTGTTTCCGGCGTAAAACATCAGAAATCCTCCGCCTCCCGCGCCGATCAGCTTGCCCCCTAACGCTCCATTCCCCATCGCGTACTGGTAGACTTCATCGATTTTCTCATTGCTCATCGCCGCGCTGCGGTGTTTCTTGTGTTCCCAGTGGACGGTCATAAGCCGGCCGAATTCGGCCAGATTTCCTGTTTCGAGCGCCCGCTTGCTACAAATCCCGAGTTCCTTCGTGAAATGAAGGTTGGCGGTCATCTCCGAATCGTGGTGCTTGCTTTTGTCATCTTGTTCTTTGAGAATCACCGAGGCCGAACGCGAGTAACCAGTGAAGAACAATAACAGATTGTCTTCCAGGTTGTATAGAGTCTCCTCCGAAATAGCTAGAGGAGAAGCCTTCACGCCTCCGTCGGTGCCGAACTCGAAACAAGTAATCCCTCCGTAGGCCGAGATGTACTGATCCTGTTTACCGATCGGCTCTTTCAGAACGTCGATCTCCACGTAACAAGCCTGTTCCGCGAGCTCGTTCGGATGAATCGAATTCTTTTTGTACGCATGCAGGGCTTTGAGAAGTGCTGTTGTGAAACTGCCCGATGAACCGAGACCCGTCCCCGCCGGTATGTCCGCCATGCTCGTAATCTCCAGATTTCGCCCTTGTATGCCTACCGCCCGGAGAGCCTCGCGAATAATGGGATGCTGAATCTCGCCGATCGACGAAGCTTCCTCTAACCGGGAGTACTTCAGCAGAAATCCATCCACGAAACGCGAATGGATGTTTATGTATACGTACTTATCAATCGCGGCCGCAATCAAAAAGCCGCCGTGCTCACGTGAATAAGAAGGCAAATCGGTGCCCCCTCCGCCTAGTGAAACCCTCAAGGGCGAACGCGTGATGATCATGCTTAGGGCCATTGTAACGGCCCGTAGCATTACACGGGTTGACAGACCAAATTGTCAATTGCCCGCAACAGGGTCTCAGTATTGACCGGCTTCGATACGTAGGCGTCCATCCCGGCGGCGTAGCAGCGAATCTCGTCGCTCTTCAACGCGTTCGCCGTCATGGCAATGATTGGGATATGTTTACCCGAAACGCGTTCACTCTCGCGGATGCTCTGTGTCGCTTGTATACCGTCCATTACAGGCATTTCCAGATCCATCAGGACGACATCGAAGACTTCGATCGAAAGCGCGTCAACAGCCTCGCGGCCGTTTCGCGTGAGCGATACCGTATGGCCTTGCCGCTCCAGCACGCGAATAGCGACCAGCTGGTTCACGGGATTGTCCTCCGCGAGAAGAATCTTAAGAGGTCCTTCGCTCACTCGCTTAGCGACGTCCTGGGCCGCGGGAATGTGGCGTGCCGCTCCCAACAATGTCGTGAAGTGGAAGGTAGTTCCTTTTCCACCCGGGCCGTCTTCCACCCAAATGTTCCCGCCCATCAACTTCACCAGCCGGGAGGAGATTGTAAGTCCCAACCCCGTCCCACCAAAGCGGCGAGTGGTAGAGTTCTCCGCCTGCGTAAATGGCTCGAAAATGACGCCGCGTTTATCGGGCGATATGCCGATTCCCGTATCGCTTACGGTGAAATGTACCCGCAGGTCTTCGCCGCTCTTCGACTCCAGACTGGCGCCGATGGTGACCTCGCCGGATTCGGTGAACTTAATCGCATTTCCGACCAGGTTCAGCAGCACCTGCCGAATGCGTCCCGGGTCTCCCGTCACCGCTCTTGGTAAATCGGGTCCAACACTGTAATTGAGGGTAAGTCCTTTTTCCTGAGCGCGGAACCGCATCAGCTTCGCCAGATCGCCTATCGTGCCTTCCAGCGCAAACGGGATACTCTCGAATTCGAGCTTCCCCGCTTCGATCTTCGAAAAATCGAGCACATCGTTGATGACAAGCAGCAGCGCTTCGGCGGAGCTTCTAACAACCTGCAGATCTTCTCGTTGCCCCGTCGTGAGCTTGGAGTCAAGTACGAGTTCCGTCATTCCGATAATTCCATTCATCGGAGTTCGAATCTCGTGACTCATGGTAGCGAGGAAAACGCTCTTCGCCTCGTTAGCTGCCCTCGCGGTCTCTTCCGCACGTTTCCGATCGGCTATTTCCGATTGCAGCTTACGCTCAGTCTCTTTCCTTTCGGAAATGTCGATCGCGGTTCCTTCCACCCTGCTAGCGCCGTGAGCGTCGGTGATCAGCACGGCCCGCTCCAGAATCCAAAGGCATGACCCGTCCTTGCGCCGCTGCTCGGATTCATAGTCCAGCACCCGCCCTTGCTGAGTGAGGAGAGTAATAAAAGCGTCCCTAGCCGCGCGCGAGCCATGAAGTTCATCTAAGTGCCTCGTCAGCGCTTCTTCCTTAGTTTCGAAGCCGTACATCCGGAGAAAGGCCGCGTTGCAGTCGAGTAGGCGTCCATCCAGCGTGGACACATAGACCGCCGCAAGATTCCCTTCGAAAAGGTCGTGATAACGCTTTGCAACGCTGCTTGCAATTTCCGTCTTGTCTTCGAAAAGCGTCAGCAACATACCGAACGCGACGGCATACTTCTCCAGATCCCAAAACGCGCTTTCTCCCGGCGGCCCCAGATTATACGTGCCCAGAGCCTCTCCAACAGGAAAGACAAACCCCCAAGCCACAAACGCGAGCGCGGTCAGGAGAACACCTGGACTGGACCTTGCGTACATTCGCCAGTAAAGGACGCCAGCGGCGGCAAAAAACAGGAACAAAATGTAGTCGATGCCATATTCGGGATGCTGCGGCAGCCACGGCCAGATGCAAGCGGCCGGCAAAAAGCCGGCTGCGCAAGACACAAGTACGAGCCTCTTTCCCTTGTAATGCGTGAGCATCAAGAGAGCTGCTCCGGCCATCGACACGGCCAACATAATCCGATACGGCGAGACCTGTTTGACGTCTGCGACGAGAATGCCCCAATAGAGTAAAGAAGGCGCGAGCACAATCGTGAGAAATATCAGCCGTCGTTTCAACGTTGCACAGGCTTGGGAAACAGAGAAGATAAAACTCGTACCTGAAATCAACAGTGTGGCGTAAATCGACCACTGGAGAAAAAACCCCCGGTTTAGAAGTACTCGCAACGGCAACGGCATTTGCAAAATGCAGAACGATCGCCACCCAGCCTACGATCCACAACGCGAGGCGCTGCCCCCGGTCCTGAGCATAGATCCAGAGGAACAGGGTTACGAGGACAGCCATCAGTACGGTCTCGACAATGTGGACGAACAGAGACGACATAGCTATAGCCAGCTTAAAGAGGCGGTCTTCCAGCTTATCGGCGGAATTGGCCAGAAATTCGCGATAAGCTCGTTACGGCTATTGCTCTAGCGGGAGGAGATGACAATGCTGGTCACCAAGCCTAATAAACTCAGTCGGGGCGGCTCCTTTTTGGTTGAACCCACGGCCAATGATGTCTTCAGTCCGGAAGATCTCAGCGAAGAGCACCGCGCTGTCGCGAAAACGGCGGACGAGTTCTGGCTTAAGGAAGTGGAGCCGCAACTCGAATCCATTCAGCGCCACGAACCTGGACTCATTCGGAATCTGCTCCAAAAATCGGCCGAATTGGGATTTACCGCCGTCACTGTTCCTGAGAAATTTGGCGGTATGGAACTCGACCTCGCCTCTGATTTCCTGGTGGCCGAATCCCTAAGCCGGGACGGATCGTACGCCGCCTCGCACGGCGCTCATGCCGGTATCGGCACACTGCCGCTTCTGTATTTTGGAACCGAGGAGCAGAAGCAAAAGTATTTGCCCCGGCTGGCAACCGCCGAGATGGTGAGCGCTTATGCATTGAGCGAGCCTCAAGCTGGTTCCGACGCGCTGGCCGCTCTTACACGGGCGGATTTGAATGCCGAAGGCACGCACTACATTTTGAACGGCCAGAAGATGTGGATCACCAATGGCGGTATAGCGGATCTTTTTACCGTGTTCGCCAAGGTAGGCGGTGAGAAGTTCACGGCATTTCTGGTAGAGCGCAGTTTCCCGGGCGTGAGTAGCGGGGCTGAAGAAAAGAAAATGGGAATCATCGGGAGTTCCACCACGGCTTTGTATCTCGATAATGTTCCGGTGCCTGTTGCGAACGTGCTGGGTGAGATAGGCCGCGGGCATGTGATTGCGTTCAACATTCTGAACAGCGGCAGGCTGAAACTGGGCGCGGGGGTTTTGGGTTCGGCGAAAAGCGTTCTTGCCGCCAGTCTGAAATATGCCAAGGAGCGCAAGGCTTTCGGCAGGCCGATCGCGGAATTCGGTGCGATCCAGCACAAATTGGCTGAAATGGCCATACGGATCTACGCGGCTGAATCGGTTGCGTGGCGTACCGTCGGTCTAATTCAAGATCAAATGGACGAGACTTCTTCGAGCGCGCTAGAAGCCTTTGAAGAGTTTGCGATTGAGTGTTCCATCGTGAAAGTCTACGCCTCTGAAATGCTTGACTACGTCGCCGATGAGGGTGTCCAGATACACGGTGGTTACGGGTTTCATCAAGACTACATGGTGGAGCGGGCGTATCGCGATTCGCGAATCAATCGTATCTTCGAGGGCACTAACGAAATCAATCGTCTTTTGATCCCCGGTCTGCTGCTAAAGCGCGCGGCTCGCGGGCAATTGCCACTTCTTTCAGCGGCGGAGAGCCTTTCTTTTGAGCCGGAGGCGGATGAGGAGAAGCAGCTCGTCGCGAAGGCGAAGAAAGTGGCTCTATTTGGGATCGCGATTGCTCACCGGAAATATGCGGCGCAACTGGAACAGCAACAGGAAGTTCTCGTGAATATCGCCGACGTAATCATCGAAGCGTTTGCGATGGAGTCGAGTCTTCTGCGTTCGCGGAAGAGTGCGCGCCAGAGTTCGACGGCCATGTGCGAAGTGTTTCTTCGCGATTCAATGGGCCGTATCGAATCGAGTGCCAGGAATATTGTCGGCGCGTGCGGCGGTGGTGAAGATGTGAAATTGGTGCGGCGTCTAACTCGCTTTGAACCGGTTAACTCCGTCGAGAAACGCCGCGCAATCGCAAACCGCCTGCTCGCGCAGGGGAAATACGTGGTCTGAAATCATGAAAATTCCGCTAACACCAGTGCGGTTTCTATACCGTGCCATAGATCTCTATGGAGAGAAAATCGGCGTAGTCTGTGGCGGCCATCGCGATACCTATTCGGAATTCGGAGAGCGTTGCGAAAAGCTCGCCGGCGGACTCGCCGCCGAAGGAGTGCGTCCGGGTGACCGCGTCGCCTATTTGAGCCTGAACAATCGTCAGTTGCTGGAAGGCTACTACGGCGTACCGTTGAGCCGTGCGATTCTCGCGCCATTGAATGTGCGCCTGACGACGGCTGAGCTAGTCGAGATTCTCAATCACTGCGAGCCGCGCATCCTGGTTTTCGAGAGTGATTTTGCTCCCCATATAGATGCGTTTCGAAGGAGTTGCCCGGCAATCAAAAGATATATCTCGATTGACAATATTGTTCCGCAGGCGGATTTTACCTACGAAGAGTTGCTCTCCAAAGGCCGGATCGACCGTCCCGATGTCTTTTCCTTCGATGAAGACGCAATCGCCGAGTTGTTTTACACGAGCGGTAGCACCGGC
>JALYVD010000157.1 GCA_030853405.1 Acidobacteriota bacterium | reverse complement strand
CTATCCTCCGCTCAGGTCTTCAAAGCGTATCCCAAAATCGCGGCGCTGGAAAACCGGACATTTCATTTGTTAATTAAACCGGACATCTTGACTTGTTACCAACAAGCAGCGTTATCCAGGCAGCATCGGCCAGAGGACGATTTATCCCGTTATAATAGACTCACTAATCCTTTGGCTAGACACGCACACACACTGGAAGTGTATCGATTCGGGCGGCAATGACAATATCTCGAAGATCGATTGCCCGTCATACGTTGCGTGTGGCAATGGGTCTCTTGATGTCGGTTTTATTGGCCGGATCTATTGCCCCGTTCATTAACGCAGCCGGATTCAGCGGACGCATTCAGCATGCGCTCGAATCCTCTCTAGGACGGAAGATCACTTTCGGAGAAGTGCATTTCACTCTGTTCGCGGGCCCCGGTTTCACTTTGACTGATGTGACCATTCAGGAATCGCCCGGGTACGGTCTTGAGCCGTTCGCCTACGTTCCCAAACTTCAGGTTCGCGTGCGCCTGGACCACTTGCTTCTTGGCCATATCGCCGTTTCGAGCCTCCGGCTTGTCGATCCCTCGCTTAACATTGTCAAAACGGAAGACGGCACATGGAATGTTGTGGAACTTGTCAGCCGCATGAGCGCTCCAAGCAGGATTCCCGTCGATCTCTTCCCAGCGTTTGAGATCTCCGGAGGCCGCCTCGATTTTAAATTCGGCGCACGCAAGACGGTTCTCTACATCAGCGACTCGGACCTCAGCATTTATCCGCAGCGGTTGGGCAAACTTTATGTGCGGTTTTCGGGGTCTCCCGCGCGCACCGATCGGGCAGGCACTGGCTTTGGCCATCTCCACGGAACAGCCAACTGGTATCTGAAGGCGGCGGCAAACGCCAATCAGCTTGAGGCCGCCGTGACGCTCGATCCAAGCAATCTGAGCGATCTCACCACGCTGTTCGAGGGCGAAGACGCGGGAGTCCACGGAATGGTTAGCTCTCACGCGCGCATCGAAGGACCTGCCGCCGCACTACGGCTTTTCGGCGATCTGCATTTATCCGACATTCACCGATGGGATCTGCTTCCTTCGAGCGGAGAGGATTTGCGTATACGCTACAAAGGGCAAGCCGATGTCATTGCACACAAATTCGACGTAGAGACAATTCCAACACAGCCCGGCGCAACACTACCCGTTGCGTTTCGAGTGCGTATCAACGATTTCCTTTCGCGTCCTTCCTGGACTATTTTGGCGACCTTGAACCAAGCGCCCGTTGGGCAATTATTACCAATGAGCAAACGTCTGGGGCTCGCGCTTCCCGACAGTCTCAATCTTGCTGGAACGGTAAACGGCGTGGTCGGCTATTCTAATAACCGCCAATTGTCAGGCGGCGTTTCCATGAACGATGTAGTCGTTACGCTGCCGAACACTCCTCCGCTGCGCGCCGCCAACGTTACCGCAAGCATCTCGGCGAATCGAATTCATATCGAACCGGCGACTATTGAGACGACCGGGAGCGGCGCCTTGCAAGTAGGCGGGGACTACGACACTTCAACCCAAGACGTCCGCATTTCGCTCGATTCGATCGCGTTCCCAATCAGCGCGCTCAAGAGCACTTTCGAGGCGTGGTTCACTGTCCCGGCTTCACTGAGCACGTTACAAAAGGGAAGACTCACCGGAGAAATCACGTACGGACATTCTGGGCCGGAGCGCCCATCGTGGTCGGGACAATTCCAGTTCATGGACGCATCGCTTCGGGTTCCGGGCTTGGCCGAACCGCTGACGGATGCGCAAGGGCACGTGCAGTTTGGTGAATCGAAGTTCGATCTGAATCGATTTTCCGCCATGGCGGGCAAGACTGCAATTGAAGGAACCTACCGGTTCAACGCGCTCGCGAAGCGGCCGGAACACCTGCGCCTCGATGTGCCTTCAGCCAGCCTGGAGGATCTGGAATCCATGCTCGATCCCACGCTCCGTGCACAAGGCTTGCTCGCACGGCTGGGAGTCGTTCGCCGCAGCATTCCATCCTGGCTCGCGGAGCGCAATCTACAGGGCGAAGTCTCCATTGAAGAATTCTCAATCCATGGCAACGATATGGGTTCCCTCCATTCGAGTCTTTCGTGGCGTGGCTCGGACATCCGGTTCTCCTCATTCAACGTGAAGATGCCTAGCGGTGAGATTCAGGCCGCCGGGGACCTAAACATCGCAGCCTATTTGCCGCGCTACCGCTTTACCGCCGCTGCCACCGGTTTCGCATGGCGCGGAGGCACTTTGAGCGCCACGGGTGAGTTCGAAACCTCCGGTACAGGCGTGAATGCGTTGCAGCACCTGCACGGCAACGGTACATTCTCCGGCCAGGATTTGAGCCTCTCGGCCGACGATCTCTTCAGTAGTGTTACAGGCAAGTTCCTCTTCTCCTTCGCCGACGGCTGGCCGGATCTGCGTGTCTCAAATCTCCAGGTCACGCAAGGAGACGACGCATGGACGGGAGGAGCTGCCAGCCAAAGCGATGGAAAGCTGGTGATAGATCTGGAGCGTCCAGGCCAGCAGCGGCATGTAGTGAGCACGTTGGAACCGGAAGCGCCCGCACTTTCGTCAGCGTTTTCGCCCGGAACCGCGTTCTGAAATAACTTAAAGATACGAGTTCAAAGATTCCCAGGAATTGACGGTCAGGACGGCACCCGGGTAAATCCTTCAGATTGACTTTTCACGCCGGTCGCTGTACTCTCATTCTGCATCCAACTTACCGAGAGGATGCGGGAGGCACGCATGGCGTCATTCTGGTGCGGGAGTTGCTGTATTGCACTGCTTTCAATCGGCTCTCTCGGTTTCTCAAACGCGACCGCCGACACAATATCGAACTCGGTCGGTGGGAACTGGAGCGATGCCGGAACCTGGACCCCGGCAGTCGTGCCGAACAATACAGCGGGCCAGTCCTTTGACGTTTCGATTGGCAGTACAGGCGGGGTGACTCTGAACACCAATCCCACGATCAACTCCTTGACCTTGGCGGGCCCTCTGAGCACGGGCTTTTATCCGCCCTTCGGCGGAACTACCCCATTAGGATTTACCAGTCTCACCGTCAACGGCAACGTGAACGTGACTGCGAGCGGCACTATGGGAAATGCATCGTCTGCTCCTTTTGATGACTCCCTGGGTGTGGGTGGCAATCTGACGAATGCTGGCTTTCTGTACATGACCAGGGGCTTATCTGTAACCGGCAACATGAACAACGCCGGAACTCTGAGCGTGGGTTATCCCGATCCTTCTTTAAGTACGATGCGCGGTTTGCTGCCTTACAATGCGACGCCCTTCACTTCTCTGGGCGGTCTCGCTAACTCGGGAACAATTACTTTCCAGGGTGGTACCGCAACCATCGGGACGAAGGGAAACACAATCCTTAACACGGGTTCCCTTAGTGTTGGCGCCCTGTTCAACGCGCCTGCTACGATCACGGTCCCTGGAGACTTCTCGAATTCCGGGAGCGTGGTCTTGGGCACCAACGGTGCCGGGTTTGGCTCCGGGCCATTTGGAACCAGCACCCTCAATGTAGAGGGCACTTTTATCAATCAGCCAACCGGAACGCTCACCATCAACAATCCCAAGTCTCCGTTCTACAACGGGCCGTCGATGGGTGTCCTACAAGCCCAAACGCTCGTCAATTACGGCACTATGACCATTCCGACCTATTCTCCAACGACCGTAGGGCAACTGGAAAACGGGGGAACCCTGAATGTATTCGGCGATGCGCCCGGCGGAGCGGGAAGGTTAACCGTAAACACGCTCAAACTCAACGCGGGAGGAGCCATCACTGTTTGGAACCAAGGCGGAGTATTGACCGTCGGGTCGGGAATGGCTCCGGCCGGATTCGAAGGATATTACCAATCGGCCGATGGCATGCTTGAGTACGCTGGAGGCTCGTTACTCATCCAGGATCCTGCGTCTTTGGATGGAACTTTGGACATTATGCTCGGAGACGGCTACAAACCGGCTGGCACGATTTTTGACGTTCTTCAAGCTGACGGAACGGTAACGGGAGTCTTTTCAAATGTGGAAGGTTTGGTATTCGATGGTGGCCAGGAGAAATACGTTCTCGGCTATACGGGCGGATACGAAGTAACTCTGACAGTTGAGAACAACGCCACGCCCGAACCTGGCTCGGTGTTTCTCGTACTGCTCGGGTTTATGGGAATCCTCGCGATCGGTGCGGCACGGAAGCGTTCCCGGCGGTATTGCGCTCCGTCAAACCTCCTTGGCTCGGCATGTATTGAGCACGTTGGAACCGGAAACACCGGCGCTTTCATCTGGAGCTGAATTCTGAAATCCTCGGGCTAGGAATTTGACGCTTCCCAGGGATTAACGACCAGAACACCGAGTCCGGCAAAGTCCTTCAAATTACGGGTTACGATCGCGAGGTCATGCACCAGGGCGGTCGCAGCGATCAGACCATCAGCCATCGCAAGAGCCGTTCCCTTCCGTTTGGCCTCCATCGTCACACGCCCCCACCGGTCCGCAATTGCTTTCGTCACAGGTAAGAGATTCGATTCGAACCATTGCGGCAAGCCTTCGCTGAGCCACTGTTCCAGATCTTTGCGGCGCTTACTTGAAGGTAAGTTCTCTATCCCCAGCCGAATTTCGCCAAATGTGATAACACTGGCAAAAAGAGAGTCCGTATCAACCGTCTCAAACCAGAGCTTGACGAAGGAATTTGGATCTGGTTTTACGAATTCGGAAATGATGTTCGTGTCGATAAGAAACCCACTCACAGTTCAACCGGTTGCGGATAGTCCTCGGCTCTCTCGAGTTTCAAATCCGAACCATGTAGCGGAGACTCCAGCAGAAAACGGGCAAAGTTCTTCTTGTGCTTATCGGTTTGAGACGGTTGCCCGCCGGTCTGCACAGAAGGGTTTTGCCCGAGAGCTTGCAGTGCAGAATCTATAACGGCGTCTACTGAGTGAAAGCGCCCCGCCTGCAACTGCTTCCTGATAAATCTCTCCTGATCCGAATTAAGAACGATCGTCATGAACGCCCTCCTAACCAGTATTTTAACGTTGCCGCGCTCCAATCCGTTAAAAGACTGGAATTTTCCACCCTTCAACTCTGATAAAAAACACCGCCCGAACCCACCTTCGTTTAGAATCGAAATGCCAGATGCATGCTCTTGACCAAGCGTGGGAGACCGTCAGGCGCGACTCCGATGCCGCGTGTTCGCAGGCCGCACAAGCTGGGCGCTTGCAACTTACCACGGATCTAAACCACGCAGCGCGCCGCCTGCGGCAATATGAATCGGAGGAGGACTGGATTACCTCCGTCCTGAGTGCCATTGAACGATTTGTCGATCAGGCCGCGCTCTTCACCGTACACAACGACACAGTCCGGCTTCGCGGTAAATATCAATTCGAACTTCCCCACGATTTCTCGTTCCCAATTGCGTCCGCTCCGGCCTTTGCCAACGCAATCGCCTCCAAGGACTCGATCGTTTCTCTACGAACGCAGGGCGAAGTAGGTGACCGCTTGAGTGCTTCTAGCCCGGCACAGCGAGCCCACATCATCCCGATCCTGAACGGCAGTCGCGTCAGTGCGATCTTATTCGCAGCCAGTCAGGGCCGTGTCGATCTCAACGGCCTCGAGCTAGTCGCCACCATGGCTTCGCTAGTTCTGGAGCGCCAGACGAACACGGTCAAGAGCGTGCAAATTGCCTCACCGATTCCCGCTTCGCCGCGGCCGCCCCAAAACCGGGAACTGCCGCCATGGGCCGCTCTGAGCGATGATCAACGTAATCTGCACCTGCGCGCTCAGCGCTTCTCGCGCGTCAAAGTTGCCGAAATGCAGCTTGCACGGCCTGAAGCCTGCCGCGCCGGTCTCGAACAAAATGACGTATATTTGTTCTTGAAGAAGGAAATCGACGCCGCCCGCGAGGCGTATCAAACACAATTTATGAAGACGCCATCGATGGTGGACTATCTTCATCTCGAACTCGTACGGACAGCGGCTGAAGGCGAAGAATCTAAGCTGGGAGCGGATTATCCAGGGCAGTTGGTTTAATTTGAGCGTTGTGCGTTTTGCCAGCTTGTTTGTGGTGATCGCGTGCCTGGTAAATCCCGCCGTACCTCACTCCGCATCCAAGCGCAAGAAGCGGCAAGCCACCACGGCAGCACAAGCTCCTAAAGTGGTTGGGGCCGCTGGTCTCATCGCCGTGGCTCAGCGCGAACTCGATAGCGGCGATTTCAGCGCTGCCGCGGATTACGCCGCTTCCGCTTCGGCCAAAGCGCCGATACTCGACGACTACGCCAATTACATTCGCGCACAAGCGGAGTACAAACTGCGGAATTACGAAGAAGTGGCTAAGTCGGTCGCTCATGTGTTCAGTCACGATCCGGTTTCTCCGTTCGTAGGTGCAGCAGCCGCACTCGCCGTGCGCGCTGAACTCGACAACAACAGCCCGAAGAACGGACTGGAACTTATCAAGAAGTATTTCGATCGCATCCCGCAGCCACAGGCCGATTTGCTCCTCGCTCAGTGCTTCGAAAACACGGGAGACCTGGCGCAGGCAGCCGAATACTTTCAGCGGGTGTACTATCAATATCCCGTTTCGAAAGAAGCGACTGATGCAGCTAACGCGCTGGTCGAGGTAAAGCAGCGCCTGGGCGACGGCTATCCTCCGCCCACTCCGCACGCCATGATCGAGCGCGCTCAAAAGCTTTTTGACGCTAAAAATCCGGCTTCGGCAAAGATTGAACTGGCGGCTGCAATTCCACAACTCGGCGGCGCGGACCGCGATCTGGCGAGCGTTCGCCTTGGCGTAGCCGACTATCTCGGCAAGAATGAGCACGACGCGTTTACCTATCTTTCCGGACTAAAGGTCGATGATCCTGAGGCCGACGCTGAACGCCTCAGCTATCTCATCCGATGCGCGCGCAAGCTCGACAGGCACGCGGACGTAAAGCCGTTTCTGGACCAGCTTGAACGGCAGCATGCGAAATCCCTTTGGCGGCTGGACGCGCTGATCTTCATTGCCGACCAAGGCCGTGTCGATAACGATCCCGCGACTTACGTGCCACTCTACCGCGCTTGCGCCGCGACATTTCCAAACGAACACCGCGCCGCCTGGTGCGATTGGCAAGTCGCGTTCGACAGCTATCGGAAGGATGGCGGCGACTCCTACGATCTGCTGCGTCATCACATCCAGCAATATCCCGGTTCCGACGACGTCGATGACGCTTTGTATTTTCTCGGACGGCTTTCGGAACGCAAGAACGACCTCGCGTCGGCGCGCGCCTGTTACAACGAACTGGCCGCCCGGTTCCCAAATACTTACTACGCAGTCGTGGTTAGAGAAAGGCTCAGCAATACGGAGATCCATGCGGCTGTTCCGAATCCCGCAATGCTGGAATTCCTGCGCGCCGTCTCATGGCCGCCCCGCCGTGAGTTCCCTAGCTTCACGCCGGGTAAAGTAACCGCCACCCGTATCGCGCGCGCTCACCTTCTCAGCCTTACCGGCCTCAATGATTTTGCGGAAGGAGAGTTGAAGTTCGGGGCGCGAAACGACGCCGAACAGCAAAATGTCTATGCCTTTGAATTGGCTAAATCGGCCGCCGCGCGGAACGCCCCGGACCAGGCCATGCACTACATCAAGGCCTATGCGCCCGGCTATCTATACATGCCGCTCGATGAAGCTCCAGCCGAGTTCTGGAAGTTCGCTTTTCCCATTCCCTATCGCGCTTCGATTGAGCAAAACAGCCGCAGCGAAAGCCTCGATCCCTTCCTCGTAGCCGCACTCATCCGCCAGGAATCTGAATTCAACGTGAAGGTCATCTCTCACGCGAATGCCTACGGCCTGATGCAGCTTCTTCCCACCACCGGCAAGCAACTGGCGCGTCACTTTGGTATCCGGCATTACAGCTCCGCGCAATTGCTAACCGCGGATCGGAACCTTCAGCTAGGAGCCTATTACTTTCACAATCTGCTGAACTCCTATGGTGGCCAGATGGAATTGGCGCTCGCTTCGTATAACGCGGGACCCGGTCGCGCTAATCTCTGGCGAACCTGGGGACCTTTCCGCGAACAAGCGGAGTTCATCGAAGCGGTCCCGTTTCATGAGACTCGAGGATACATCCAAATTGTGCTACGGAATGCCGACGTCTATCGGAGGCTTTACGCGGGCACCACTCCCGATCTGCCCGCCTATCATCCGAAACCGCCCCCTAAATCGAAAAGAACCGCAAAGCACCGGCGCAACTCTCGTTTGAAGAAGTAGGTTATTGGCCGCCGCCTTCAATCCGCCGTGTTTAACATAGAGGATTCACGCGCGTACTCGCCATCATCCTCGCCCTCGTCTCCTGTCATTCCCGGTCATCGAAACAGGTTTCTAACTCAACTGCGAAAAGCAACCCACCCACCGCTTCGCGTGTCGTGGCCGATTCGGATATCACTAAGATCTACATCCACAACCTCCTTCTTCGCAAAGAACCAAACTTTAAGGCGCATATCAAAGGGCTGCGCGGACAGATCAAACCTACAAATCGCTCAATCAACCCTTCTCTCGACGACCCCAAATCTTTTTCAATTACCATCCAATCCGGCGTCGTTGGAGCGAGCCTCGCCGACTTAACCGCCTATCTCAGCGCCAACCCAATCACCAGCACCTCGGTGAAAGATCTGAAGTTCACCGCGGAAGGCAACCAGATTCAACTGAACGCCACCTATCACAAGGTATTGCCGTTTCCCATTCAAGTCATTGGCGATGTGGCTGCGGCTCCGGACTATAAGATACGGGTTCACGTCTAAAGCTGGACGTGCTTAAAATTCCAGTAAAGGGGCTGCTTAGTCACCTCCACGTGAACACCGCCGATCTATTCGATCCCAAAGACATGAATGGAGTTCAGGTGCGTGGGGACGACATCTACCTGGACACAAGCAAGACGGCTTCCGCCCCCTCACCTTGAGGGCAAGTTGACGTCGATTCGAGTTGAGAACGGCGATATCTTCGAAGTCTTCGGGAACGTGGAGCAGGATCTGAACCGGACAGAACAGTGGCGTAATTTCATGCGCCTTAAGGGCGGCAACATGGATATCGGAAAGCTCACCATGCACCAGGTAGATCTGATCATGGTGGATACTTCAGCCGATCAGTGGTTCGATCTCGATCTGGATCATTATGCCAACCAATTAGTCTACGGATATACGCGAATGACGCCGCAAGCGGGTCTTCAGATCTTCATGCCCGACGTTGACGCGATCCCTCACACCATACAGAGTCAAAAGATCAGCCATTCCCCGAATACCGCCATCGATGTCGATCCATTTGTGACTGGGAAGCGGGAAAATCCGGAACTCGGTTCCGGCCAAAGGAAGGCCAAGGCTCTGAGTTCTGCTGGCAGTAGTAGCCGCCTGTACGGATATTAGCGTCGCCACCGCGTCCAGATAAGCCCCTCCGGCGGAGAAGCCCAGATGACCATCCGGCCCGGAGAGCACGTCGTACTGATATCCGGCGAATAAGTAGTCGAGACTGGATGCCGTCTTCAGCGTCTCGTCGACATTGAATGTTTGCCCCTGATAGGTGATCGAACGGTGAATCGTGTTATCCCCGCTGAAGCGGAACGGCGACCCCTCGACTACGATTCGATGCTTGCGGCCGGGCTTGAACACAAGCTTTCCGTAACACGTCGGCTGCTGTTGCTCGAATCCAAGATCGCTGACGAAATTTATGCCGGTGTCGCTCGACTGAACATTTCCATTCGTATTGAGCAGCCATGCCGAACCGGTGATCTCAATTCTGAAACTCTCCGCATTATTGAGATCGGCTGCTCTCGTTGAAAGCAGCGGCCGACAAGAAGAAAATCAGCAGTACCGCGAATGTACGAAACATCACAAACAAGGAGTACACCATTCAGGCAAACAGCGCAACTGATAATTCCTGCCTCTTTGCTATCCTCACGGTTGCATGAGCGGGGCCATCCTTGATGGAAAGAAAATCAATTTCGAAATACAACAGGAACTGAAGCCTCGTATTGAGGTTCTTCGCGCGAAAGCACGCCCGCCGGCGCTAGCCGTCATTCTGGCGGGAGACGACCCTGCCTCTCAAATTTACGTTCGAAGCAAGATCAAAACGTGCCATGCGCTAGGCATTCGCAGTATCGACTTTACACCGCCTGCCAGTATCACGACCGAGGAACTTCTCGCCATTATCAAGCGTTTGAACGACGATCCGGGAGTGGACGGCATTCTTGTGCAATCACCGCTCCCGCCTCAAGTGGACGAGAAGCGAGTCTTACTCGCCATCGATCCCGGCAAGGACGCTGACGGGTTTCATCCTTTTAACGTGGGGAATCTGGTTGCCAATCGGCCAGCTCCGCACGCCTGCACTCCCGCGGGCATCATTGAGATGCTAAAGCGGTATCAAATTCCAATCGCCGGAAAACACGCGGTGGTGGTGGGCCGCAGTGACATTGTCGGCAAGCCGATGGCCTTGATGCTGCTGCATGAGAACGCGACGGTGACGATCTGCCATTCACGTACTCGCGATCTTGCGGAAGAGTGCCGGCGTGCCGACATTCTGGTTGCCGCAACGGGAAAAGCGGGATTGATCACGGCCCATCACATCAAGCCCGGAGCGGTCGTGATCGATGTGGGTATGAACCGCATCTCCGACGAAGCCGAAGCAAAACGTCTCATTGGACACGACACAAAACGGTTTGCCGCGTTTGAAAAGAACGGGCAGACCTTAGTCGGCGACGTGGAACCCCGTGCCATGCAGGAGATCTCTTCCGCTTATACACCGGTCCCCGGCGGTGTAGGTCCGCTTACAATCGCCATGCTGATGGCCAATACAGTTCGTTTGGCGGAACAGCATCTGCAATGATCCGCGTGGGTCTCACGGGCGGCTACGCTACAAGCAAAACCTTTGTTGCGAGTGAGCTTGAACGCCTGGGGTGTCACGTGATTTATGCAGACGTTTTGGGGCACACGGTCCTCGAACCCGGCGGTGCAGCTTACAATCCCGCAGTAGAACTGTTCGGCTCCGAAATTCTGGACAAGCAGGGTGCTATCGATCGAAGAAAGTTGGCCGGAATTGTCTTTCAATCACCAGAGTTATTGGAAAAATTAACTGGAATTGTCCATCCGGCGGTGTTCCGCCTTGAGGAGCAAACGCTGCACAACTTTGCGAAGACGGATCCCCTTGGAATAGCCGTGATTGAGGCCGCTATTCTGGTAGAAACGGGGCGATATAAGCTCTTGGATCGCCTGATTGTAACCGCCTGTGATGAACAAACGCAGATTGCGAGGGGCATGAAGCGCGATCGCGCAACCCGCGAAGAGGTGCTGGCGCGTTTGCGCAAGCAGTTGCCCCTGGAGGAGAAGAAACTTCATGCTCATTACGTCATCGATACGAGCGGTGAGAAAGAGGAAACGGTTCGTCAAGTGAAAGCGGTTTACGCAGACCTGCGACAGATAGCACAGGACGTTAGACCGTGAGATCGCGAACTTTTCTTTGGGCTCTCATCCTGACGTTTGGGTTTGTTTGGCTAACGTCGCGCGCAAGCTGGAATCTTCACACCCTGACCGCGCCGTTCTTTCGCGCCGGCCTGAAGTGGTCGGAGCCAGCCACGGTGCATGGAGCCGGTTTAGGACCCGACGAACAAAACAATATCGACATCTATAAAGTCGCGAAGCTGGCAACTGTCTACGTGACCAGCACCACGGTACGCCGCGACTTTTTCTATCAGCAGGTGGCATCTCAAAGCCTCGGCTCGGGCTTTCTGGTCAACGATGAAGGATTCATCCTGACGAACTTTCACGTGATCTCGGGAAGCAGCCGGATTCAGGTGACGCTTTCGGATCAGACCCGCTATACGGCCCGCGCTCTCGATACGGACCGTTCGGATGACCTCGCCTTGATCAAGATCGATCCGAAGAAAAAGCTTCCGTTTCTGCGCCTCGGAGACTCGGATCGTGCACAGGTAGGCCAAAAGGTACTGGCTATCGGGAATCCCTTCGGTTTGGAGGGGACTCTGACAGCGGGCGTCGTGAGTTCCATCGGGCGCGCGATTCAGAGTGAGGGAAGCGCCCAGCTACAGGGAATGATTCAGACAGATGCGGCTATTAACGGCGGCAACAGCGGTGGCCCACTGCTCGATTCAAGCGGCGAAGTCATTGGCATCAACACGGCGATCCTGGGCGAAACGAATCTCGGTATCGGCTTCGCGCTGCCAATCAATCGCGCCAAGGCCTTGCTGACCGACTACCAGGCTGGACGAATTACCGAACGCCCGCGAGTAGGAGTGACGACAGAGTATGTGGCGGGCGATTTGGCGCAAGCTCTGGAGCTGCCAAGGCGCGGAGGCCTATTGGTGCAAGCCGTGGCCCCCGGATCTTCGGAAGCCGCAGCCAGCGTGCGCGGTGCGAATCAGGTAGTCATCGTTGAAAATTCGGAACTGGGTATCGGAGGTGACCTGATTGTCGCAATCGATGGGCAACCCGTGGACCGGGAAGACTCGCTCGTACGCGCTTATTCGCAGAAGCGCGTCGGCGACACCGTAACGCTCACGATTGTGCGGAATGGCCGGACCCTTCAATTGCCGGTGCGCCTTCTGCGGCCACCACCAGATCTTGAATAGTTGCTTATCGCCGCAGCTGCTTTTGCTCGGCCTCCATCACATTGGTGAGAATGTCGTTGATACGCGTGAGATGCCCCTCACCTTTGCCTTTGAGCCAATTCAAAACGCGCTCGTCCAGGCGTACACTGACCGCAACTTTCGGCGGGCGAACGTCGCGCAAGCGGACCATGCTTGCCAGTTGTTCCTCGGTCAACCTTGGAATGTCTTCGAAGTTGATCTGCGACTCGTCTCCAGCGAGTTGACGCGCACTGAGGCGCTTGATGGTTTCGCGTTCAGCTTCAGTGTGCTCCCTGGCGGCGATATCTTCGGAACTCACTCTTTCAGCCTCACGGGCTGAGATAATTCGGATACAACTTCTTCGCTATCGTTTTCCTGCATATTACTCGCGCGTCGCAAATGGATTGAAATTAGTATCGTAATCAAAATAGTCAACTTGCTCGGCTCGCTTCAGCCTGTTAACCACCGCGTAAGTGACCGGCGTCATCACCGTTTCATAAATCACCTTAAACAGATACCCAGCAAGAATGAGCCGCATAATCACGCTGAGTGAAAGGTGAGGATAAAACGCCGCGAACATGACAACCGATGTATCAACGGCCTGTCCCACCACAGTGGAACCGATGGTGCGCGTCCACAAATACTTCCCTTTGGTAACCACCTTCAACTTTGCCAACGTAAAAGAATTGGCGAACTCACCGCACCAATACGCCAGCAGACTCGCCGCTACAATTCGACCCACAGGCTTGAATATCGTCGCAAAAGCAACCTGGTCTGTATACTCCGGCGCACCTGGAATAATCGACGCCGCATAAGTAACAACGACCAAGAGAAAAGCCGCAAAGAAACCGTACCAGATGGCTCGCCTTGAAGCCGAGTACCCATACACCTCAGTAAAGATGTCGCCGAAAATATAAGTAATCGGAAACAGGATTTGGGCACAACTGACACGCAGGCTGCCAATCGCGAAAAATTTCGCCGCAATGATATTCGAGATCACCAGCACGACCACAAACAGGGTGATGAACGTATCCAAATACTTGTAGCGGTGGTCACTTTGAAGCAGCGCCGAAACGCTCTGCTTCTCTTCAATCATTTGCATGGGCAGCGTTTAGAATTCCAGGACGGCCATTTTATCGTCAGTCTGAAGCTTATCGCCTGTGGCATTTGAAACATCTTGCGGAATGCCGGTGCGATCAACCAGCGCCAGAGCGCGAACGTGTTTCGTGAACAGCAGATCGTTAACTACCTTCGCACGTTCTTTGTCGATATTGGGATCAATGCCGTGAGTAAAATTCTTGCTCACTTCCGAAAACGTGATCCCCGTATCGTGCGTAGCCGCCGCAACCCACACGGGTTTGCGGTTGAACGTGTCGGGCCGCAGCCACACGCGAATGTGATGCCGCATCGCAAACGTATCGTTCTGCTTTTGAAACGTCAGGCTGGGTGGCTTCGCTTGCAGAAACAGCACAGAAACGGGTGCTTCACTGTAACCGCGATCTTCTATGATGGCCCGCGCAGTTTCCATCTTAGAAGCCTCGCTCAAGCTGTCCGCGGAAAACCAGCCAGCCTCCTTAAAGGCCTGTTTAACCTGATCTTCCGTTCCAATGAACATCAGATTAGTTAAATCGGATGGCTTGGGCGGACTCTGGGCGGCTGTCCGGAACGGTTCCGCGTTAACCAACTGAACCAGCGCCTCGGCAGGCGTGATTTCGCCCGGCAAATTTGCCGTAGCAGGCGCATCCCACTCTAGCGGTTTCGTCAGCTTAACGGAGAAATCCACGCCCGGTTTGAAGTCGATTGACGGATCCACTTTCTTTACAAAAGCGCTTTCGACTCCCGAAAGAAGTTGCGCGAACTGCTGGTTGCGAGCCGCTAATTTTCCAATTCCCTGGTCAAGCCGGGCCTCATACGTCTGAGAGGCGGTGATCCCGGTGATCAGTCCACTTTGATCCAATGACTCGCGGGCATTATCGATGGATGCCAGAACGCAGGAGAGCGGCTTCGCGTGCCCCGAACTGTCTTCAATCGTGGTGAACTCAACCCGCAATTTCGCCGGCTGTTCCGCCGCGCCGTCCGTAGCGGCTATAGCGGCTGCGACGTCGGAGGTTTTGCCCGCAATTTCCGTCCCAGACGCCACAACCGGCACTCCACCGATAAAAATCGGGCCGGTCACAACTGCGCGGACAGGCTGCCCCGAAGCCTTATCGCTGCTCACTTCTGTCAGCAAGCGCACCTGCAATTCCGTACCGGCCGGAATCGTCGCCGCCTGTGCGATGCCTGTAAGCAAAATGCCAATCGCGAGAAAATGTTTCATGACGGTTAACGGGAAGCTGTTGATACCTCGCCAGTTATAATCAAAGGCGTGCTTCGGCCCTCAGCCTCGATCCTCCTCTCTATTGTCGTCCTCGCGGGCTGCGGGAACGGCATGCGCAGTAAGGACAAGATCCAAACGGCCATTGTAAACCGTCTTCAGACCAGATCGGGACTGGATATGAAGTCTCTTGACGTCACAACGACTGCCGTATCGTTTGACAAAAACATGGCGTACGCAACGGTTGCCTTTCATCCTAAGGGCGACGCCAGCGTGAATAGCGGAATGGTAATGAAGTACACGCTCGAACAGCGGGACGGCAAATGGGTCGTCATCAAGGTCGGAGACTCTTCAGGCCACAGTCTCGCCGGCCGTGCGGGCGCCGGAAGCGATCAGTTACCTCCCGGCCATCCGTCGCTGGATCAAATGCCTCGAAGTGAAGGAGCCAACGGACAGGCGCGATGAAGACGGTTGCGGTTCTTGGCGGAGGTCCGGCCGGCGCTTCGGCCGCCGAACGATTAGCTCGTGCGGGCTTGCGGACCATTGTGCTCGATGAAAAGCTTGCCTGGGAAAAGCCTTGCGGCGGCGGCATTACTTACAAAGCCTACTCGCAATATCCATATCTGATCGACAACGACACGCCGAAGAAGATGGTCACGGACACCATGCTGGCTGCGCCGAATACTGGCACATTCAAAATGTCCCTGACTCAGCCGCTCGTGATCTACTCGCGCGTCGATTTGAACGGGATGCTGTTGCGGAGAGCGGAACAGGCCGGCGCTGAGATCGAGAAAGAACGCGTACTCGGGCTCGATCGCACATCTTCCGGCTGGCGTATACGGACGCGATCGGGAAAGATTGATGCGGACTTTTGCGTAGTTGCCACAGGCGCCCGCAATCCGCTGCGGGACGTCGGAACACAGTACACGGCACAAGACACAATGTACGCACTCGGTTATTGGGTCCCTTCCGATCAGCCGCATATCGACATTCAGTTTCTGCCGAAACTCGAAGGGTACATCTGGGTATTTCCGCGCGCCGGACACTTGTCGGTGGGAATTTGCGGCAAGGGCGAATCCGCGCAGTGCCTGCGAGCGCGTCTTGAACGCTACATGGACGAAAAAGGATTGCCGCGTAAGGAATCCAAGTTCTACGGCCATATGCTGCCCGCCCTTGAATGTCATGGCTGGCGAAATAACAGATTGGCCGGTAACGGATGGCTGGCGGTCGGCGACGCGGGCGGTTTGGTTGATCCAATCACAGGCGAAGGGCTTTACTACGCGGTGCGATCGGGCGACCTCGCGAGTCAGGTAGTCCTTAGCGATCAAGAACCGGAAAAGAATATCGAGCATTACCGTCAACTGATAGCCCGTGATTTCGGCATGGATCTCACCTACGGAGCAGGTTTGGCGAAGCGCCTGTTTTGCGGAGCCGTCCTGTTTGGAGCCGTCCCGACGCGCATGATCGATTTCATGAAGCGCAGTCCGAAGTTCTGCGAGATCATGCAGGACCTGTTCGCCGGAACTCAGCCATACCTGGAATTGAAGCACCGGCTTTTGCGAAACGTTAACACGACGCTCCACGAAATCCTGATGAGCTTTATTTTCCGCAAGTTGCTGCTTGGCGAAAACCGGATATGAACACGGCCCAATCGGAAGCGCTCTTCGCAAGGGCCCAGAAGTACATACCGGGTGGCGTGAACTCGCCTGTGCGCGCGTTTCGCGGCGTGGGCGGCACACCGCGGTTCATCGCACGCGGCGATGGCTCGCACATGTTCGACATCGATGGGAATGAATACGTCGATTACGTGTGTTCCTGGGGGCCGCTTATTTTTGGTCATCGCCCCAAATTTGTTATAGACGCGCTTACTTCGGTACTCGACCTCGGCACCAGTTTCGGCGCGCCCACGGGACGCGAAGTCGAACTCGCCGAACTCATCATCGACGCGGTGCCTTCGGTAGAAATGGTCCGGCTGGTGAACTCCGGAACAGAAGCCTGCATGAGCGCGGTCCGGCTTGCACGCGGCTTCACGGGCCGGGAAATTACGGTCAAGTTCGAGGGTTGCTATCACGGCCACGTAGACTCACTGCTCGTCAAAGCGGGCTCCGGACTTGCCACGCTCAGTTTGCCCGATACTGCGGGCGTCCCGCGCTCTTTTTCCGAGACAACGATTGCTATCCCCTTCAACGACCTCGAAGCCGTGGAGACCGCCTTTCGCAAAGAAGGCGACCGCATTGCCTCGGTGATTGTTGAGCCGGTTGCGGGCAACATGGGCTGTATCGCGCCTGTTCCCGGCTTCTTGGAAGGGTTACGCCGCATCACACAGCAGTATGGTGCGCTCTTAATCTTCGATGAGGTGATGACGGGTTTCCGTTTGAGCCGTGGGGGAGCGCAGCAGCTTTACGGCGTGACTCCCGATCTGACAACGCTCGGAAAGATTCTCGGCGGTGGCCTGCCCATTGCGGCTTATGGCGGACGGGCGGACATCATGAAGAAGATTGCTCCGGTCGGTCCGGTTTATCAGGCGGGAACGTTGTCCGGCAATCCGCTCGCGGTTACTGCCGGGATTGCCATGTTGCAGCACATCGAGACACATCCGGAGATCTACGACACAATGGAACGCGCCGCAGCGGAGTTGACGGCGCGTGTCCCGGACGGCGTGACCGTAAACCGTGTCGGCTCCATGTTCACGTTCTTCTTCCAGGAGAATTCGGTACACAATTACGAGGATGCGAAGCGCTCAGATACTGCGAAGTTCAGCAAGTTCTTCCATCATCTTCTGGAACGCGGCATTTACTTCCCGCCTTCACAGTTTGAGGCCGCATTCTTGTCCGCGGTCCACACACCGCAGGACATCGCCTACACGACGAAGGCGATCTCGGATTTCTTCTCCGATAACCAGTGAACAGACGTCCTCGGGTTCTGGTAACCGGCTCCGCGAAACGCATTGGGCGGACGATTGCAATCGAGCTTTCAAAGCGCGGCTTCGATGTCGCGATTCACTACAACACTTCGAAGCCGGAAGCGGAGCAAGTAGCCCGCGACTGTGGCAACGCACCTATTTTTCAGGCTGACCTCGCACAGATAGCGGAAATCCGGCGGCTGTTTTCGGAAGTGCGGCAGGAGTTCGGATTATTGGATTGCCTGGTGAACAACGCCGCACGGTTTACACGAATTGACCCTCTCGACATCACGGAAGCCGACTGGGATTTCATTCACGAAGTGAACCTGAAAGCCACGTTCTTCTGCTGCC
>JALYVD010000140.1 GCA_030853405.1 Acidobacteriota bacterium | reverse complement strand
CACCAGTTCGTAATCCACTCCGGCGAGAACCAGCGGCTCGGTGCGCCCTCGCAGCACTTCGTTTACACCGTGGTCGATCTGTTTGTAAAAGTGTGAGAGGAACTGGTCCTTGTTCTTGTTCTCGCCCGTTTCCCCGCGGTTTTCATTGTTGTGGTCCGGCTCGGCCGAGTTCATCCACTGCTCAAAGTTGGTAATGGTGCCCGGCGCGAATGGCACCTCTTCGGACTTCCGGGTCGTGCAGCGCAGCAGGCGGACGTCCTTTTGACTGAGGGCTAGAACGTAGAAGGCTTTGTCTCGAGTCAGTTCCGGAAGCAACGGGCGAATATAGAAATGCGGCCCAACAACGGCGCGGTCTGTCACCTCGTCTTCTACCCACATCACCTGAAAGGCGTCGGGAGACCGAAAGACGGCAACCGATTTCCCCTGCGGTTCCTGGCCCTGCGCGACGGCATCCCAGCTTGCAATCGATTCCAGCAGTTCACGGCCTTCCGCGCCGTACTGTTTGATCTTCTGCTCGGCATTCCGCAGGCATTCCTGCCAGCGCAGGCCGTTCTCTTTTGCGCCCTGATTCACGCCTGCCTTGCCGAGCGGCATATACACGCTCAGGCAGGGAGCCTCGGACCCTAGCATCGACTTCATGTCCTTCAAGGTCTGAAAACTCGCCAACTCGCCTTTTAAAGTATCCATACGTTTAGGAGACCCCGCTGAAACCCGGAATGTGACCAGAAACCTCGATGCGCCGATGATCCTCACCCAAATGTGCGAGACGGATCTCCATACGTTCTTCGGGCCAGAGTTCTGGAAAGCGTTCGGCCCATTCCAGAATCAAGAGGGCGGGCTGGTCGAGTAGATCGTCCAGACCCAGTCGCCGCACTTCTTCGGCCGTATCCAGACGGTATAGGTCCACGTGGTAGACGCTGACGGGGTCGCCATATTCGTGGATCAAGGTGAAGGTGGGGCTTGAAACCTCGTCGGCACTGGCTGCTCCGCGGCCTTCGGCGATGCCCTTGGTAAGGGTGGTTTTGCCTGCCCCCAGATCGCCGATCAGCAGGACGATGCCGCTCCGGGGCAGTTTGGCCGCGAGTTGCCGGCCGACGTCGCGAGTCTCCTCGTCCGAATGGGACTCAAACGTCAGGGCGGAGCTCATCCATTGCCTCGGGTAGATAGTCGAGAAGATCTGTCGCGAGCATGGCCTGTTCGCCCCAATCTTCGGCAGCCAGTTCGCCGCAGCGGCCATGAAGCCAAACGGCGGCAATGACGGCGCGTTTCCAGTCCTTGGAATGTTGCGCGATGAGCCCGGCGATCATTCCGGTCAGGATGTCGCCGGTCCCGCCGGTTGCCATGGAAGGAGAGCCGGTCGGGTTGACCCAAGTGTCGCCATCCGGGAAGGCGATGATCGTCCGGTCGCCTTTTAAGACGACGGTGACCCCGTATTGCAGAACGAACTCCCGGGCGATGCCGAGGCGGTCGGCTTGAACCTGCTGGACGGACTTGCCAGTCAGCCGGGACATTTCGCCGGGATGAGGCGTGAGAATCCGGATCTGTCCGGTCTTGGGAAGTTGACCAGCCAGGATGTTGAGCGCGTCGGCGTCCGCGACGAGTGGGCCTTTGAAATCCTGATACAGTCTTTTTACCAAACGAATTGCCTCGTCCTCCGTGCCGAGTCCAGGGCCTACCGCCAGGACGATCATTTTTTCGGCCAAAGCGAGGACCTCATCCGGATTACCGAGCGAAGTGGTCATCAGTTCCGGACGGAACGAAGCCACCATCGGCAGGGCGTCCCTTGGCGTGGCGACCGTAACCAAACCGGCCCCACTGCGATACGAACCCAATCCGGTCATAGACGGAGCCCCGCTTTTACCGAACGAACCCCCGACGACCAGAACATGCCCGTATAGTCCTTTGTTGGAGTTACAAGGACGCGGAGCGAACAAAGAGCGAATATCAGCCTTGGTGGTCAGGCTCAGTTTGAGGCTTGGGTTCGTTTCACATATTTCAGGCGCGGTCCCGATTGGGACAACGGTCAGGTGGCCGGAATGCTCGTAGATGGGCGACAGGCATTGGCTTCGTTTTGCAGCCGTGAAGGTGACGGTGTAATCGGCGTGGACAAATTCGCCGGTTGGGTTCGTTTCGTCAGAAGGAAGGCCGGAGAGGATATCGACGGCTACCTTCTTGGCCAGCGGAAACTGTTCGTTGATGATCCGAATGGCGTCGAGGGCCGGACCTTTCGCCGGGCCGGTAAGCCCCGTTCCTAAAATCGCGTCAACGACGATGGTCGCGAGATTGGGTTCGTTTCGCAAATTGCGGGTGATGGGACAGCCAGCCGCTTCGAGCATCTTGCGGTTTGCGGCGGCGTCGCCGGTGAGAGATTCGGGGTCGAACAGTTCGACGACGGTCAGCGAACTGCAAAGAGCGCGGGTGAAAAGCTGGCGTGCAATGACGAATCCGTCGCCTCCGTTGTTCCCTTTACCGCACACCACCACTACCCGGTGCTGGTCGAGAAGTTCGAAGGTCTCGCGGAGGAAATCCACTACGCGGCTTCCGGCGTTCTCCATAAGAATCAGACCGGGGATGCCGCGCTCGATTGTGACGCGGTCTACTTCCCGCATTTCGGCGGCGGTGAGTATTTTCATGCGGTGGCAACCTGGCGGGCGAAGAGCAGGGTCATGTCGTCGTGCAGTTCCGGTGTCCCGGTCCAGCTTCGAACGGCTTCAAAAACGATGCGGATGATTTCGTGGTCTTCCATGTGGAGGTGCTTTTGGACGAGATCGATCAGGCGCCCCTCGCCGAACTCTTCGCCATAGGCATTTTCAGGCTCGGTGATGCCGTCGGTATAGCAGACCAGGAGGTCGCCGGATTCGATGGTGAGGCAGCTTTCATCGTACTTGGAAAACGGGAATGCGCCGACGACGGTGCCGTTGCTATCCAGAGGAACGACGGTCTGGCGGCGAAACAATAGAGGAGACAAGTGTCCGGCGTTAGTGTAAGTCAGGGTTTTGGTGGGTTCGTCGTAGAGAGAGAAGAAGAAGGTCGCGTACTTCTCGGGCGCGGTGTGCGCGTAGATCTGCTTGTTCAGTTTGGAAACCAATATGGCCGAGTTGATCTCGGGAAGGTTGCTGCAATCATTCTCCGTCATGGGCAGCGACTGGCCGAATTGGGCGCGCAAAGCGGCTTGTATGGTCGCCATCAGAAGAGCCGCGGAGATCCCTTTTCCAGCGACATCGCCGATAGCAAAGGCCAGCTTATTGCCGCTGAGGGCCTGGTAATCGTAGTAATCGCCCGAGACCATACGGGCGGGATCGCATCGCGCCGTCAGTTTGAGCCCGCAGGTAGGCGGCGCTTCGTGCGGATAAAGCTGCTGCTGGACCTCGCTGGCGATTTCGATTTCGGCTTGCAGGCGCTCGCGCTCCTTCTCGATGACAAGCAGGCGTTCCAGGTTGCCGGTCATCTGATTGAAAGAGTCCGCTAATTCGCCGAGCTGGTCGGTGTTAGTAACCGGAATGCGATGGCTGAAATCTCCGCGCGTGACGCGGCGCGTTCCCTCATAGAGTTGTCTGACTGCGCTCGTAATGCGGCGGGAGAGAGAGACGCCAAGGATAACGGCGCCTAGTTCGACGAGAAGGAACAGCACAGCAATTGTGATGAGCGCTTCGGCAATCGACCCGCGGAAATTATCCGATTCGGAGAAGAGCGCGCGCATGACGGCCGAGGGCCGCGAATACACCTCCAGGATGCCGCGATGGCTTCTACCCGGCGTATCGAGGTGAGAATGAGAGATATCGGCAGCCAGAAAAACCGGTAAGTCGAGGCGATTGACGGGCGGGGGCATTCGACTGCCTCTCGGAAAAACGTCTCGAAGTTGTCTGGGCTCACGCAGCGCGATGACGCCGAGATGCGGGACGAGGTCGCCAATCAACTGCTCGGAAAGCGGCGCAAGTACGGTGATCTCTTCGGTTGGCTCTACGTCGTGCGCCCAGGCATAGAACTGATTGCGTAAGACAAGCAGGCCATGGACATTTTTCCAGCGGGGCGAGATTTCGGGTGCGGGGCTGCCGGGCGGATAGGTGTGGTCGCCCGTGGTGTCTTTGATGCAGACGATCATCCCCGGGAAGACATCGCGATACGCCTTTTCGATCTCGGGTATGGCGTACGCGCGGACTTTGGGCGGAATGTTGCGGATAGTGGTGACAGAGGACTCGATCGCATCGACACGGCGCTCCAGAGCGGAGGTGGCGAGATAGACGGCGAGTTCGCTCATCATCGTCCAACCGGCCAGTCCGAAGAGTACGAACAAGAGCAGCACGGGTAGAACGCCGAACAGCCCATAGACAAAGAGCAGGCGGTTGCGCAAACTCCAGAGTGCATTTTGGCGGGCGGAGCGAAAGAACCGAAACGCGAGAATGAATCCGATGGGCAGGATGGCGAAGAGATCGAGAACGAGGAGGAGTTCCTGGCCGGTGAAATAGAAGACGATGTACAGGGCGAGCGCGATCAGGAAAGCGATTCCCGATTTGCCGAGGCGGTTCGAGATTTGGCGCGCTCGCGACATCTACTGAGATTATCGCGGGTGGGAGTTTTTTGGGGATGTGTTTGTCGCCGGTCTGCCCAGCCGCGCCGCTGCGGAGCCGGCGCCGAGGATGGGTGAGTTCGGTGCGGCGCAAACTCCGGGAGCTAGCAAGAAGCAGAGTTGAGAATCAGTTCTTCGACGTGCCGACAACGCGTAAACCTGGATTACTAAAGCCTACGCCGCTAGGGCGGATCTATGTCGGGGTGCGCTTGATCCGCTCACTGGCCGCCCGTAGCAACGAGTGACCCGGGAACTCGAGACTTAAGCGCATCGTTCAATCAGACATGAACGTTGTGTCATGCCAATCGATCTAGCCCGTGAACCAAGAACTGCGCGGGGCTATCCCCACCGGATTTCGCCAACGCTAGTAGCCCACTAGAACATTGCTCTAGCGGCAACTCGCGTTGTTCGCCATCGGAATTGCCACGAACGAAATAGTTGCCGGCGCAAACGTGACGTGCACCGAACCCGTTGGCACGTCTGTGAATGGCGGGAGTGCGTCGTCAGCGCCCAGCTTCAATTCGGTACCGTTCAGTTGGACATGAGTGTCGTCCAGGCTCTTGACCGACGGCGCGGACAACGTGTACTGCTCTGCCGCTGTCGTGAGTTCAAACGAGTGCGACGCTGCCTGGTCGGTATTGATCGCCAGAAGCGCTACGCCGCCCGGTTGCCCGCGAAGGCAGTGAGCGTAGAGATGCAAGCTCGGCGAGGGCGAAGCGCCAGCATCGAGTACGGTCGTCCCCATAAACTTCCGCCATAACAGAGCCGCCCAGTAATTGGGCCGCGGGGCCACCGTGTTCTCATCCAGCAGGCCATAGTCGCTCGAAGCAAGCGTGTTATGAATGTTGACCTGGATGCCCCGTTTCGACATACGGCCCAGCTGATCGAGATAGCGGAAGCTATCCAGGAATGTGGAAGCCCACGGATCGCCCCCGCAGGCGGCGTCGGCTGTTTCGGTGATCCACAGCGGCTTGCCGGGCTCGAATTGATCGCGAAGACCTGCATAAAATGCCTCGATGTGATCCACTCGGGAGAGCCACTCCTCGGAAAGCGCCGCACCGGGAGTTGTTGTTGCTGAGACCCCCATAGCCGCACAACGTCTCGAAACCGCTCCGTAGGAATGGTACGAGAAGACGTCAAACACGGGTCCAGTGGCCTTCAGCAGATCCGCTGTCTTCAGCATGCTGGTCGATGGCGGCGCCAAAGACATTCCCTCGCCGACCGAGCCAGGGCCGAGGAATACGATTTCAGGGGCAGTCTCTTTGATGAAAGGACGGAACACGTCGATGTCCCGCCGATACGCCGCTGCGTCGTAGCCCTTCGGTGCGCCGCCCATCGCGGCAAAGGTGGGCTCGTTCATGAACTCGGCTGCAGCGATGCTTCCGCCGATGGATTTAGTGTAGGCAAGAAACTGGCGCGCCTGATCTGGAGTCCAAACGCCCGCGCTATTGCGAGTTCCCGGACTCGTGGCGAAGGATGTGACGATCTTCGCATTCACCGCGCGAGCAAATTCGACAACACCCTTCCATTGCTGACGGGTCAACACCCCGTTAAAGCCTTTAGGCGGGGTCTTTGGCGCGGGCCTATCGGAATTCTGAAAATAGGAGGTGTTCGCCCAGGTCCCGCTGACGCGCACGTAAGCAGGACCAAGAGCTGCGGCGAGCGTACGCAAACGGGCCTTGCTCAGATCGATGGGCGGCCGATATTGATACAGATCCGGACTCATGCCGGCGGGCTGATTCGACGCGGACCCCTTAGCAGATGCCTGCGTCTTGAGAAGAGCGTCTACGTCCTTGTATGGCTTCCAAAATCTGCCGCCGGTGACTTCCACCATTTCGATGTTGTACGACTGAAAACGATCATCGACCGTGCCGATGACGGCCATTTTTCCAGGTGCGATGGCGACCGCCGATGGAGGACGGGCCGCAGTTGAACACGCCACCTGGAACGTTACCAGGGCTGCAATTACAATTACTGTGGCTCCGCTTGCACCAAGTCCACTGTATCTGGTTTTGCTCATGCCGCATCTCTTTCCTGCAGGTCTGTTTCGCCGCCCTGGAATTATACTCGATTGTGCGAGCGCCGTGGGCGCAAAACACTGCTAGTTCACCCGACCGGAGGCATTGTACAAATGAGCGACGCAATATCGAAAGCTTCCGCCACGGTACTTGCAAATTTGGGCGATTTACTTCCCGACTTAGAATCTGTCTACAAAGATATCCATGCTCATCCCGAACTGTCCATGCAAGAAGCAAGGACAGCTGCCATCGCGGCGGACCGCCTTCGTGCTGCCGGGTATGAAGTGACCACCGGGGTGGGAAGGACTGGCGTTGTCGGTCTGCTGCGCAACGGTGAGGGGCCGAAAGTCATGCTGCGCGCTGACATGGACGCGCTTCCGGTTCAGGAAGCCACAGGTCTGCCGTATGCCAGCAACGTGACAGCCACTGACAGCACCGGGAAGAGCGTGCCAGTGATGCACGCTTGCGGTCACGACATGCATGTGACCTGGCTGATAGGCGCGGCCACGTTATCTGCGAAGTCTCGTAATGCATGGAAAGGGACGCTGATGCCCGTCTTTCAACCCGCAGAAGAGACGGCGGCGGGCGCACAGGCAATGATCGATGACGGGCTTTTTCGGCGCTTCCCCAAGCCCGACGTCGTGCTCGGTCAGCATGTGATGAGCTTGCCTGCCGGTGTTATCGCCGGCCGTGCCGGAGCGACAACGTCCGCCGCTGACAGTCTGCAGATTCGATTATTCGGACGCGGCGCTCACGGCTCAATGCCGGAGGCCAGCATCGATCCGGTCGTGATGGCCGCGGCAACGGTGATGCGGCTGCAAACCATCGTTTCCCGGGAGGTGGCGGCGAATGAAGCAGCCGTTGTCACCATCGGTGTGCTGCAGGCCGGCACGAAGGAAAACGTCATCCCTGATGAGGCGATTATCAAGTTGAACGTGCGCACCTTTGACGAGGGCGTCCGTAAACGCGTGCTCAGTGCGATCGAGCGAATTGTCAACGCCGAAGCCGCCGCCTCGGGCGCGCCAAAGAAACCGGAGATCACGGCGCTGGACCGCTATTCGCTTGTCACGAATGACCCGGAGGCGACCAAGCGAGTGGGCGACGCGTTTCGCCTGAACTTTTCCGCTGACCGTGTGCAGGAAGCCAACCCGACGACGGCGAGCGAGGACTTCGGATCGTTCGGATCCGAATGGGGCGCTCCATCCGTGTTCTGGTTCGTAGGCGGCATCGATTCCGACATGTACGCGAAAGCCAAAAAGGAAGGGAGGATGGGCGAGATCCCGACCAATCACAACCCGCGCTTCGCACCGGTGATCCACCCAACTTTGGAGACGGGCGTGGAGATGCTGGTGGTTGCCGCCCAGGCCTGGTTATCGGCATAAGGTCAGATGGCCGTCAACGGGCACATCCTGGTAGATACGCTGCTGGTTGCCTTCGACCTTGGCGGTACGTTCGTATTCGCGCTCAGCGGCGCGACGGCAGGGGTCAAGCACAGGCTCGACCTCTTCGGGGTTCTGGTTCTGTCTTTCGCGGCGGGCAACTCGGGTGGGATCGCTCGCGATGTGATGATCGGTGCGGTTCCCCAGCGGCTATCAGCGACTGGCGATATGTCGCCGTCTCAATTTTTGCCGGCCTGATTACGTTCTATTGGTATCGAATCATCAACCGGCTGAGCAGCCCCGTGCTGGTGTTCGACGCCGCCGGACTGGCGCTCTTTGCGGTTTCCGGAGCGGGGAAGGCGCTGGCCTTTCACGCCGGTCCGGTTGCGGCGACCCTGCTCGGAATGCTAACCGGAATCGGCGGCGGCATGGTGCGCGATGTGCTCGTAAAGGAAATTCCTACCGTGTTGCGCACCGAGCTTTACGCGGTGGCGGCACTGGTTGGCGCGGCTGTAGTGGTAATTGGAAGGATGCTGCATCTCTCGCCGTCCGGGGCGGCTGGACTCGGCGCGGTCCTCTGCTTCGGACTCCGGTTTATGGCCATGCAACGGGGCTGGCACCTTCCGATCGCGTGCTCACCCAAACAATCGGACCCGGAAACGAACGCGAAGCGATCAGACGGACAATAAAGTTTATGGGATCGCCGATACCGTTGATGTGGCAGCATTCATGGCGCGGCCCGATGCGGCACGGCTGGAGAAGTTGGGGGAGGCCCTCCGCACGGGGACGCTGACGATTTCGGTTGCCAGAAAGTTCAAGCTCAGCGAAGCGCGAGAGGCACAAAAGCTGTCAGAGCAAGGTGGGATCGACGGAAAGATCGGACTGATTATTCGATCATAGCGAGGTACACGCGGAATGCCGGGAATAATGCCTGCGATCTTCTTCGGACACGGCAACCCTATGAATGCGCTTTTGGAGAACAGCTACACGCAAGCGTGGCAACGCATCGGACAGCGGACGACAAAGCCGAAGGCCATTCTCTCAATTTCTGCCCACTGGTTCGTGCCTGAAACAGGTGTCACCGTCAGTACCGCCCCAAGGACTATCCACGACTTCGGCGGCTTCCCGAGAGAGCTGTACAGCGTGCAATATCCAGCGCCCGGCGATCCGGATCTCGCCCGCCGCGTGCAGCAAATGCTTGCGCCTGTGGCCGTTGCCCTCGATAATTCCTGGGGACTCGACCATGGCACGTGGTCAGTATTGCGCCATGTGTACCCGGCTGCGGATATCCCGGTGGTGCAGTTGAGCATCGACGAAACGCGGCCCGCTGAATTTCACTTCGAGATCGGCAGGAAGCTAGCGCCGTTGCGCGATGAAGGCATTCTGATCGTAGGTAGCGGAAATCTTGTGCACAATCTTCATGCGTACGCATGGGGGCGGCACATGGCTGATCCGTATGACTGGGCCGTTCGCTTTGAGAGTGAAGCGAAGCAAATGATGTTGGCGGAAGAATACAAACCTCTGATCAGCTACGAGAGGCTGGGAGCTGAGGCAATGCTCTGTATTCCCACGCCGGATCACTACCTGCCACTGCTATACGTGCTCGCGACCAGACAACACGGCGAACTGATCAGCTTTCCGGTCGAAGGTGTGGACGGCGGATCGATATCAATGCTCAGTGTGCGCGTCGCTTGACCGGAAATTGTTGGATTCGATGTCCACGAAAGCAGGTTTTAGGGGCCTTCCCATCCTCGATGATCAGAACGAGGTTACCTCACACTTCTTCAGCACATTGATGACCTCGTCGGATTGCCATTTACGACTAAGATATCGCCCAGGCGCCTTCCTCAATTATCGCGAGTTTGGCTTCTTTGTAAGGATTGCGCCGCGTATCCCACATT
>JALYVD010000124.1 GCA_030853405.1 Acidobacteriota bacterium | reverse complement strand
CATGTTTCCGAAAACGCCCCCGCCCAGGAAACCACCGCAGCCGATTCTGGCTTCGTTCCACAACCCCGCAAATACTCCGCCGCAGCCGAAGCCCATTGGGCCGAGTCCGTCAAATACGGCGACGTTGCGTTCGACGACTACGAACTAAAAGATCTCCTCGCCGCCGATCTCGACCACCACGTGCACGCCTAAACGAAACTCGAATGGCTTCGTTTCGCAATTTGGTCCAAATAACTTATATGAACGCCTTCGCCAGAAGTTCGTAAGAACGCAGCCGGGCGTTGTGGCTGTGAACTATCGTAACGATCATCATCTCGTCCACCTTGAGTTCATCGGCAATGTTTGAAAGTTTCTCACGCAGACGTGCCGCAGTACCAACCGCGTACCGTGGCCACTCACCCGATTCAAAGACACTGGGATCGAGGCCTGTAGAGAGTTCCTCAATCGCCTGCTCCGCTGTTGGGACAAGTCCGCCCGCTCTCGGGAAAGTGCGGAATCTCCTTAGCAATGCCCTCGCGCTTGCTGCAAGATGACGGGCTTCCTCTTCGGTTTCGGCGCAGAGCGCGCCTAACGCCAGGATCACTCGCGGGTTCTTCAGCCGCTCCGAAGAATGAAATTCAGAACGATACCGTTCGATCGCCTGCCGGGTATATTGCGGGTCGATGAAGTGCGCGAAAGCGTAAGGCGATCCAAGTTGCGCGGCGGCGGTAGCGCTCCAGGGACTGGAACCGAGCAGCCACACTTCGGGGCCTCCGGGCATCTGGGGTGCGACCTTGATCTTTCCAAACGGATGACCGGGCGGAAAGCCGTTTTCGAGGTAGGCCAGCAGTTCGAGCAGATCGTCCGGAAAGGTATCTACGTCGGCGGAAAGGCCCTTACGAAGCGCACGGGCTTCGAGAGCGGTACCGCCCGGCGCGCGTCCGACGCCCAAATCGATGCGATCGGGATAGAGCGCGTGCAACATGCGGAAGACTTCCGCGACCTTCAACGGACTGTAGTGCGGGAGAAGCACCGCGCCGGAGCCGACACGAATACGAGAGGTTTCAGCGGCGATGCGGGCGATCAGTATCTCGGGCGCGGGCGAGGCGAGAGTGTCCATGCCGTGGTGCTCCGCAATCCAGTAGCGCTCGTAACCGAGACGGTCCGCCAGGCGCCCGAGTTCGATGCTGTTTCGGAGAGCGTCGGCTGGCGTGGAACCCTCGGAGACGGGCGACTGATCGACTATGGATAACTTCACGGCTATCCGCGGTTCATCATGGCTGCGGCTGTCGTATCGAAGTACGCCCAAAGGATTTCTTTGGCCTCGCCGGGCATCTCGGTTTCGGCCAGAGCTTTACCCATCATTCGCAGCCAATGCTCGCGCGCGGATTGATCGACGGGAAACGGGGCGTGGCGCATACGCAGACGGGGATGGCCGCGGTCTTCTATGTAACGCTGTGGACCGCCAAAACGGAAAATCAAGAAATCCCGGAGACGTTGTTCGGCCCCGGCGAAATCGCCGGCCGGATACATGGGCGCTAGTACTTCATCCTGCGGCACTTGCCGGTAGAATGCGGCGATGAGGCTCTGAAAGCCCTCCTCCCCGACGACGGAATAGATTTCGCTCTCTGTCACTGAAGCCGATGCTAACATCCGAATGACTCCGATTCAGGAGAAAGGCCACGCGTTGGTAAAGGACGCCTACGAGGCTGCGGGCGAACCGGGCTGGACGATCAAGAATGCGCTGCATGGAGTGTGGCTGGGACATCCGTTGCACTCGGCGATTACCGACGTTCCGGTCGGGAGTTGGACCGCTGCTGCGGCGTTCGATTGTCTGGAGGCAAGCGGCCAGGAAAAGTATGCAGCTGACGCCGAAGTTTGGACCAGCACAACAGAACCGTGACCGTGAGGGAGCGGCCTTTCGATTTTTTTCGCAGTTCAGCAAGTGGCTGAATTAGGTTAATCGGAGATCCTGCGGCGCACCGCAGCGAGCGGAGCGGAATCGTCAAAGCTAATACCACCGGAGTTGGAACCGACTCCTAATTGCTGCCATAGTGCGGGCAGATCGACCTGTTTGTAGTGAAGACCCATTTGCTGGTATAAGTCCTGCAGAGTGGAACCGTCTGTCGCGTGATCTCCGATTTCGAAAACTTTTTGCAGAGGCCACTCTACCCTGATGTCTCCGCCCGCCTGGTTGATGGCTCGAAAGGCGTCTTGCAGTCCTTTCTTGTTTTGAGTTTGCTTGCGGATTTGCACGTCCGCTAAGAGACAGAAGAGCGCTCCTCCCCAATATGTGCTGGCCCAGGAGCCGGTGTTGTCGAGGCCTTGTTCATCTGGCCGTGGGACGCCTTGATGCATGTCGCGCAGCATGTCGCCCCAAATGCGTTCCGGAGTCAAGTTATGAACCAGTCCGCGGGCGATCGGCTCGATGTACGTGGCGCTTCCTTCTTCGATCCAATGATGTCGCCGGGCAACGGAGGGAAAGGCCCAGTGAACCATTTCGTGTGTTAAAACCCAGTCGTCGTGCAACTCGGATACGGTGATGTGCTGACCGATGGTTACGGTTGTCAAGACCCCGCGGTCGCCAAAGCTTTTGCCGTGTCGTACACCGTGACGATCGGGCGCGATGGTGATTTCGATCCGCGCGCTGGGGACGGGAAACTTGCCGAGATAGGCGGTGAGGGCATTGGCAGCGGTCGAGATCCAGTCGAGGATCGCGGAAGCGGGAAGATCACAAGCGCCGGAACCGAGCGAGACATTGAGAGTGGCTCCCCCGACGTGTAGCGTTTCGGCTTGGGCGGAAGCGCCCAGAGCGGCTACGGCCAACGCGGATTTAATGGCCGACCTCCGGCTAATCAAGCTTTGCGGCAATCACTTATCGCTCCGGTCAAGATGACCACCAACCGCTTGAAACTGAATTTGCCAATCGTCAGCGGAATGCATATCCGCCGAGTATTGCTCCGGCGTTTCGCGGATAACCGCACGCTCGCGAAATAGCCGCGACATAAGAAGCAGAGGCCGAGGAGAGTTACCGTTCAGCTCTGACGCCTTCTGAGCGTTTGCGAGGGCGTCGTCGATTAAACTCGCGTATTGCTGTTGAAGTTTGTGGCGAAGATCGGCGTCGGGAAGCGGGCCCTTGTTAGTACTGAAGTGTGCCGCGGCTTGCTGAATGGGGGGCCCAAACTGGTCTCGCTCCAGGTTTGCCAGCCGTAGATAAACGTCTGCCTTGCCCGGATCCAGCGCTACCACCCGCTTCAGCAGGTCCTGGGCCTGCTTATACCGGTCGGATTTTTCATCGGGGTCTACGGCGGCCGCTGCAAGAAAGGCTTCGAGATCGGCCAGTTCGGCGAGAGGTTTAGCTGAGGACGGAGATAGATCGATGGCTTGATTTAGATTGCTCTCCGCGCGTTCTATCACATCGGAGCCAGAGGAAGGCCGGACATTCCCGGCGACGATCGCTCTGGACAAGGCGACGCCCAGCCCCTCGTGCGCTCTGACGGAGGAGGGATTTATGTCGATGGCTTTTTGGAACGCTTCCGCCGCTTCATGAAGCTCGTTTTGCGAAAGGGCCTCATTCCCTTCCCCTATCAAGGAGTTAACATCTTGCCCGTAACCGCGGACGAGAGGCGAAAAAAGAAGTATTGCGCCCAGGGTGAGCGTAAACAAGTGCTTGGTCATGGCAATCCCCTTCCTACTATGACGCGATTGCTCGCGAAACGCCCAGCGCAACCTACGGGACACTTTTCTCCCAGTTCCGCGTTGCGTGGCGGATTTCTCGGACACAGGGGACGTCATTCTTCTTCCCAGCTTTTGAGAGCTTCTCAATTTCGTGGACGCTGGGAATGAAACCGATGCATAGCCGTTGGTTTAGTTAAAGGATCGTGGGGGCTGGGCCGATGAGACTTATGTGGCGAATCGGGTACTAAGTCACTGCCCATAACGCTAAGGCAGCGTGAGGACAAATTTAAAGTTCGATCCGTCGATTTAGGCGGAATCAAAAAGGAAACGAAAAAATTGAAAACGAATAGCATTGTGAGCCGCTTTGCGTGCGCGCTGGCGCTCAGTGCAGTGGCAATGACCGCGCAAGAAGCGGTACCTGCGAAAGCCTTTCCGACCGACTCAGGTGTGTACTTCCAGACTCCAGTAGGTGACTGGACCGACGCGGAGCCGGAAATAGTGACCTGGAAAACCGGCGGTGTAGCCAAGTCCGCCTTTTCGTACGGGATAGTTAAGGGTGATTTGAATGGTCACATTAAAGGCGGGACGTCCGAATATCGGATGGTATCGGCGGGTCAGGTACTTGTTGTGGTTCCCGAAGGCACGGCCATAGCGGAATATCAACTTCTGCGTCTGCGTAACCACTCTAACTCCCGCGAATTTCGAGCCGCCACGGGCGGAATTATCCATCAGTCAGGGGGCTCGGATCGCGACGCTTTGGACTTCGAACATAAGAGAGTGGCAAGTCGCACGTACCTTATTACGTTAGCTCCATCACTGAAGGATGGGGAATACGGGCTCATGCCTCCAGGTGCCGAGGGCTCGCGGTCATCTACCTCGATAGGCAAGATGTACACGTTCCATATCGCCAACGAGTAGAATACTTAAGCGTTCATAAGCCCCCCGGCGACCATATCCCTAAAGCGCTACATCGCCGGGGAGCACGCCATGTGTGAAGCGGGACATCGTTCTTGAGGTCGCCTAAATCTGCGATAATCTGGATAGGAAGCCCTTCCTCTGTTACGCTGAAATTTCGAGGGTTACGATTCAGCAACCCGAAGTGTCACCCATGGAACCTGTAGAAACCACAAATGCAACCGGGACGGAAGATGTTCTGCCGCAGGGCGAGCGCCCGTCGGAAACGCCTGATTCTTATAGTTCTTCCGCTCTTGTGGCGGAATTGGCCGCCGAACGCGACCGCTTGGCCAAAGAAAAAGCCGAGTTGCAGGATCTCTTGCAACGGCGACAGGCCGAGTTCGATAATTATCGCCGGCGTTCGGAGCGCGAACGGAGCGAAGTGTTTGAGTTCGCCAGCATGGACGCGGTCAAGGCGCTCGTGCCCGTTCTGGACGATTTCGAACGCGCTTTGAAGGTGGAAAGCGCCGATAAGGAATACTCGCGCGGCATGGAATTGATCTACGGGCGGCTCTTTGAGTCTCTGAAAAAGGCCGGGCTGGAGCCGGTCACAGCGGAATCTCCGATTTTTAACCCTCATATTCACCATGCGGTCGAAATGGTTGATACAAAAGACTACCCGGACCAGACTATCTTGGAAGAGTATCAGCGCGGTTACACCTTTAAAGGCCGTTTACTTCGGCCCGCGATGGTGAAAGTCGCCGTCAATCAGTGAATATTGTCTTAACTATCTTGAACATACGATGAGTGTTGCCAAACGAGATTATTACGAGATTCTGAGCGTCTCGCGCGGCTGCGACGAACAGACATTGAAGGGCGCGTATCGCAAGCTCGCGCTGCAGTATCACCCCGACCGGAATCCCGGAAATCACGAAGCCGAGGAAAAGTTCAAAGAAGCCGCCGAAGCGTACGCGGTCTTGAGCGATTCCCAGAAGCGGGCTTCCTACGACCGGTTCGGCCATCAGGGCGTGAACAATGGCGCGGGCGGGAACCCGTTTGAAGAAGGAAACTTCACCGATTTTGGGGATCTTTTTGGAGACCTGTTCGGGGATATCTTTGGGGGACGGCGTGGCGGCGGCAGGAGCCGGGTTCAGCGCGGCGAAGATCTCCGCTACGATCTCGAAATCAGTTTTGAAGACGTGATGCGCGGCTTGTCGGCTGACGTGCAGATCCCTCGTATGGAGGCCTGTACTAAATGCCAGGGATCTGGCGCGGAGCCGAACGGCGGACTCATCACTTGCGCGGTCTGTAATGGCCGCGGCGAGGTGGTGTATCAGCAGAGTTTTCTGTCGATCCGCAAAACGTGTCCAACTTGTAACGGGCGCGGCAAGGTGATTCGACAGGCATGTTCGCAATGCCGTGGCGAGGGCTTTCACAAGGTCGAGAAGAAGCTCAAAATCAACATTCCGGCAGGCGTGGACAACGGTACCCGCTTGCGTATCCAAGGCGAAGGAAATCCTGGGCCCGCGGGCAGCCACCCCGGCGACCTTTATGTGGTCATCAACGTAGCCGAGCATCCGGTTTTCGAAAGACGCGAGAACGATCTTCATTGCTCACTGCCGGTCAATGTCGCACAAGCCGGATTGGGCGCGGACATCGAGATAGAAACCTTCGACGGACCGCAGACTGTCCGTTTACCGGAGGGTACACAGCCCGGCGCACAGTTTAAAATGCGCAGTCTCGGCGTGCCGCACGTGAACAGCCGCGCGCGCGGTGATTTGTATGTTCACGTCGATGTACAAGTGCCCAAGAAGCTTACGCGTGAGCAGCGCAAGCTGTTTGAGGAACTCCGGCAGGTATTGCCGACCGACAATGCTCCTCACGAGAAGAGCGTTTTCGAAAAGGTCAAAGACTTCTTCGGTTAGTTTCTTTTCATCGTCACTTGGCTACTTCCGAAACGCAGGCTAGTTCTCGGAAGTAGCCTTTTTGGAATACAGCCGGGCCGCCCAGCATATCGACGTTGAAGTGAAGAATGATCGGCTGGTTGGTAAGAGCGGACGTCACCGGCCTGTCGCTGCGGCCGCTTTTTAACATCCATTCGGGACTGGGAACTGGCTTGTCCGCATCGCCGAAGAATTCGAAAACTCCCCAGAGTCCGTCGTAATTCGGGTAGTCGTAATCCTTGCCGCCGCTCTTTGCGGTGGCTCGGACTCCGCTGCCGCTTCCCGGCCAGGTGAAGTGCTGGGCCGGTGAGTTGGGCTGGAAATTGGCGCTTTGGCCATCCACCGTCAGAGCCACATTCTGAAGGTCGGTTGAGAACGCCGGCTGCAAAGCGAAGGCGAGCTTGGGATCTTGCGAAGTGCCGTTCGAATAAAGGGCGTTCGAGAATTTTGCGGCGTTGTTGAAGAAATTTAGAAAGCGGCCGGTCAACTCGGGTTTTTCACCCGCCACCGGGGCGTAGGAGCTTCCCTGTTTTGAGAGCAACTTGCTCAGCTTCTGGTCGTAGAACTGCCAGAATGTTCCCTGTTGCGAGCGAAAAATTGTATTGATCTCATCGAGGGTCGCCTGTGTCTTGGAGTTCGGGTCAAAGGGGTACTTTGCCGTGAGAAGGCGGTATTTCGAGCAGAAGTCCGCTCCGCCGGCGTTCAAAGGCCCAGGAGGCGGGCCATTTGGTTTCACCGCATCGACGTAGGTGATCGGTGCCTCCATCAGTTTCTGGATGACAGCCTCGATGTGCGCGTCGGGATCTAAACCGAGTGTCAATGCCGTTTGCCGGGTGACGAGCAGAGCGGCGTTTGCGGCAGTTGTAGTCTGGTCGGCGACGCTCTGGCTTTGCTCCGGCGGGGCTTTTGAAGCCTGATCGAGAACGCTTTGCAAGGCGGTCAGGCTATTCATGTAGTTGGTGTTGGATGGCCCAACATACTGGTCCACACTCGCGGGAGGCATTAGTGAATGCAGCGGCTTGAACGCCTGCTGTATCGGTGGCGCGGCTACATCCGTGTTCTGACTGGCAAGCCAGAAGAGTGCAAGCAATGGCGATTGAGGACTGGAGGTCAGGGTCAGTTTCTTGGCCGCGGCGGCGAGGCTGGCGTAGCGGACAACAACGCTTTTCCTTAGGTAATCGCGCCATGCGTTGATGTAATCCGTGTAATAGGACCCGCGAATCTGTTGGGCGAGGTTGGGCGTGTTGCCTACGGCGGAAGATTGATCGCCGAGAACCCATTTTTCGCCGCTAACATATTTGGCGGGATTCTTAATAGCGTTCTCCATGAACGTGAAGCCGGGTTTGGTAAACGCTCCCGCAACTTCACGCGTGTTGATGACGACTTCGGAAGAGCCCGGAAATTTCTGGTTGAAGACAACCGGTTTCGTATTCTGATTGGCTTCCGTCAACATGGCCTGATAAACACGGGCGACCCCGGCAAATTGGGCGAGGTATGTTCGCGCCTTCTGAACCACCTGCGGATCGTTATTCGACGAATACGGATTCTCACGGATGAGCTCGGCTGTGTAGAAATCGAACTGCCGGCGTGCCAGGGCGGCCTTGGCCGGTTCCACCGTTTGATCCCCCACCCAGCGCTCCTGCAGCAAAGGCGGGAGGAACTGAGCGGTCGCTTTGTCGTGGTTGGAAGTTGTTTCGAGGTAAGCCTTGAGCGTGTTGTATGCGTAGCCGTAATCGGCGTTGGACGGAGGCGCGGCGGGCCAACTTCGCATCGATGTCAGCAGGCCAGACTGCAAGTTGCCAAAGAGCAACGCCTTGAAATGATCGAAGTAAAGCTGTCTTGTATCGGGGAGAATTGTTGAACCGGTATAGAGGCCCCATCTCATGCTTAGTGGCGGGTGAGTGCGCTCGTATTCGGTCAGTTGCACCAGTGCCTGACGCAAGGTGTCGAGCTTCGTTAACGAGTCGATTGAGACCGTGTTGGCTCCCGCGTTGTCGGAGGCTACGGCGTTTGCAGCTTGACGAACGTTCGAAACCAGCGCTCGATTTTTGACGAAGGAAACGAGAGTGACGATGCCAAAGAGCACGCACAGGCAAATCGCCAGTGTGAGCAAGAGACGCCGCAGAAAGTTCGTTTTCGTGTTGCCGGCGCTGGCGGCCAGACCACTTCGATCGGCCAGGATAACTTCGTTGAAAAAGCGCGGCAGAAACACCCACTGAGGAACGCGGCGCTTACTGGTTCTTGAGACCGGGGTTGGGGATGGCGATTGAGCGGATGGGCGCTGGTAGCTGAAAATTCCGGTTGCATCCGGGTTTGCCAAATCGCGTTTGCTGGATGGTGCGGGACTACTAGCCTGTGCGGCGGTTTCTTCTTCGACAACAACCGGACGAACTCCGGAGAAGTAGAAACCTCGCAAGAATGGGCCCACGTTCAACTGACTGGGGCGGCAGAGTTCCAGCAGAAACTTAACAAGGGGGCCGCGCAATTTGCGGAACTCTCTTGGAAATTCATAAGCCGCCAGCGTCGCTTCAGGATCGGACTCGCGGGTCAGCAACTCGGTTCGTCTGCCGCTCAGTGAGTTCGCGAGTTCCTGGAAGGCGGCGCCGAGGCGCGCTGTTTCACGCTCGCCGTAAACGCCGGTGCCACGATTCTCCGGAATCAGCGTCGTGCCAAGAATCTGAGTGGCTTCATGAGCGTCGAAATTACGGACGAAGTCGAAGAAGAACGCCACCCGATCTAATTTTGTGAAGAGAACATAGACCGGCAGATTCGCGCCGAGTGTTGCAGACAGGTTGTACAGTTGCGTGCGGATTGCCTGCGCCGCTTCACCAACGGCCTCACTAGCCCCGGGTTTTAGCAGGTTTTCGCATTCGTAGCAGACCACAACGGCTCGTGGTGAACTCTTCGCTTTCCCAATCGCCGATTCGAACTTGCCGGGCTGAACGCGCTTTGAAAGCGCAGTCCAAGTTTTCGGGTCGTCCTGGATTCCGGGTCCAACTTCAATGAGAGCCGTCTGGCGAGTTAGCCATGCATTGCCGATGGCGGTCGAAACAACCGCGCCATCCTGATTCGCCTGACCGGCCAAAAGTTCCGGTTCGAGCCCGGACTGCAGAACCACGGTGGTTTTGGCGGCCCCGCCCGGCCCGGTTACGAAGATAACCGGCATCTTGCTGAATCGCGCATCCCGGCCAAGCGCCGAAGAAGCAAGCTTCGCTTGAGCGTCACGCAGAACGGCCTCAATGCCTGTTTGCTCGTTCGAACCCGCAGCGCCTGGCGCGGACGCTCCGGTATCGGGCTGTTTACGTTTCCCGTACCACAGAACGGCCGCGCCAATGATCAGGCCGGTGATGGTAAGGATTATTTGCAGTGCCAAGGTTTTGCCCGGAGCCAATCCCAAAAACGGTGGGATCAGCCAAGACAAAACAAGGAAAATGGCGACGCCGATACCGACGGAAACGGGCATTTTCATCGGTTGGCTCCCGTTGTTTCAGCGGCTGAGACGGAACTTGCGGCCGACTGCAGCGAAAATTTATAGCTGGCGAAGAGTATAAGCGCGAGCACGAGACAGGAGATCGCAGCGTACAGCAATGGCCGAAGCCATGGATCTCGTCCGGTGGAAAAATTCGTGATAGCCACAGGACGCCAGGAGGGCGAGATCTCGCTTTCAGGCCCTCGAATTCGGCGGATGCGCGAGATGAGCGATTGCTTGAGTCCCATCACCTCTCCGCGCCCGGAGATGCTGTATTTGCCCGCGTAGCCGAGCGTCAGGCACAACAAGTAAACTTCCAGAACATCGGCGAGATGTTGCGAGTCCGGTTCGCGCGTCAGCCGTTCGAGATTCTGGAAGAATACCTCGCCGCCGACGTGCACTCCGAACAGTTCTTCCTGAAGCGGCTTGCGGACCCAATCGGCAAACGCCGCGCTGCGCAAGTTCAAGACCGTCTCGTCGAGAAATGCGACGACTGCAAAACGGGCTTCGCGAATCTCTTCATCGGAATAGCCCCGGGACCGGGCCTCTTCTTGAGAGACTTTCAGCGCTTCAACGAATTGTTCGCGGAAGTACTGCGCATCGGAAACGGTCTGACGAGCGGAACGCAACCGCACGATGGAGGTGAGGGTTTCCTGGTAAGCCAATGCCAGGTTTCCGCTGGCAACCACGTTCGAAGTACCTGCTTGAGCCATAGAGAACGAATTTTTTCGGCGCGACGGATAACTATTCTAGCCAACGGCTGTTGCGAGTTACAAATTCGCCGAGGGACTTTGATGATAATAGACTGCTGATATTGTTGGAGGCTAACAGGCGGTGAAACATGGCGGTTAACTTACGTGCACTAATTGCTAAATTGAATGACACAACTCGCGGCGCTCTTGAAGGAGCAGCCGGTTTGTGTCTCGCCCGCACTCATTATGACGTGGAAATCGAGCATTTCCTGATGAAGCTACTCGACGGCACAGGTTCCGACTTCGCGGCCATAGCTCAGCATTTCGGGGTGGACAAGTCCCGGCTTGCCGCTGAGCTTACGCGCAGTCTGGACCGGCTCAAAACAGGTAATGCGCGAACGCCTGCGTTTAGCCCAACGTTGGTTCAGATGTTCCGGGAGGCTTGGACGTTCGGTTCGCTTGAGCTTAACGCCGCTTCGGTGCGTTCCGGCCACGCGATCGTCGCGCTGGTAAGCGTTGAAGAACTGGCGCGGCTCATTCGTGATGTGAGTAAAGAATTTTCGAAGATTGAGCCTGAGGCTCTCAAAAAGGAGTTTGCGTCTATCGTCGCCAAGTCGGACGAAGAGCAACAAGGCGGCCAAGGTGCAGGTGCGGGCTCGGCGGAAGCAGCGCGCCCGGGCTCGGGCGGTAAGACTCCGGGCCTTGATCAGTTTACCGTCAACCTGACGGAGAACGCCCGCAAAGGCAAGATCGATCCGGTTCTCGCGCGTGATTTCGAAATTCGCCAAGTGGTGGATATTCTCACGCGGCGGCGCCAAAATAATCCGATTCTGGTGGGAGAAGCGGGCGTCGGTAAGACGGCGATTGTCGAAGGCTTTGCACTGCGGGTGGCGAACGGAGATGTACCCTCTTCGCTGAAGAACGTTGCGGTCCATACGCTGGATCTGGCTCTGCTGCAGGCGGGCGCAGGCGTGAAAGGCGAATTCGAAAATCGGTTAAAGGGACTCATCAACGAAGTAAAGTCATCGCCGACGCCGATTATTCTTTTCATCGACGAAGCGCACACAATGATTGGCGCTGGAGGACAGGCTGGTCAGGGCGACGCGGCGAATCTGCTGAAACCGGCGCTGGCTCGTGGAGAGCTGCGGACCATCGCAGCGACTACGTGGTCCGAGTACAAGAAGTATTTTGAAAAAGACCCCGCGCTCGCCCGCCGTTTTCAACTTGTCAAAGTGGAAGAGCCTGCTGAAGTGCAGTGTGAATTGATGCTTCGCGGCGTTGTGCCTGCCCTTGAGAAGCATCACAACGTGCGAATCCTCGATGCGGGTCTGGCGGCCGCCGTGAAGCTGTCGCACCGCTATTTGCCGGACCGCCAGTTGCCGGATAAAGCGGTGAGTGTCCTCGATACGGCCTGCGCGCGATTGTCGCTTGGGCAGAACTCGCTTCCGGCTGCGATTGAGGATGCCATGCGGACGCTGGAAGACTTGGCCGTTCAGACGCGAGTCTTAGAGCGCGAAGCGGCGGTGGGTGCGGATCATTCAGAGCGGCTCGATCGTATTGCCGAAACCAAAACGACGACCGAAGAACGTCTCGCCAAGATGAAAGTGCGCTGGGAGCAGGAGCGCAAGTTGGTCGATCAGGTTCGGGAACTCCGGACGAAACTGGAAGAGCGGCACGCTTCCGGCAATGGTTCGGCATCCACCGAGGTTGCAGATCTTCGTAGCGAGCTGGCCGCGCTGAATTCGGATCTGGAGACTTTGCAAGGCGAGAGTCCCCTGGTGCGCGTCTGCGTTGACGATCAGATTGTCGGCGAAGTGATCTCGGGATGGACCGGCATTCCCGTCGGCAAAATGCTGAAGGACGAAGTCAGCACTGTTTTGCACTTGGAGGACAATTTGGGTCGGCGCGTAATTGGTCAGGATCACGCGTTATCGGCGATAAGCCAGCGCATCCGCACCTCTCGCGCAGCCCTGGACGATCCCAATAAGCCGGTCGGCGTTTTCCTGCTGGTTGGGCCAAGCGGCGTTGGAAAAACGGAGACGGCTCTGGCGCTTTCGGATCTGCTGTACGGCGGCGAGAAAAACGTCATCACGATTAACATGTCGGAGTTCCAGGAAGCCCATACGGTCTCCACGTTGAAGGGTTCGCCTCCCGGTTACGTGGGGTACGGCGAAGGCGGCGTTTTGACGGAAGCTGTGCGGCGCAGACCTTATTCCGTAGTGCTTTTGGACGAAGTGGAGAAGGCTCATCCGGACGTACTCGAACTGTTCTTCCAGGTGTTTGACAAAGGCGCAATGGAAGACGGTGAAGGGCGGCGTATCGACTTCAAGAACAACATCATCATCCTGACATCCAACGCCGGTACGGAGACTTTGGCGAAGCTCTGCGCCGATCCCGAGACCATGCCCAGCGCGGACGGTCTCGTGAAAGCTTTGAAACCGGAACTCGACAAGGTATTCAAGCCGGCATTTCTGGGGCGTCTCGTGATTACGCCATACTTTCCGATTCGCGACGAAGCCCTAAAGCAGATCGTGGTTTTGAAATTAGCCAAGATTCAACGGCGCTTACAGGAGACGCATAGGCTGGCTCTGACGTACAGCCCCGAGTTGATTGAGGAAGTTGCAAAGCGGTGTACGGAAGTAGAGAGTGGAGCCCGCAACGTGGACAATATCCTGACGAACACTCTACTGCCGGATATTTCGCGCAGCCTTCTTACCGCTTTTGCGGAAGGGACCAGTCCTTCGGCCATGCACGTGAGCATTGGCGACAACGGAAGTTTCGTCTACAGCTAAATCGGGTACTATTAACGCTATGGGAATGCCTGCGGCACGGGTTGGAGACATGCACGTTTGTCCGATGGTGACACCGGGCGTACCTCCAATTCCGCACGTAGGCGGGCCCATTCTTCCGCCTTGTGCGATCACCGTGCTAGTGGGCAGCATTCCAGCCGCGCGTGCAACCGATATGGCCACGTGCGTCGGACCGCCGGACGTGATTCTCAAAGCTTCGATGACCGTTCTCATTGTCAATCTGCCGGCTGCGCGTATTGGCGACACGACGGCCCATGGCGGGAAGATAATCCTGGGTCTTCCGACTGTTCTGATCGGTGGCTGATTGCCCGAGCTAACGGCTTACCGGCATTTCCACGAAGAATCGAATCTTGCAACAGTGGTCATGATCGCGTTGGCGGAGTTTGGGCTGGCGAACTTTGACGCTGAAGCGCGCGGCCAAGAACTAATGCTGCACGGCGCTCTGCAGCGCGGACGCTTTCTGGAGGGCCGTGGCTTGGTTATCGCGAACGCGATGAGGCACTTCTCCAATCGTGGGGTCACTTGGCAGATTCTGCATGATCAAAACCGAACGGCGGCACTTCAGCAGCGGCTGATCCGGGAGCGCCCTGAGTCCGATTTTCAACTTCTGAACGACCTTGGGTCACCGCAGCCGTTTCCGCTCAGAATTGAGCGCGACTTAGCTGAAGGCAAAGCATTGATCCTGATTGAGTCGCGTCCGGCGCTCGGACGTTTGCCGCTGCACCTGCTTTTGCTTCGCCGTAACGAGGATCAGATTCATATCATGAATTCCGATACCGGAGAGAATCATTCGTGTTCCGTTGAACAACTCGAACGGCACCTGAACTGCCCCGTTTCGTTTGGTGCGAATGCCTTTGCCGGAAGACTTTATCTTTTCAGCGGACTCGCAATTAGTCTTCGGATGTAATGCTGTCGAGATGTATCCTGTCCTAGGAGTGAATCGGGCATGAACAGGAACTACGATTTCGGCAGTGTCAATCTGGACGTGAGTGTGGGCCGTGAGCGGGCGGCCAAACCGGCAGCGGACGATCCATTTCGCATCGCGATTTTTGGAGACTTCTCCGGTTCGGGCATTACCAAGCGCAAACCGGTACTGATCGACCGGGATAACTTCGAGGACGTGTTCCGGTACTTTGGGGTCTCTCTTGATTTGCCTGTCGCCGGCCGCATCGGTTTTGCCGAGCTTGACGATTTTCATCCCGATTGGCTGTATGAACGTGTTTCGCTGTTTGAGCCGCTACGGCGGGCGCTTGCCGAGCCCGGCACGCCCAAGCGCAGCGCACCAACCGCGAATGCCGCGCCGCCCCCCATGGCCGCTCTCAGTTTCGACAGCCTGCTGGAAGACGCTATGGAGGCGACAGAAAGCCGCCACGAAGAGAAAACCGTGCGTGATCCACTGCGCGCCTGGATTAGTGAAAAGGCCGCTCCGTATACCACCGCGCCGGTTCCCGCCGCGGAGTCCGAACGCCACGAGCTTGTTTCCGGCGTTATTGCCGCGCAGATGCGGGCACTTCTCCACTATCCGGATTTCCAGCAACTTGAAGCGCTGTGGCGGGCGATTCACTTTCTGGTACGGCGGACAGATACGGATCACGGTCTGAGCATTCGCCTAATCGACATCAGCCGCGACGAACTGATCCAAAATCTTGACGGCGTTCGCGAGTTGCTGCGTGCGCATGGTCCCTGGTCGCTGTTCGTGGGTGCTTACAGCTTTGGACCTGGGGAGAAGGATCTACAGGCTCTTGCCGCTTTCGGCGCGACTGCGGCGCAGTTCAACGCGTCTTTTCTGAGTGCAGCCGAGCCACGGCTCGTTGGGTGCGAAAGCATAGGCGCACTGTCCGATCCCACGGAATGGCTGCCGGTGGAAGCGGCTTGGGATCAATTCCGTTCGAGCGGGGCGGCCGCTCACGTAGGGCTCGCGCTTCCGCGTTTCCTGCTGCGCCAGCCTTACGGCGCGAAGACAGACCCGTGTGAACGAATCACCTTCGAAGAGATGGGAACTGAGCACGATCATGACCGGCTGCTATGGGGTAATCCGGCGATTCTCTGCGCCTGCCTGCTTGCGGATTCTTTCGAAGAAGAGGGTTGGCGGATGAGGCCCGGCAAGCACTCAAACGTTGGAGGACTGCCCGTGTATGTGTATCACGAAGACCGCGAGGCGGTGGCGCAACCTTGCGCCGAAAGCGTTATGACGGAACGTGCGGCGCAGGAGATGCTAAATCGTGGCGTAATGTGTATTGCATCGTTGAAGGACACCGACGAGGTGCGGCTGGTGCGGTTTCAAACGGTCACCAAACCGCCAACTCCTCTCGCTGGATTGTGGCAGTGACGCGTTAGTCCTGCGTTTGTCCGTCCCACGCGTGATCGGGGTCCGGATAAAACGCAGTCGCTCGCGACGGCCCACTCATGACAAGCCAACCGCCAGGGACGTTGGCGCGCTGCAATACACCCAGATTCGTAGGGATTTCACGCCAGTGGAAGAGCGCCTCCGCGCGTGCGGTGTCAGCCGGTCCACTTCCGGCAGCGGCTTCGTGGGCCGCACGCTCGGGAACAGTTCCGCCCGCTCCGACCGCCCGATGCAGCAAGTCTAGCGAGCACTGATACATTTCGCCCAGATAGGCGAAGCGGGCGAGCCCACCGTCTTCCTCGATGTCTTGGATCAACGCGCCAAACGGTATGATCGCGGGCGGTTCGGGAAGCGGCAGCTTGCTGCGTTTGTTCAGCTTTTTCGCTTCAATCGACTTCGCCAGTTCCTGACTTGTCATATACGCCTCCCAACGGCGTTAAATTCAAATGCTTTGTTCCCGATCTTAGCGTGACGGCATACCGCATCCTGTCCCACTCTAAACCAAGATGTGATAAGTTACATGACCTAGACCTACTTAGAAAGATTTGAGTTTCTCCGTGAAGATATTCTTAAGCGGTTCGGCTACGGCATTGTGCGAGGGTCCTTGTTTCCGCTAAAAATCGGCTCCAGCGAGCAGTTTCAGACTTTGAGGCAGTTCCTCTTCGAGTCTGGTTACACAGAGCAGGCGGTGTGCCGCCGGCTGAAGATCCCTTCTATCTACGATTTCAAGACTCTTCGCGAGGGTAGAGCGGGCGACCGCGCGATCAAGGATACGCTCGATGCGCTGATCCGGCTGTTGATGGATGAAGAGCCCGTCGAGAGTTCAGCGCTCGCGCCGCACCTGACGCCGGGTGCTTTGCGGGTGATGGCAGAACTGGGGATTGTGAAGCCCGTTTCGAAAGACTCAGATTCCACAAACCAGGCGCAACTACAGGCCGAGGCGGTTTTATACCCGCAGGAAGGTCTGTTCATCGCTTCGGACCACGCCTTCCGGGCGGCGGAAGGGCCGGACGCTTCCCTGCCAGACGACGTGGTGTACGCGTCCATTACGAAAAACACAGGCCGGTTCATTTCGATATTGCCGAGCGAGCCCTGCGAGACGTTCCTCGAGCTTTGCGCTGGAACCGGAATCGCGGCGCTGATCGCCGGGGTGCGTTATGCCAAGAAGGCATGGGCTGCGGACCTGAGCGACCGCTGCACGCACTTCGCGGAGTTCAATAAGCTTCTGAATGGGATTGAGAACGTAACCGCCGTGCAGAGCGATCTGTACGCAGCGGTGGAAGGACTGCGTTTCGACCGTATCGCCGCGCACCCGCCTTACATCCCCGCCTCGGAGCAAAAGCTAATGTTCCGCGACGGCGGAGAAGATGGAGAGCAAATTCTGCGTGGAGTCGTTCAGGGCCTACCGCGCTTTTTGAATCCGGGCGGCCTATTCTACGCTCTTACGCTGGCGACCGATCGAGAGAATGAGACTTTCGAGCAGCGCATCCGGAGGTGGTTGGGCGAGGCGCAGGATGAGTTCGATTTATTCTTGGTTCTAAACAGTTCGGACAAGCGGCCGGACAGTATTCTTAAAGCCGTTGCAGAGGCGAAAGGGAAACTGGGCGATCTGGGTCCACGGACAAAATTGTACGATCAGCTGAAGGTAAAAACTGTTCTTTATGGAGTAGTTGTTTTAGAGCGCCGCGAGCGAGCGGGAAACCCAATAACAGGGCGTTGTTTGAAGGCGGAAAACGCCGGCAGTGAGACAGTCGAATGGTTCCGGAATTGGCAGATCTCGACGGCTCGAGAGGGTTTTGACCGCGAGTTACTCGCCGCGCGGCCGCATCCGCCCTCAGGATTCCGCCTGATCGTGTCCCATGCGTGGCAGGACGGAGAACTCCTGCCGAGAGAGTTCCGGCTGCGCTGCGAGTATCCCCTCTCGAACGACGCACGCGCGGAGCCCTGGGTGGCGGTGCTTGTGGGAGCTTGCAACGGGTCGCAAACAGTCGCGGAGATCTACCAGCAACTGAAGGCGCAGGACGTGATAGCGGCGGAGATGAGCGAAAGCGAATTTTGCAAGATGATAAAGGTTTTGGTGGGCGGCGGTTTCCTTGAAGTTCCCGAGTATCCGTTGCCCGTGGCAGAAAGAAAGCAAGAGGCGGCGACGGCTGCGGCCGTGAACTAATTTCGATGATTGTTTTAAACCTCTTTACTCTGCCGAGAATTGGTGTTAGTCTACCGAGCACGGCGTTCGCCGCTGCCCGTAGTGTTCAGTTCGGATTGTTAATGGAGACCGTTTAGTTAATTGGAGTACGTATGCCAGAAAGTCTACAGCACAAACTCGACAGAGTGCGCTCCCCGCGGGTTCACATCACCTACGACGTAGAAACGGGCGGCGCTATTGAGAAGAAAGAACTGCCCTTCGTCATGGGCGTGTTCGGAGATTTCACGGGTGTGCCGGAAGAGCCGCTAGCGCGGCTGAAAGACCGGAAGTTCGTTGAGATCAATCCAGACAACTTCGATTCGGTTCTCGCGGCGATGAAGCCTCATCTGTCGTTTTCCGTTGAGAATAAGCTGAGTGAGGATCGCGAAGCCGGGCAGCTTGGGATAAATCTGCGGTTCCGCAGTATGGATGATTTCGAGCCCGCGAACGTGGCGAAGCAGGTGAAGCCGCTGAAGGAATTGCTTGATCTTCGGACAAAGCTTTCCGATTTGCGCGGAAACCTGCAAGGCAACGACAAGCTGGAAGAACTGCTGCAGGACGCGCTCAGGAATACGGAGAAACTTGAAAAGCTGAAGACGGAAGTGCGTAGTCAGCCGGAAGGAGGAGCCCATGAGTAGTCAACCGACAACACAGCCGCAAGGCGCAACGGTTACGGAGACGAAGGAGAGCAGTCTCCTCGACCAAATCGTCGATCAGGGCCGTCTAGCCCGCGATCCGGAAGCGCGCGAGCGCGGCCGCGACATGGTGAAAAACTTCGTCGCACAATTCCTCGACGGGAATATGACGCTGTCCCGGGACAGCGAGGCGATGATTAATGCGCGCATCGGACAGATCGATCACCTGATCTCACTGCAGTTGAACGAGGTGATGCACAATCCGGCGTTCCAAAAGCTCGAAGCGAGCTGGCGCGGGTTGAAATACCTCATCGGCCGCAGTGAAACCAGTGAGATGTTGAAGATCAAAATTTTCAACTGCTCGAAGAAAGAACTGCTTCGCGATTTGCAGCGCGCCTCCGAGTTCGATCAGAGCGCGATGTTCAAAAAAGTTTACGAAGAAGAGTTCGGTGTCTTTGGCGGTCACCCGTTTGGCACACTTGTCGGGGACTACGAATTTGGCAAAAGTCCCGAGGACATGGAACTTCTCGAAAAGGTGTCGCAAGTCGCGGCGGCATCGCACGCGCCGTTCATCGCAGCCTCGTCGGCGAATATGTTCAATCTGGACACGTTTACCGAACTCGGCGCCCCGCGCGACCTTGCCAAAGTGTTCGACACGACCGAATACGCGAAATTCAAGAGCTTCCGCGCGAGTGACGATTCACGCTATATCGCACTCACTCTTCCGCACGTGCTGATGCGCGATCCGTATGGAAAGGCCACGAGGCCAGTCGAGGAGTTCGATTACGAAGAAGGCGTTGACGGGACCGACCACAACAAGTATCTGTGGGGCAATGCAGCCTGGGCGCTGGCGGCTCGTATCACGGATTCCTTCGCCAAATACAACTGGTGCGCAACCATCCGCGGCGTTGAAGGCGGCGGCAAGGTGGAAGGCCTTACCGTTCACAACTTCTCGACGGACGAGGGCGACGTCGCCATGAAGTGCCCGACGGAAGTGACGATCACCGACAGGCGCGAGAAGGAACTGGCGGACTTGGGCTTCATTCCGCTGGTTCACTGCAAGAACACGGATTACGCGGCCTTCTTCAGCGTGCAAAGCTCCCAGAAGGCGAAACTGTATGACACCGATGCCGCGAACGCCAACGCGCGGCTATCCACGAACCTAAGCTATATTTTGGCTACCTCCCGGTTCGCACATTATTTGAAATCGATGATGCGCGATAAGATCGGAAGCTACATGTCGCGCGGCGAATGCGAATCCTATTTGAACCGATGGATCTCCGGGTATGTCATCGACAGTGCCAGTGCCGCACCTTCCATGAAGGCCAAGTACCCGTTGGCGGAAGCCCGCGTGGACGTCGTGGAGGTTCCGGGTAAACCTGGAGCTTATCGCGCCGTCGCCTTTATGAAGCCGCATTTTCAACTTGACGAACTTACCGTTTCCATGCGGCTGGTAGCCGATCTGCCGCAACCGGCGGGCGGTTAGTTCGATATTTTGGCCGGGTGGCTGTCGAGCCCGGCTCGATTCCGGGCTTTTCCTCAAAAACCCGATGCGACTGGTCGGGAATCCATTTATCACTTCAAGGAGCTTAGACGATGGCATACGATGCGTTCATGTGGCTTACGGGCGGTGCGCCTGAAGCCAAGGGCGAGACAACAGACGCGACTTACAAGGCGAAAAACGCGTTTGAGATTTATAGCTTTTCCTGGGGAGCCAGCAACCCGACCACGATCGGTTCAGCCTCGGGCGGCGGCGGCGCCGGCAAGGTGTCTCTTTCTTCGTTCAACATCATGAAGAAGACAGACTCAGCCTCTCCCAACCTTTTCACAAATTGCGCCAAGGGTCAGCATTTCACCAACGCGAACGTGGTACTTCGGAAGGCCGGCGGCACGGCACTCGAATACCTGAAGTATGACTTCGAAGAAGTTTTCGTCGAAAGCATACAGTGGTCCGGTTCGGCAGGCGGAGACGATACTCCCAGTGAATCGGTGTCGTTCGCCTTCGCAAAGGTCAGCATCACTTACGAGCCTCAGACTGGCAAAGGCGGCGAGGGCACGAAGGTCTCGGCGGTTTGGGACATTCGAGCCAATAAGTCGGCGTAATAACAACCGGATGAATGCTCAAGAGCTTTTCCGCGCGGGTAAATTAAACGAAGCAATCCAGGTAGCGGGTCTGGAAGTACGCGATCACCCCACGGACGTGCGCCGTCGAACGTTTTTGTTCGAGTTGTTGTGCTTCGCTGGGGAATTTGACCGGGCGGGAAAGCATCTGAGCGTTTTGTCGCAGGCGGGCACCGACGCTGAAACGGGCGCCCTTCTTTACCGTTCCGCTCTATCGGCGGAGCGAAAAAGACAGTTATTCTTCGAGAGCCACGGGTACGTGAAGTCGAGTGAGGCTCCCGCAGCTTGTCCTGGCACGATGAATGGACGTCCATTCGAGACGATTGAGGACGCAGACCCTCGGATCGGCGCTCGATTGGAGACCTTTATTGCGGGTGAGTACGTTTGGCTGCCTTTCGAGCACATCGGTTCGATGAAAATGGAGCCGCCCCGGTTCCTTCGCGATTTGCTTTGGGCGACCGGACTCGTGATGGCAGGTCCGGCGGCAAGAGGCCGCGAATTCGGTGAAGTGCTACTTCCAGCGCAGTATCCTTTTTCCTGGCGGCAATCGAACGACGAAGTCCGGTTGGGCCATGTGACGGAATGGCTGAACCTTGAAGGGGTGGGCGATGTACCGATCGGGCAGAAGCTTTTAATTGTGGACGGGGAAGAAGCAATACCATTTCTGGAGATTCGTGAACTGATCTTTAATTCAGCCGCCGATGAGCAAGCCGATTCGGCGTAACATGTTATGCCCTTGCGCGACGACTTACTCACGCCCATTCCGGGCGCTAATCCAAGTGGCGTTAGTCTTCGCTACGATACCGTAACAGACAAAGTCAAAGAAGCCCGGCGCGAGGAGATGGAAGCGCCGCAGGGCGCCTGGAAAACTACTGTCAAGACGGCCGATTACGGCCAAGTCATCAAGCTGGCGAGTGAAGCGGTCGCTAAGCGGGGCAAAGACCTGCAACTAAGTGTCTGGCTTGTGGACGCGCACGTACGGCGTGAAGGATTTGCCGTCCTTCCAGGCTGTTTCTCATTCCTCCGCGATCTGTGCGACCGGTTCTGGGATACCTTGTATCCGGAGATCGAAGATGGCGATCTTGAAGTACGCGCGGCCCCCCTCGACTGGCTGGGATCGAAGCTCGACGAACCGATACGCCTTCTGCCGCTCACGGCGAACGGCTTAAGCTGGTTCCGCTATAAAGAATCGCGCACGGTCGGATATGAATCCGGAGCCGCCACCGAAGACAAGCGCAAGCTCCGTAATCAGCTCATCAACGAGGGCAAGATCTCGGCTGAAGAGTTCGACCAGGCCCTTGACGAAACACCTAAGGCATTTTGCGAAAAGCAGTTGACGGCTGTCGAAGAGGCGTTGGCGTCGCTTGAGGAGTTCATCTCGTTTCTGGACGAGAAGTTTGGCGAGTTCTCACCGAGCTTCACGAAAGTTCGTCTGGCACTTGAGGAGAACGCTCAGGTAGTTAAGAGTTTTGTCGCAAAGAAGGGCGGCCCGACACCCGAGCAGGTTGTGCCCAGTTCCGGGATACCGCAACCGGCGGCTCCAGTGGTCAGTTCACCCGCTGCCGTTGCCGCTCCCGCTGCAGCGCCTGTGCCTGCAGCAACTCCCGTTTCCGCACCGGTAAGCTACGCGCCGTCCGGATCCTCTTCCCTTGAACCCAGCGACTTTGACGAAGTTCCCAAACGGCTGGGGGCGATTGCGAAATTCCTTCGAAAGCGAGACGTGTACGATATCTCCGCTTACCTAATATTGCGGGGCTTCCGATGGGGTGAAATCCGTTACAACGGACCGCAGGTTGACGCAACGGCGCTGATGCCTCCGGACGCTCAGACTCGTAAGGATTTGGCTAATGCTTTCGCGGCTTCCCAATGGGACAAGGTGCTTGAATTGACGGAGCAAGCCATGGAACTTCCGTGCGGGAGAGGATGGCTGGACCTGCAACGCTACACGGTGAAAGCGCTGGAAGGCAAAGGCCAGTGGTTCGCGTTCGTTGCCGATGCAGTTCGAACAGGGGTGCGAGGGTTGATACAGGACCTCCCCGCTCTGCTTCAGATATCATTGCGGGATGGTCTGCCCGCCGCCGACGCGGAGACCCGGGATTGGATCGAAAACGAAGTATTGGCTGGGGTGACGATCAATTTCGCGGCTCCAGTTGCGGCACACGCCGCGGCTCCTCCTCCCGCCGCGGAACCGGAGCCGATACGGGTTCAAGCACCGCCGGTCGAACTCGCGGCTAAACCTCCGGAAGTTGAGGACGAAACTTTGGCAGAGGCGGAGCCAGGGGACATCTTCGATGAAGCTCTTCAAACAGCGCGCGAAGGACGTACCGCCGAAGCGATGACTACTCTCAACCGTCAACTGACGACGGAACGCTCCGGACGAGGGCGATTTAAGCGTCGCGTGCAAATCGCCCATTTGCTGATGGCGACCGGACGCGAGCGGGTTGCGCAACCTATTCTCGATGGGATCGCGAAAGAGATTGAAAGCCGCCGATTGGAAGAATGGGAGGACGGCGAGGCTGTCGCTTATCCACTGTCTTTGCTGCTTCGTTGCGCAGATTCGGATCAAGACCTTAAGCGCCGGCTGTATGCGACAATCTGCCGTCTTGACCCGGTTCGTGCAATGCAGATCACGGTTTAGCTGAGAGCGCCATGCCTCCAGGAGATGTAGAGCGTAGCGTTCAACTGAGCGTACTCGACCGGCTGATCGACCATAGACCGGATTCGAAAATCGACCCGCCCCTTTCGCGGTCGGAGTCGCTGCGGCGATTGAGGAATGGGGTCAAGCGCGATCTTGAATGGCTGCTCAATTCCGCGCGTACGGCGGAGGTGATTCCCGAAGCTTACAAAGAAGTGCTGACCTCGCTGTATGTCTACGGACTACCCGATATCAACAGCGTGACGCTCGACAATTCGCAAGACGAGGCCCGTCTGGTTCGTTCTCTGGAGACTGCGATTCAGACATTTGAGCCGCGCCTTATGCGCGTGCGCGTTACCACATACGAACGTCTGTCGAAAAAGAAAACCGCTCTCGTCTTTCATGTCGAAGCGTATCTGATGATCGATCCCGCGCCCGAGCGCATCTCGTTCGATACCGTTCTCGAGATCGCAAAGGGATCGTATACGGTGAAAGAAGATCAAGGTGCGTGACGAGCTTCTTTTCTACTACGAACGCGAACTAAGTTTTTTACGGCATTTGGGCGGCGAGTTCGCCCAGAAGTATCCCAAAGTAGCGGGCCGGCTGCTGCTTGAGCCAGGCAAATGTGAAGATCCGCACGTCGAGCGCATGTTGGAAGGGTTTGCGTTACTTGCCGCGCGCATTCACCTCAAACTGGACGATGAGTTCCCGGAGATTGTCGAAGCGCTTCTTTCGATTCTGTATCCGCAGTATCTGAGTCCCGTGCCTTCGATGTCGGTCGTCCAGTTTCATCTCGATCCGGAACAGGGCGCGCTGACTACCGGGCTGCGGGTGCCGCGTCACACGCCGCTGTTTTCACGTCCGGTGAGCGGAGTTCCCTGCCAGTTCCGGACCGCTTACGAGACCACGCTATGGCCTTTGAAGGTAGCTTCCGCTTCCTGGAAAATGCCCGACCGGCTTAATTTGACGGCCCGCACGCCGAATGTGGCCGGTGCGCTGGTACTGCGCCTCGACTGCTTTCCGGATGTCTCTTTTGCCAAGCTTGAACTTTCTACCTTACGCTTTTTTTTGCAAGGCGATGGAACATTAGTTCACACGTTGATCGAGTTACTGTGCAACAACTGCGTTCAGATTATCGTTAGAGATCCTACGCCAGGCTCGCGCAAACAGGTCATTCTCGACAAGAGTTCAGTGCGGCAGGTTGGTTTTGCGGCGGGTGAGGATGTACTTCCCTACCCGCGCCGCGCGTTCGTGGGATACCGGCTTTTGCAGGAGTATTTCAGCTTTCCAGAGAAGTTCTGTTTCCTCGATCTGTCCGGTTTCGAAAAGCTGGCAGCCGCTGGCATCACATCAAATGCCGAGATTTTGTTTCTCATCTCTGAATTCGAGCGCGGCGACCGGCGTCAGATGATCGAACTCGGAATATCGGCAAAAACCTTTCGTCTGGACTGCACGCCGGTCGTGAACCTCTTTCCGGTGGTTAGCGAGCCTATCCGCCTGGAACAAAGCAAGTACGAATACCGGATTGTTCCCGATGCGAGACGGGAGCAGTATCTATCGATCCACTCGGTAGACCATGTAACGGGCGTATCGGCAAGTTCTCCCGAGCCGACGGAATTTCGTCCGTTCTATTCTTATCGCCACCAAACCACCCGTGATTCGCACCATGCATTCTGGCACATCAGCCGCCGCCCTTCCGGCTGGCGATCGGATGGGGCTTCCGATGTATACATCACCTTCGTCGATCTGAGTGGCCGAAAGATGTCTCCAGACCAGGACACCGCGACTTTGCGATTAACGTGCACGAACGGCGAGATGCCGTCGCGGCTGAGTTTTGGGAATGACGACGGAGATTTCCAGCTCGATTCGAGTGGTCCTATCGCGAAGGCCGTCGCGTTGGTGAAGCCGACCGAAGCGCTCTTGCCGCCCGCCCGCCAAGGGTTAATGTGGAGGCTTATTTCGCAACTCTCGCTGAACTATCTCTCGCTTGGAAGCGAGGGCGTTGAGGCGTTCCGTGAGATTCTGCGCCTCCACAATTTCAATGAGGCTATCGCTTCAGAGCAGCAGATTCAGGGCATTCTTGCGATGCGAAGTTCCCCGCACTTTACGCGCGTGGTATCGCAGAACGGCATTAACTTCGCGCGCGGCACCCGCGTTGAGATGGAACTCGACGAGGAGCAATTCGTGGGTAGCGGTGTTTATACGTTTTCAGCGGTCCTGGATGTTTTCCTCGGTCTGTACGCATCGCTGAATAGCTTTAGCCAGCTTGTCGTCCGAACTCGGCAGCGGAAAGGAATTCTAAAGCAATGGACCCCGAGGGCGGGCGAAAAGCCGATGCTATAAGCCAGGATCTGGTCGAGCACCGGCTCCGGACCGAACCCTGGAAATTCGATTTCTTCCAAGCTGTGCGGCTGCTGGGAATTCTGCAACACGGGCGCTCGGCGGTAGGGCAATTTTCGCATCCTTTGACCGAGATTGCGCGCTTCACCACGCATGCCTCGCTTTCGTTCCCAGCCAGTCAGATTCAATCCCTTACCTGGGAGAGCGGCGATCAGCCGTCGATGAGCATAAATTTCATGGGACTAATAGGGCCACTGGGAGTGCTCCCGGTTCCCTATACCGAGCTAGTTATCGACCGCAGGCGTTCACGCGACACGGCTTTTCACGATTTTCTCGACATCTTCAACCATCGCGCCGCCTCCTTGTTCTACCAGGCTTGGGAGAAGTCGAGATTCATGATCGGCTACGAACGAGGGGGTGGAGATCCGCTGACGGCAAGTGCGTTCGCGCTGTTCGGGCTGGGAACTTCCGCGCTGCAAAAACGTCAGCCGGTCCGCGATGAGAGTCTCCTTTTTTATAGCGGCTTGTTCGAGATGGCGACGCGGCCCGCGGTTGCGGTTGAATCGATTCTCGCCGACTATTTCGATGTGGATATCGAGATTGAACAATTTATTGGAGTCTGGCGGCAGTTAGATATGGCGGATTGCTGCGTATTCGAGGAAGGCGAACCGGAAAGCTACCAACTCGGATTAGGCGCGGTGGTGGGCAATGAGATCTGGGATCAGCAATCGCGCGCCCGGATACGCATCGGGCCCTTGACCGAGGAGCGGTATCGGGATTTTCTGCCGACAGGCGCAGCATACGAACCGCTCCGGGCGTTGACTAAGACGTTTTCGGGCGATGAGATAGAGTTCGAAGTACAGTTGATCTTGAAGCGCGAGGAAGTTCCGCCGTGCCGTTTGGGCGATCCGGAGGCGGACGGGCCGACGCTGGGCTGGCAGACGTGGCTGAACCCCAGGGCCCAGATGAACCGCAATCCGAGTGATACGATCTTGCTGATCTAGACTATTGACCGTCCGAACCAAGGAGTAGCCTTGTTATCTCAACAGAATCGCCCGATGAAAATCAGCACGGCATCCGGTGATACGGAGTTGGTACTGCACCGGTACCGGGGTGTCGAGTCCATCTCCGCGCCGTTTGAGTTCCACGTTGGGATGCTGTCGGAGAACGCCCAGATCGATATAAAGGGACTGCTTGAAACACCGGCGACGATCGCGCTGATTGTGACGAATGAAGCAACGCGCTACATCAATGGGGTCTGGCGCGAGGTCAAACACGTCGAAGTCGGGCAAGAAAATCTTTCGGTATATGAGGGAATCCTTGTCCCTTATTTATGGTTCTTAAAACTCACGTCCGACTGCAAAATCTTCCAGAACATGACAGTGCCGGACATTGTTTCGAAAGTGTTGCAGGATTCGAAGATCACAGATTTCAAGCTGTCGCTTCAGAAGAGCTATCCAAAGCGTGAGTACTGCGTTCAATATCGCGAAACGAACTTCGATTTCATCTCACGCCTGCTCGCGGACGAAGGGATTTTCTACTTCTTTCAACACACCTCGAGCGGGCACAAGCTGGTCCTCGCAGACGATCCGTCGGCTATAGAGGAATGCCCGGGCCAAGCCAGCGCCTATTTCTCACTGCACCAGACGTCGTGGGACGAGGAAGACGGAGTAACGGCCCTTGAGCCTTGCGCTTCGGTATATACGAGTAAGGTGTCCCTTAACGATTACAATTTCGAGACACCCAGAAATTCCCTCCTGGTGAGCGTTGGCAATAAAGACGAGGAATACGACTATCCCGGCGACTACACGGAGCGTTCAGACGGGGAGCGGATCAGCCGTATCCGGCTCGAAGAGAAAGAGGTCAACCAGTCAACGGTTGCAGGCGAGGGCCGCTGCCGCCTTTTCTTGCCAGGTTACCGTTTCAAACTTAAGAATCATTTCCGCAACGATGCCAATATCGAGTACACGCTGGTCTCGATTACGCACGAGACTTCCGATATCAGCTACTTTGCGGCAACTAAATCGGAAGAGCCGTTCAGTTTTGCCAATACGTTCAACGCAATTCCCTATTCGACGCCCTTTCGCCCGTCTACACTACTGCCCAGACCAATTGTTCAGGGCGTGCAGACGGCCTTGGTGGTGGGTAAATCCGGGGAAGAAATCTGGGTCGATAGCTACGGGCGCGTAAGAGTTCAGTTTTACTGGGACAGGGTGGGACAAAAGGACGAAAACAGTTCCTGCTGGGTGCGAGTATCTCAAATCTGGGCGGGAAAAAATTGGGGTTGGGTGAGTCTTCCGCGCATCGGTCAGGAGGTTATTGTCGATTTTCTGGAAGGCGATCCCGACCGGCCCATAATCACCGGGCGCGTGTATAACGCCGAACAAACCACGCCTTACGCGTTACCTGATAACCAGACGCAGACCGGTATAAAGACTCGCAGCAGCAAGGGCGGGGGCGCCGATAATTGCAACGAAATTCGGTTCGAGGATAAGAAAGACAGCGAAGAGCTATATGTCCACGCGGAAAAAGACATGAATACCAGCGTGGAGCACGACGACGGACAAACCGTCGGCAACAACCGAACCATCGAGGTGAAGGGTACTCATACCGAGACCATCACCAAGGACACCGCCATCGAGATCAAAGAAGGCAACTACTCGATGACCATCGACCAGGGGAATGAGACCAGAACTATAAAGATGGGTAATCAATCCATCACTCTGAACCAAGGCAATCAGACGACCGGCCTCGATATGGGAAATATCTCAGTGAAATGCGATCTGGGCAGCATCACCATGGAAGCTATGCAATCGATCACTTTGAAGGTTGGCGCAAATAGCATCACAATCAGCCAGTCGGGCGTGAAGGTGGATGGCCTGATGATCCAGATAACCGGCGAAACGATGACTCAGGTTTCCGGCGAGGCAATGCTTACCCTCAAGGGCGGCATTACCATGATCAATTAGCACGATAGGAGCACTTTCTTGAATACCGCCGACATTGCAGCAGCGGCAAATCTTAGCGACAAGGGACAGGCGTTGGTGACCGAAAGTTCGGGACCGTCCCGGTTTGTGGATCTTCTTGAAACCCACGAGCTATTCAGAGATGCGATACGGTTTCTCTCACACGGGCTACCGGTACGGATCGCAGTCAAGTGGGGCTGCGCCTGTTCCCGTGAACTCCTGCCTGCCGATCAGATCGAGAAGTCGCAAGCTTCGCTTGAGGCGGCGGAGGCTTGGCTGAGTTCTCCCGCGGATGAGACGAGATGGAAGGCGAGAGATGCGGCCGAGAAGTCGAATATGTCGTCTCCGGCCGATCTGATCGCGATGGCAGCCTTCTTCAGTGGTGGAAGCATCACGCCACCGGAAACTCCCGCCACAGCTCCTCCTCCCTATATCGCAAACAAACTCGCAGCAGGCGGAATAGAACTAGCAGTACTATCTCAAACTCCCGCTAAAGCGGCGGAGCGTTTTCGCAGAACACTGCAATTAAGCCGGGAAATCGTAAAAAAAGAGCGTCAATAGCCGCTTCGGAATCTGCCGTGAGGTAAACGCAAACTGCTTGAATGCCGCGCGGAATGCGGCTAAGATGTTGTCACCCTCTCGGAGTCTTTCCTAAATTGATGAAGCACCTTCTTAGCGGTTCTGCAAAGGCGCTGTGCGGCCTATTGATTCTGGTCCAATCCGTGCAAGCGGGACTCGTGCCGGGCGTTTTGGCGCAAGATCAACAGACTTCTCCGGGCTTAAACATCGTGATCGTCGAAGGCGATGGGGCGGTCAACAACGTTAAAGAACGGACCGCTCGTGAAGTCATCGTAAAAGTGGAAGACCGCAATCATAAACCGGTTGCTGGCGCCCTTGTGCTGTTCTCAGTTCAGGGCAACGGACCGGGCGGGACTTTTCTGGATGGGGTTGAGTCCGTTCAGGCGACAAGCGATGCAAACGGAGTAGCGGTTGCACATGGGTTTCACCCAAACAGTTCTCCCGGCTCGTTCCAGATCAATGTGACCGCGATGTATCAGGGCTTGAATGCGGCGGTCAGTATCCATCAGAGCAACATCACTCCGCCACCCTCGAACGTCGGGTTCCGTATTTCCGGCAAACACATGGCGATAGCCGGGATTGTTGCGGCGGCCGTGGCAGTCGGGATAATATTTGCGGCCAGAGGCAGTTCCGGATCGTCCATTTCACCGGGCACGGGAACGGTAGGCGCACCTAAATGAGGCGGTCGAAAGGGAACCTATGAGTCGCAAACGTTCGGAAGTTCTGGCGGGACTGGCAGCCGTGACAGGCGCCGTTTGTTTGTTCGTCTGCGGATCGACAGTGGTCAGGGCACAGGTCTCCATGGCTCTTACGGCACCCCCATTAGGAGCCGTTTTCGATGCAAGCACGGGCTCGCTTCTCCCGCTTCAAGGGGTGCCCGGATCAGCCATCACCGGAATGCCCTTCGCAATTTCGCCGCTAAGCGCCGCGGCAATTTCGTCCGAACAAGGATACGCTCTCGGTGTCATGGCCGATTCAGGGGCCGTTGTGCTTATCAGGTTCTGTAGCGGACCAGTTTCACAGAAAGCCTTGCAGGCAGCCGCCTATCCCGACCGTGTTGTCCTCAGCCCGACGGGAACGAGCGCGATGCTTTGGAATGCAAGCCGGCGTACCGCGGATATCATCTCGGATCTGCCATCTGCGCCTGTTTTGAAATCGCTGGACCTTACGTCGATTGATCGCGATCCCGATTTATTTGCGATCAGCGATGACGGAGCTACCCTACTTGCCGCCGCCAGTTCCGCCAACCCGGGGAACGTCTATCGATTTCAGAATGACGCTCAGCAGGTGATCCCTTACTCGGGACAAATCGCTTCGATCGCGTTTCTGCGGAAATCCAAGGACGCGTTGCTGACCGATTTGACGGCTCAATGTCTGACCCGGCTGCGTAATGCAACGGGGACCGATCCGCAGTTCTCAACCGTTCCCGCAAGCGTGGCCATTGGCAGCGGCGAAGCGATCGGCGTTTCGCGAGACAACACGCGGGCGCTCCTGGCAGATCCAAGCTCCCGGTCCCTAACGGTGATCGATCTTTCAGCAAAGACCGCCTCGCCAGCGCTCAATTGTCATTGCAGCATCGCAGATCTGACGCCGCTCAATGGCCCTTTTCTTTTTCGGTTAAGTGAAGTTTCCGGAGTACCACTAGCGATTGTCGATGCTAGCCTGGGCAAGCCGTCGCTCACCGTTGTTCCCATTCATCACAGAGAGGCGTACTAACCTTTGCCCTGCCGCGAGAAGTAGATCCAATATGAAAAGAATCCTTCCCGGTACGCTGCTGCTCCTTGCGTTTTTCTTCCTTACCGTCCCTGTTTCCGCGCAGAGTCTTCAAATTACTTCCACCTCACCGCTTCCATCGGGAGAGGTGGGTGTGTCCTATTCGTTTCAGTTCGCCACTTCAGGAGGACCCGATAGCGCAATTATTTGGAGCTCTCCGAGCCGGCCGCCCGGTTTATCCCTCAATCAGGACACGGGGCTTCTGCAGGGAACCCCGACCTCGGCCTTCACGAACTTTTCATTTACTGTTACGGCCGCCGATGTGAACGGCCAACAATCCACGTCAAAGACCTTCACCTTTACCGCGAGTCCGGCGGTAAGTATATCCAGCACCTCTCCCCTGCCCTCGGCGGACTTGAACACGCCGTATTCCTTCTCGTTTCAAGCTACCGGAGGACAATCTCCATACAGTTGGGGGATCTCATCGGGCGTTCCACCTGGATTGTCGATTAACTCCGGCGGAATCTTGAGTGGATCTCCAACCAGTACCGGCTCATTCGGATTCTCTGTCACGGTCCACGACTACCTCGGCGGAACGAGCACAACCTTCTTCCAGATTGTTGTTAACCCTGACCCGCTCATTATCTCAAGCTCGCCCTTACCCGCTGCGGAAACGTCGGCCCCCTACAGTTTTCAATTTGCGGGGACGGGCGGTTCCGGACTGTACACATGGTCGGTAGCACCCGAAAACGTAATTCCGCAGGGCTTAGCTCTGTCCTCGGGCGGCCTCTTGAGCGGAACGCCGGTCACCCCGCAGACCGCCTCCTTCGGCATACTTCTGACGGATTCCGCCGGAGGAACGACAATCAAGAATTTCACATTGCCGATTGCCGCAGGACCAGCTATTACCAGCACTTCGCCGCTGCCTGCTGGAACGGTAGGCTCGGCCTATAGCTTTACTTTCCGGGCAAGTAGTGGTAGCGGCTCGTATACCTGGTCTCTTGCTTCCGGTTCGTTACCAGCCGGTTTATCGCTGGGCACTGCGACGGGAACACTGTCCGGCACTCCCTCCAGCCCCGGGACCAGCAGCTTCGGCATCGCGGTCCACGACAGTTCCGGAGGGACAGCGAACGGCTCCTTCGCTTTAACGATTAACAGCGGCCTGTCGATTATCTCTACCTCCCCTCTCACATCGGGTGAAGTGTCGCGGCCTTACTCGTTTACCTTCAGCGGTAGCGGTGGTTCGGGTTCCTATACTTGGTCGCTACCTTCCGGCTCCATCCCGCCCGCTGGACTGACTCTGAACTCGGGCGGCACACTCAGTGGCACGCCAACAACAGCCGGTACTTCCTCGTTCTTGGTGCAAATCGCCGACGGGTCCGGTAGTACGGCGACGAAGAATTTCCAATTGCAGATCGTGGCTACTCCGAGTATCACCACGACATCACCGTTGCCAGCGGGTACAGTCAACAGTGCTTATGGCCCGCTGACGTTTACTGAATCGGGTGGTATTGGGCCGTTTGTCTGGACCAGTTCATCGTTGCCCGCAGGCCTAAGTCTCACTTCTGGCGGCGTGCTTTCCGGTACCCCCACTAGCGCCGGAACAAGCAGAATTCCAGTCACTCTGACAGATGCCGCTGGCGGGACTGCCTCGGCCTTTTTCTCTCTCACTGTGGTTTCAACACTTGCAGTAGCTAGTACTTCGCCTCTGCCTGCTGGAACCGTAAGTTCGCCGTACAGTTTCACCCTTCAGGCGAATGGCGGTAGCAGTCCATACACTTGGTCTCTTGCTCCTGGTTCGTTACCGGCCGGTTTATCGCTGGGCACTTCGACGGGAACACTGTCCGGCACTCCCTCCAGCCCCGGGACCAGCAACTTTGTTGTTACTGTCCACGACAACTCCGGGAGAACAGCGAACGGCTCCTTCGCTTTAACGATTAACAGCGGTCTATCTATTACCTCCACCTCGCCTCTCACATCGGGTGAAGTATCGCGACCTTACTCGTTTACCTTCAGCGGCAGCGGCGGCTCGGGTTCTTACACGTGGTCGCTGCCTCCCAGCTCCATCCCGCCCGCTGGATTGACCCTGAACCCGGGCGGCACACTCAGTGGCACACCAACTACAGCCGGTACTTCATCGTTCTTGGTGCAAATCGCCGACGGGTCCGGCAGTACGGCAACGAAGACTTTTCAGTTGCAGATCATGGCCGTTCCAAGCATTACGACGACATCGCCGTTGCCGACAGGTACAGTCAACGGTGCTTATGGCCCGCTGACGTTTACTGAATCGGGTGGTATTGGGCCGTTTGTCTGGACCAGTTCGTCGTTGCCCGCGGGCCTAAGCCTCACTTCTGGCGGCGTGCTTTCCGGTACCCCCACTAGCGCCGGAACAAGCAGAATTCCAGTCACTCTGACAGATGCCGCTGGCGGGACTGCCTCAGCCTTTTTCTCTCTCACTGTGATCTCTGCGCTCGGAATAACCAGCAGTTCACCTCTTCCTACAGGAACAGTGGGCTCAGGCTACAGCTTCACTTTTCAGGCAAGCGGGGGTAGCGGTTCGTACACCTGGTCTGTCGCTTCGGGTTCCTTGCCGGCGGGTTTGTCGTTGAACGTTTCAAGCGGCGTACTGTCTGGCACTCCATCAGCTGCTGGAAACAGCAGCTTTGGGGTCAGTGTCCACGACGGCTCCGGGACAGCAACGGGCTCGTTCGCCTTAACCATCAATGCCGGTTTGTCGATCACGTCCGCCTCGCCTCTCACGGCCGGCGAAGTGTCGCGACCCTACTCATTTACCTTTACCGGCTCCGGCGGTTCCGGTTCGTACACATGGTCGCTGCCGTCCGGCTCCAGCTTACCCGCTGGATTGACTCTAAATCCTGGCGGCACTCTCGGCGGCACGCCGACCGCGGCGGGGACAACCTCGTTCTCAGTGCAAATCGCCGACGGAACCGGCCATACCGCTACAAAAGCATTCCAATTGCAGATCGTGGCCGCTCCGAGCATTACGACCACGTCACCGCTGACTTCGGGGACGGTGAACACAGGCTATGGCCCGCTCACGTTAGCCGAATCCGGTGGTACCGCGCCATTCCAGTGGACCAGTTCCGCGCTTCCGGCAGGGCTGAGCCTCTCTTCTAGCGGGGTGCTTTCCGGTACTCCGACGAGCGCGGGGACCACCGGTTTCACGGTTATCCTCACGGACGCGGCTGGGGCTGCCGTCTCAGCAAGCCTTTCTCTAACGATTTATTCACAGCTCACGCTTGTTAGCACTTCGCCCCTTTCCGCTGGAACGGTAAACTCGCCCTATAGCTTCACTTTCAAGGCAAGCGGCGGCAGCGGTTCTTACACCTGGTCCCTTGCTTCCGGCTCTTTGCCGGTTGGTTTGTCGTTGAACTCTGGAAGCGGCTCACTGGCCGGCACTCCGTCCGCCGTTGGAACCAGTAGTTTTGGGGTCACTGTTCGCGACAGCACCGGCGCGACCGCAACGGGTTCTTTTGTCTTGACCGTGAACAACGGTTTGGCCATCAGCTCCGCCTCGCCGATCACTGCAGCCGAAGTGTCGCGGCCTTATTCATTCACTTTCAGCGGCACAGGCGGTTCTGGTTCGTACACATGGTCGCTCCCTTCCGGGTCCAGCTTGCCTTCCGGATTGACTCTTAGTCCGGGCGGGACTCTCGGTGGCACGCCTACGGCATCCGGTACAGCCTCGTTCTCGGTGCAGATCGCGGATGGAACGGGCAATACGGCCACGAAAGCTTTCCAACTGCAGATCGTGGCGGCCCCGAGCATTACGACCACATCACCGTTGCCTGCTGGAACGGTGAACCGCGGTTACAGCCCATTCACGCTGACTGAATCCGGTGGAACGGCGCCTTTCCAATGGACCAGTTCCGCACTGCCCGCGGGCCTCACTCTCTCTTCGGGCGGCGTGGTTTCAGGCACACCGACCAGCACCGGAACAAGCAGTATTTCGATCACACTGACGGACGCGGCTGGGGCTACCACCTCGGCCAGTTTCTCTCTGAGTGTCTATTCACAGCTGACCATTTCCAGCGTTTCGCCGCTACCGGCTGGGGCTGTGAACTCACCCTACACTTTCACCTTCTCGGCTGGGGGAGGCAGCGGCTCATACACCTGGTCTATGTCGGGTTCTTTGCCGGCGGGTTTGTCGCTGAACGCTTCAAGCGGCATATTGTCCGGCACTCCAACCGCTGCTGGAACAAGCAGCTTTGGAATCATTGTCCAGGACGGCTCCGGGACAGCGAGGGGCTCGTTCGCCTTGACGGTCAATAGCGGCCTGTCGATCATTTCTACCTCGCCTCTTTCCACCGGCGAAGTATCGCGGCCGTACTCGTTCACCTTTACGGGTACGGGCGGCTCTGGTTCTTACACATGGTCACTAGCTTCGGGCTCTAGCTTGCCTGCTGGACTGAATTTCACTCCGGGCGGCACTCTCAACGGCACACCCACAGCATCGGGCACCACCTCGTTTTCGGTGCAGTTCACCGATTCTGCCGGTGACACAGTCGCCAAGACCTTCCAAGTGCAGATATTGGCGGCTCCGAGCATTACGACCGTTTCTCCGTTGCCGACTGGAACGCTGAACCATGCCTATAGTCCGCTCACGTTTACTGAATCCGGTGGAACCGCGCCCTTCCAATGGACCAGTTCCGGATTGCCTGCCGGCCTTAACCTGTCTTCCGGTGGCGTGCTTTCAGGCACGCCGACCAGCGCCGGAACCAGCAGCATCGCCGTTACTCTGACGGATGCCGCTGGCGCTACTGCCTCGGCGACATTCTCTCTCAGCATTTATTCGCAGCTCACCATAGCCAGCGCTTCGCCTCTTCCGGCCGGAGCTGTGAACTCACCCTACAGCTTTACCTTCCAGGCTGGCGGCGGTAACGGGTCCTATACCTGGTCCGTTGCGTCAGGATCTTTACCGAGCGGGTTCTCGTTGAATCCATCGACCGGCTCGCTTTTCGGCACTCCGTCCGCCGCTGGAACCAGTAACTTCGTAATCAATGTTCACGACACTTCTGGCGGGACCGCAACCGGTTCTTTTGCGCTGACCATTAATAACAGCCTTTCGATTGCTTCCGCATCAATTCTCACGCAAGGCG
>JALYVD010000108.1 GCA_030853405.1 Acidobacteriota bacterium | reverse complement strand
ACACGTACCCGAGCCTCGGTTATACAACCCACCACCGTCTGGATTTGGCGGCGACATTACCCCTAGCGGGTGCGTTCAGGGAACTTCTGCAAGTTGACCCCAAGACGGGAAAGCAATTTTGGATTGTGGACTGGAAGGAAGCTTTCAAACGGACTGCAGACGAGCTTTACCGCGCTTTGACCAGCAATCTCGCCACAGTGAGCGCGGTAGCTAGTTTAGGATCTGATCCCGCCTACTGGACCACCGCTGCCAACGTAATTCTTAGGGCCAAATCAGAGATGCTTCAAGAACGCATTCTCACCGCGCCCCGCTAGTTCCGTCATGTAGTGAGTCCCGCGCCGCATATTAGCGGCGCGGGTCGCAGTGTTGCAAGCGCAACTTGCTGAATTGCAGAAAAGCCGTCCTCGCGAGTTGTCCAGGTAAATGAAAAGGCTCTGTTGCAAACAGCCGGTACAAGCCATCAAGCATAGATTCCAAACAGCTTGTTGAAGAAGCGCACTTCAGCTGAAACACCAGGACGGAGCGGGATGCATTGCAGTTTGCGGATCATGCGCATGACTTCAATTCCCTTGAGCGTGGCAGCGCCGTTTTCGCGGATTTGAAGCCGAGCATAGAACGAATGCGGCGCTTGATTGCGCCGTGGTCGGCTTCGATCTGGTTATTGAGATACTTCACTTGGCGGTGATCGACGGAGTCGTCCAGCAGCTTCGAGTCTTTCAACTTTCGAATGGCTTCGCCATATGCCGGATTGCGATCCGTGTTGATGACCGAAGGTGCCCAGTCGCGACGCGCTCGCAAAGCCTTGGCTAGGAACCGGCGCGCTGCACCGGCATCGCGTTGTGACAAATAGAAGTCGATGGTCCGCCCGCGGCTGTCGATCGCTCGGAACAGATACAACCATTCACCGCAGACCTTTATATATGTTTCATCGACTCGCCAAGAGCAACCCGTATGGCCTTGATACCGGCGGATAAGCTTCTCCAATTGTGGAGCGTACGTCTGGATCCAACAGTAGAGGGTCGTGTGATGAACTTCGAAGCCGCGCTCCTGCATCATTTCCGCCAGATGCCGGTACTGACGTTGAACTTCAAGTACCAGCGCACGCACAGCAGGATGAAATCGGCAGGAAAGTGACGTCCCTTGAACCCGTTCGGCATCCCTCCTTCTCTTCCAACCGGCTGTTTGCAACAGAGCCCCGGGTCAGGCATTTGCCCGGCGTGGTGAGTGAAGGTGTGGTTTCCGCGCTGCCGCTGACCGGCGCCGTGGGATGGGGTCAGATCGACGTGCAAGGTTTCACCCCGCGTTTGGTCCGATCCGAAAAAGCCTATGACCATCGTCGGGGTAGTCGGAGCAGTGAAGCAGTATGGACTCGATAGCGGAAGCAAGATCGTCGCCTATTTCCCTGAGCAGCAGCAGCCCGACGGCCAACTTTTTCTTGCATTGCGCACCTCTTCTGACCCGGCATTACTCTCAAACGCAGTGGTCCGCGAAATCCATGCAATCGACCCTACCGCAGCCGTGTATCAGATCCGCACGATGCAGGACCGGCTTCACGATTCGCTCGCAAGACAGCGGTTTTCCACCACGATGCTCGGCGCATTTGCCGTGTTTGGCCTGATTCTGGCCGCCATCGGCATATACGGCGTAATGTCTTATCTGGTGACGCAGAGCACGCATGATATCGGCGTGCGAGCGGCGCTGGGTGCATTGCCGATAAGTATCCTTCAAACCGTGCTGCGGCAAGGGCTTGAATTGGCGGCACTCGGTATAGGCGTGGGACTCATCGGCGCGCTGGTATTCACGCGCGCGATGACAGGACTGCTGTTCGGAGTCAGTGCTACCGATGCCGTCACCTTTGTGGTTGTAGTGTTGATCCTGGCCTCAGTTGCCATGCTGGCAACTTACATTCCCGCAAGACGCGCGACTAAGGTAGATCCGATGGTGGCGCTGCGGGAAGAGTAACCGCTGCCCTGCTATCGTGGAGGGCTGAAGCCGTACTTGGCGAAAACAGCCTGGCCTGCGGGACTAGTCAGAAAATCGAGGAACGCGCTGGCGGCGTCGAGGTTTTTGGTCCCCCCAACGATCCCGGCCTTCTGTAGAATCGGCTGGTGCGAGTTGGCGGGGACCAACTGCGGGTCCTTGCCGGTCAAGAGCGAGGCAGACGTGAGTACGGCATCGGCGTTTCCGCTCGTAAAGAGTTGGAGCGCCTGGCGAACGTTCTCGCCGTAGACTACTTTGGGCTGAACGGAGTCCCACAGGTGCTCGTGTTCGAGCGTTTGCCGGGCGGCGACTCCGTAAGGTGCCAGTTTTGGGTTAGGCAGCGCTAGGAAATGAACTCGATCTGCCGATAAGTCCTGCAAAGGGTGGTGCTTGCCGTCGCGCCAGAGTAGCCCGAGGCGGCCTTCGGCATAAGTGCGGACGGAAGATGCCGGGATTTTAGAGTTCGCAGCCAATCGGTCGACAAACTGGGCATTCGCGGAGAGGAAAACGTCGTAAGGGGCCCCATTTTCAATCTGTTGGGTGAGAGCGGCGCTGGATTCGGTGACGAAGCGGAGGTGGGTGTTGGGTTCGATTTTACCGAACGAACCCGCTAAGTCGGGCTCCAAGGGGGAAAGGTCGGCCGCAGCAGCTACGGTTAAATTAATCTGAGACACACAATTTCTGGAAAAAGCCAGAAGGAGAAGTAGCCAACAACTTGACAATCGTAGACTCATATTAGATACTGGAGTTGTGCTAAGTGTGGCCAATCGCGCTGTTGCGGTCGGCGGAGGAATTCAAAAATCATATGAGTAAGATTATCGGAATCGATTTGGGGACTACGAACTCGGTGGTCGCCGTCATGGAAGGCGGCCAGCCCGCCGTTATTCCCAATCAGGAGGGTGGACGGACGACACCGTCGGTAGTCGCTTTTACGAAAAGCGGCGAGCGGCTGGCGGGACAGGTGGCTAAACGGCAGGCCGTTACCAACCCTGAAAATACCATCTATTCGATCAAGCGGTTTATGGGACGCCGCTTCAACGAAGTAAGTGAAGAGATGAAGCTGGTCCCGTACAAGGTTGTCGCGGGCGAAAACGCAGATGTACGGATCGAGATCCAGGGCAAAAAATATTCCCCGCCCGAGATTTCGGCCATGATTCTATCGAAGTTGAAGGAAGCAGCCGAAGCTTACCTGGGCGAGAAGGTCACGAAAGCGGTGATCACCGTGCCGGCGTACTTCAACGACGCGCAACGGCAGGCAACCAAGGACGCCGGCCAGATCGCGGGTTTAGAGGTGATGCGCATTATCAACGAGCCCACCGCGGCGGCGTTGGCGTACGGCCTCGATAAGAAGAAGGACGAAACCATCGCGGTCTACGATTTCGGCGGCGGCACGTTCGACATTTCGATCCTCGAAGTGGGCGATGGCGTGGTGGAAGTGAAGTCGACGAACGGCGATACTCACCTGGGCGGCGATAACATCGACCAGCGGATCATCGACTGGCTGATCCAGGAGTTCAAGAAGGATCAGGGCGTCGACGTTTCAAAGGACCAGATGGCTTTGCAGCGGCTGAAGGAAGCGGCCGAGAAGGCGAAAATCGAGCTTTCGACCCTGCTTGAGACAGAAATCAATCTTCCGTTCTTAACAGCGGATGCGAGCGGCCCGAAGCACTTGACGATCAAGCTGACCCGGGCGCGCTTCGAGCAGATGGTGGACGACATTCTACAGCGCGCGGTAGGGCCTTGCAAACAGGCCATGCAAGATGCGGGCGTAACGCCGAACGACATTGACGAAGTAGTTCTGGTCGGCGGATCGACTCGCATACCGAAGGTGCAGCAAATGGTGCGCGATCTGTTCGGCAAAGAACCGAACAAGAGCGTGAACCCGGACGAAGTGGTCGCGGTCGGAGCGGCTGTGCAGGGCGGCGTACTCGGCGGCGAAGTGAAAGATGTTCTGCTGCTCGACGTGACACCTTTGTCGCTCGGCATCGAGACGCTGGGTGGCGTGTTCACGAAGCTGATCGAGCGCAATACGACGATTCCGACGCGTAAGAGCGAAACGTTCTCGACGGCGGCCGACAATCAGACTTCGGTCGAGATCAAGGTGTACCAGGGCGAGCGTTCGATGGCGCGGGATAACCGCATGCTGGGCGTGTTCCAGCTGGTCGGCATTCCGCCGGCTCCGCGCGGCATTCCGCAAGTGGAGGTTACCTTCGATATCGACGCCAACGGCATTTTGAATGTCGTAGCGAAAGACCGGGCGACTAACAACGAGCAGAAGATCACCATCACGTCCTCTTCCGGCCTGAGCAAGGACGAAGTGGAGAAGATGGCGCGTGACGCAGAATCGCACTCGGCGGACGATCGCAAGAAGAGGGACGAAATCGAGGCTCGCAACCGGGCCGATGCAATGGTCTACAACGTCGAGAAGATGTTGAAGGAGCATCGCGACAAGATTTCGGACACGGACGCCAAGGAGGTCGAGACGGCGGTCGAGAACCTGAAGAAGGCAATGGCCGATGGCGGTCTCGAGGCAATTACCTCGGCTACCGATAAACTCACCTCTGCCAGCCACAAACTGGCGGAGGCAATGTACAAAACACAGAGCGCGGGAACACCCGGCGGCACGGCTCCGGGCGCAAATGGCGCTCCGCCGGACGGCAACCAGCAGAAAGACAATGTCGTCGACGCGGAGTTCGTCGACGTCGAAGACAAGAAGTAAAGCAAGCGAAGTTGGGGGACGGCAAGCCTGTTTGAAGAGGCTGACCGTCCCCGAGTTTTTGGACAACATTTATGCCTTCTGCAACGAAAAAGGATTACTACGAAACGCTCGGGGTAGGCCGGAGCGCGGACGCGGACGAGATTCGCAAGTCGTACCGGAAGCTTGCCCGGAAGTACCATCCGGATGTAAATCCCGGAGATAAGAGTGCAGAAGATCGTTTCAAGAATGTACAGGAAGCGTACGACGTCCTGAGCGATGACGAGAAGAGAAAGACCTACGACCAGTACGGTTTTTACTCTCCCAACATTCCTCCGAATGGCGGGGGAGGCGCGGGTGCGGGACCGGGATTCGGCGGCTTCGATTTCGCCGAATACATGCGGCAGCAACAACAAGCGGGCGCGAGCGCCGGGGCGGAAGAGAGCGAAGGCTTCGGCGGTTCCTTCCGCGATATCTTCGGTAGTTTCTTTGGCGGCCAGCGTGGGCGGCAGGCGGCGGTTCAGCCGGAGCGGGGAGCGGATTTAGAGTACGGTCTGAATGTCGATTTCTGGCAGTCGATTCGGGGCACGCAGGTAAAGCTGAATATCACGCGGCAGGAAACTTGCGAGACGTGTCATGGAACGGGTTCGGCGGGCTCGAGCGTGGCAGTCTGTCCGGAGTGCGATGGCAGCGGTACTGTGACGCAGATGGCTGGGGCGATGAAGTTCAATCTGACTTGTCCGCGCTGCGGCGGGAGCGGCCGGTTGAAGAACGCCTGCCCGAACTGCCGTGGTGAGAGCCGGGTTTCGCATCCGGATACGGTGGAGGTTCGCATTCCGCAAGGAGTCACTTCCGGGTCGCGCCTGCGCGTGGCAGGAAAGGGTAATGCGGGCGTGGCGGGCGGACCGGCGGGCGATCTCTACATTACGATTCGGGTGGACGAGCATCCGTTCTTCAAGCGCAGTGGAGACAATATCGATATACAGGTTCCGCTGACGGTGAGCGAAGCGGGGCTCGGAGCGAAGATCGAAGTGCCAACCATCGATGGGCGCGCGTTACTCAAAATTCCACAAGGAACGCAAAACGGCCAGAAATTCCGGCTACGGGAGAAGGGCGTTTTCAATGGAAAAAAGAATACGCGCGGAGATGAAATCGTCGAGGTGATTCTGCGGGCGCCGGATGTGCACAATGAACGGACGCGCGAGCTGCTGCGCGAGCTGGCTCAGGTTCAAACAGTCGATGTGCGCCAGGATATTTGGAATCAAGTGCAGCCGGTGGCGTAAAGAGGCAACGCAATGACAAAAAGTAAAGGCAAAGCGGCATACATGATCTCGGCCGTGGCCGAGCAGTACGAAATCCATCCGCAAACGCTGCGCTTGTATGAACGCGAAGGGCTGCTTGCGCCTTCCCGCAGCGAAGGCAACACTCGCCTTTATACCGACGGAGACCTCGAGCGACTGGAAATTATTCTAAAGCTCACGCGCGAACTCGGGGTAAATCTGGCGGGTGTCGAGATTATTCTCAATATGCGCGAAAAGATGGAAGCAATGCAACAGCAGATGGAAGGATTCGTCCGCACGCTGAATCAGGAGCTTTCAGAACGCGCGGCGCGCAGGCCGGCTGAGACCAATCAATCGCTGGTGCCGGTGATTCAAATAAACTCGCTCGGCATGCGGGGCGAGATGAAACGCGGTCCCGAAGGACCAAAGCGTGGGCGGCGGTAGCCATCATCAGCTCACACTATGGAAACACTTTTGAAGCGAGCAATGGCCGCGGCGGCAATAACAACGTGCGCGCTGGCTGCTACAGAGACTCAACTGACATTGCACCTGACCGGTTCCTCACCGGTATCGCGACACGTCGTAAAGTTTCAATGCGATTCCGACGGGATGAAATTAGGTCTTCCCCCGGACGCATTTACTGTGGAGTACTTGAATGGCGGAGGCAACAGCCTTGCCATCACCCCGATAAGCGGACGTTCCCTGATTTTCGTGAGTGTGATTTCGGGTTCAGGTGCGCGATACGCATCCGGTCCGTATATTTGGTGGGATGCAGGCGCCCGTGGAATTCATCTTTATTCCGACTCATTAGCCGGGAAAAAGCAGAGCAGTTGCCGACAACTCGATAAAAACTGACTGATACGCTATCACGTGTATCCGGTTTAGGCGCACGTCAAGTAGTCCCGCGACCGCAGCTTATGCATTTCGATTGTCGGTCCCGGAAGGCTCGCCGAGGTCAGCGGCCTTCGGACAGTGGCGGCATGGGCAGAATACGGACGCGTTCCAACGACTGCTGCTGACCACATGGGTAATGGAAGGGACGCCATGGCGAACCACGTACCGTTTATTGAAAGAGCAAACGATGGTGTTTTGCGGAGGGATCGAGGTGAGGCCGAAATGATCGCTGCCTGGAGAGCAGTGTCTGTTTGGACGATCCTGTTTCTCGTGACTGCTTCTCCGGACTGTCTTGGAATTCAGCTTTGTCTTGTGCATTGAGCATCGCTGTTGTAATGCTGGTGATTCGGATTACCAAGGCAGTCGACTGGTCCCTGGTCTGGATAGTGTTTCCGATGTACTTCGGAATCGGTTGGGTCAACACTGCTAGATGAAGTGACCTTGTTCGGCGAAACTGAGCCATTTTAAGCTGGAATTTTCCGGTAGCGGCGAAAGTCGCGAAAGGAAGAGGAACAGTGAAGAACAGCAGGTTTAACGAAGAACAGATAATCGGAATACTGAAG
>JALYVD010000100.1 GCA_030853405.1 Acidobacteriota bacterium | reverse complement strand
CTCAGTCAGGGCACGAAGGGAATTTACGCGATGGCCAAGGCTAACGTGCTGAAGTCGGCGGAGGAGATGCCGGAAGAGAATTACTCTTTTAAGCCAACTCCTGCGGTGCGGAATTTTGGCGCGCTCGTGGCGCATGTAGCGGATGCGCAGTATGAGTTTTGCTCGCCAGTGTTAGGGGATGGGATGAAGAGCCCCGGGGTTGAGAAGAACAAGACTTCGAAAGCGGACATCATCCAAGGGCTGAAAGACGGGTTCGCGTACTGTGATAAGGCTTACGATGCGATGACCGACGCGAAGGCCGCCGAGATGATTAAGTTCGGCCATGAGATGCCGAAGCTTTCGGTTCTTGATTTCAATAACGTTCATACGTACGAGCACTACGGCAATATGGTGACCTATTTGAGGATGAAAGGGCTGGTGCCGCCGTCGAGCCAGGGACATTAGGTCTCGATACCCGTGGAAGCCGTGAAAAAATCGCAGGGACAGACCCCCACGCCTACCGGAATACGCTTGTAATCAGCAACTTTCCGACGGGCGCGGGTCTGTCCCGGATTTTGTTCACGGTGGCATCTTTTACAGGCTGAAGGTTCGCCCGCGATGCGCGCCGATGAGGATCTGAAAGAGCCGGTGAGCGATCAGCTCGTGAAGTGACAGCAGTTCCTTGTTGGCCTTGAAGATGGACATGGCGTCCTTCGGGTCGGCACCCGCGCCGCCGGCTTTGAGAGCGTCCGTCGCTTCTTTGATGATGGGGTCCGTCATGACTTCTCCCGCCATTTCCCAGAGGGTGATGAAGCGGTCTATAGCGGTGGGGAAGCTGATTGAAAATACCCCATGGTTGCTGGTTGTACGCGGCGGCTTGAAATCGAGGTTGAAGGGACCTTTGTAATCGTGGCTGCGCAGCAGGACCAGCACGTTGAGCCAATCGAGCGGGTTGACGAGACCAACCCCAATATCGACGTCGTGCTTGAGGCGATAGCCGTCGTTGATATCGAAATGGAAAAGCTTGCCGCACAGGAGAGCGCGGGCGAGCGAGGCCCTGGGTGCGCCGCCCCACATCAGTTCGTGCAGGTACTCAGGATTGAGACCCACCATGTCAGGGTGCTTGATCAGTCCTGAGAAGATGAGTGCGAGCATGGCGTCGGAGGTGGGCAGCAGAATTTCGGCCTGCGGTTCGAACGGCTTGGCTTCGAGGCAGTGCTTCAGAGTGGGTCGATTATATTTTTTGGCGATTTCAATATCCGCTTCGCAAGCGGCGTTGATGCTGTCGGCGTACCAGCGCAGGGTTTGGGTTTCGTCGATGGCTCCTTGGACGTAGTAGCCGAGAGTGCCGGGCCAATAGACGGCGTACTCCGCGCCGAGTTCGTGACCGATAGCCACCGTGTTCGAGACGCGGCGGGCGGCGTAATCGCGTACGTCGGCGGATTCCGCGGCGGGACTTGCGGACCAGACGGCGTGGTGAAAGGTTTCGGTCGTGACCATGGAGCACTTCAGCCCGTTTTTGGCCAGCGACGTTTTGATGCGGTTGACGACATCGTCCTGGCGGGAAGTGAAGAGGTCCTCGGTCGGAATGACGTCAGTGTCATGGGTACACCAGTAGCCGATACCGATTTTGGCGTATTCTTCGATGACGTGTTCGAGCGTAATAGGAGAACGGGTAGGCGCATGAAAGAGCGCACCGCCTTCGTACGCGGCGGCCCATTGGGGGCCGGTGATGAAATACCGGCGGCGCACCTCCGGCGAATAGTTCCCTCCACAGGCTCCGGCGAGGCGGTCGACAAGGGCCTGCTGCTTGTCTTGCGGAATTGCGTTCATGGTTATAAGACTACGAAACTTCAGCGGCGAGCCGCATAATTGAACGAAATCGTAGGTCTACGCGTATCTTTATTCGAAGAGGTGAAGCCAATGTTTTGCGATCGTTGCGGGACGAATTTGAGCGACGGGCAGAGTTTCTGTCCAAGTTGCGGGAAGCCTGTCCGGAGCGTGCAGCAGCTGCCCGTTCAAGGGAGAATTGAAAAGCACGTGAAGCTGCTGGGGATATTGTGGCTGGCAATTTCGGCCGTCCGGCTGCTGCCGGGACTTGCCCTAATGGCGGCCTCCCGTACCATCGTTGGCTTTTTACCGCCTGATGTACCGATGTTTGTTCCCGGTCTGATCCAGTTAGGTGGCTTATTGCTGCTGGGAGCGGGAGTATTGGGCGTTGCCGTGGGATGGGGATTGCTCACATTCCAGCCCTGGGCGAGGATGCTGGCCATCGTCTTTGGATGTCTCAGCCTCTTCGAGGTGCCGTTTGGTACGGCGTTGGGTGTTTATACGCTTTGGGTTTTGCTGCCCGAGAAGTCGGAGCAGGAGTACCATGCGAAAGCGACCGAGGCGCTGGGTGCGGCGCAGATGTAGCGGCCCCATCGAAATCTTTGAAGACGGGTCGTTCAGTCAGTTTCCGGCCGCGGCGGATTAGCCCAGTGACCCGATTCATCTTTCCCGCTTACAACGACCCCTTTTGCGTTCCAGCCCAAGCCCGCTCTGACGATTGCGGGGCAATAGCGCAGAGTCAGGCCGCAGCGCCGCTTGCTGGACTCGTTCGCTTCCGAACCATGCAACAGCAGGTCGCTGTGGATTGAAATCTCTCCGGCCTTTAGTTCAACATCCACCGGCTTTCCAAGACTCTCGGCACCCGCCACGGTCTGATTCAGAACGTTTGCTTCGTCGTTTTCACTCAGTGTGTAAGTCAGATGCCCCAAGTGATGGGAACCGGGAATGTAGCGCATGCAGGCGTTTTCGATAGTGGCGTCATCTATCGCCAACCATGCAGTAGCGGCCATCGACGGCGTCAACGGCCAATAGCTGGAGTCTTGATGCCACGAGACCCGTTTGCCATCTCCGGGCATTTTGCAAAAGAAATGCGAACCCCAGGCAATCACATCCTCTCCAATCAGGTCCCTAATGCGGGCCGTAATGCGTGGATGTGTCAGGATGTCGTAAACACGCCCATATCGGAGATGCGCGGTGCTGATCGAGTAGCTGTCGCCGCCCGCGGCGAGCGTCCTCGCCAGGAGTTCATCAAAATAATGCCGGATACCGGTGATCTCTTCTTCATTGAAGATTCGAATGCCGGCCAGATAGCCATTGCGATTAAAAGCTGAAATCTGCTCAGGCGTGAGCGTTGCCGGGTCCTTTGTAGCCGATGGATGAAAGCGTAGGTCGCGTTCGAGCTTGCCCAATTCTTCGGTGGTCGGAATAAAAGTCGGTTTAGCTGACAGGCTCATAATCTTGATGCTGTCAGTCTAGCGCCCCGATCGGTCAAAATACCTCGCTCACGCTTCGGCGCTCGGTGTTTTGGCTATCGAGCGATCTTGAGCGAGACGTTATGATCGGGTTTTCATCGCGACAGGCCACTAGTTCAGAGCGAGGCGCATGACTTGAATCTCTTCATCGAGCGCGGTGAGCGCGATACAGCAGCGCTCGCAGATCAGCAGATGTTCTTCCACGTGTTCGGTTTGAAGTACACCGGCTCGGTTCAGGGCGTAGGCTTCCAAGGATTCTTCGGTCGCGTGAGAGATTAGTGTTTGCATTACAGTAGAGCAATCGGCAAAGGGTGGCGGAAACTTTTTACAGATGATTCCGATGCGCCACTCGGCTGGCGATGCGGGAAAATCCTATTCGCATGTCTGGCTGCCGGGATGCACCTTTTTGGGCAGTACGACAAGGTCGCGGCGCTAGCGTCCGATACGTCGATAACTCCCATGGGCGGCCCGGCTTCCGCGCCTCCGATTGAGAACTGGTCTTACGATCTACCCGATTTTAGACCGACGGGACGGCTGAACGACCAACTTCCCCGATGGCTGCAGTTTGGGTTCGAGGAACGCTTCCGGTTTGAGGGGTATCAGGGCGGCGGTTTCAATCCGAAGAGCGGGGACGCGTACTTTCTGAACAGGCTGCGGATCGGGACGATAATCCGTCCGGTGAGTTGGTTTCGAATTGTGGCGCAGACGCAGGATGCCCGTTCCTTTCTACAGACTCCGCCGATTGGACCACCGAACACGGTCCGGTGGGATCTGAAAGTGGCTTATGCAGAGTTCGGCGACGCGGAGACGCAGCCTTTCAGTCTGAGAGTGGGGCGTCAGGCTTTCGATTTCAACAGTACGATTCTCGCCGCCTCTGAATGGCGCAACCAAGGGCGATCTTTCGACGGCGTGGTCGCCCGGGGGCGCCTGGACAGATTTCGAGCGGCCATTTTCGCGGGATCGGTGGTGATTCCACTGGACGCCGGGATTAGCCATCATCAGGAAGGGAACAATATCTATGGCGTTTATGGCGGGATTGACCGGGTGCTACCGCACTCGGCCATCGAGCCGTTTGTGATTTGGAGGGTAGCGCCGAGGCTGGACGAAAAGGCTTATGGATTCCGGGTCCGGGGGAGGGAGATCTCGGATTTCGATTACAGAGCGGAGTGGACCGGGGAGCGGGGCACGGCGAGTGGTGAACAGATTCAAGCTTGGGCGACGACGTTCGGGGCGGGATATAGGGTTGCGTCAATGAGTTGGCGGCCGAGGTTGTTTGCCGGGTACGATTATGCCTCAGGTGACAAGAATCCGGGGGATGGGACTCGCGGGACTTTCGACTCCATGTACTCCACCGCGCACGACCGTTTCGGCATAAGCGATCAGTTTGGTTGGCAGAACATCGTTGCCGGCAGAGTGGGGGCGACCGTCGAGCCGCATCATAGGTGGTCCGTTACGGGGCAGTACCTGAATTTTTGGCTGGCGCAATCAAGGGACGCGATCTATAACAGTTCGGGATCGGCGATTTTCCGCGATTTGAGCGGGCGATCTGGCGGGCACGTTGGGAAGAACTCGATTTGTATCGCTGGTACGAAGTGAACCGGGAAGTACACGTTGGAATGGGCGTGGGCCACATTATCCCGGGACGTTTTTTGCGCGATGTGAGTAAAGGCGGAGCGTACACGTATCCGTACTTTGCCGTTGAAATGCTGGATGGGAAGAGAGTCCACTGATTTTCTAACGATCTTTCAACGTTTGATAAACGGCCGAAATCGCAGCGCGATTGCGTTTCTCACTATCGGATCATGGCTTATAGTTCCCTAGATTCAGTTGGTTCTGAATCTGGTCAACTGTTTTGCGCCGCGGTGGATGTCGGCTCTGACCCCGTCGCCGCTTTATTCCTGCCGGCGCGTGACGTTGGCATCCGCCTTGACTGCGTGCCAGCTCGGAAGTGCCCCAGCAATGAGGCTGCACACTAGGAGCGCGGGCCCAGCGGTAGCGAATGAAACTGGATCGAGTGGATCGATTCCAGACACTAAGGTTCTAGTGAACCTGAGGAGGACGCTAGCCGTAATGACGCCAACCAGGAGGCCGATTGCAACCGCCCAAACGATTCGTGCAGAAACGGTTCGCGTGATGTCTGGGACTCGAGTTCGAGGCCGCCATCAGAACGGGATTTAGATGCAAAGCTTTGGCGGTTACGACCTGAAGGTTGCCGAAGAGTGCATTGCCGGAGGTATCGCTTCCGGTAAGGAACACTCCGAGCCAACCAA
>JALYVD010000051.1 GCA_030853405.1 Acidobacteriota bacterium | reverse complement strand
TAATCCCGTGCCTGCTTCGGCAGATCGCTGAGCTTCGAGGCATTGCGGGTGGACTGCTTCCATCCGGGTACACGTTCGAACACGGGCTTGATTGCTTCCATGCGGCGTGTGCTGGCAGGCATGTGAGTGATGACAGTACCATCCACTTCATAAGCGACGCAGACGGGGATTTCGTCGAGTTCATCGAGAACGTCCAGCTTCGTAATGATCAGACTGTCGAAGCCGTTGACTTCGGCGGTGTAGCGAAGCAGGGGAACGTCGAACCAGCCGCAGCGTCGTGGGCGCCCTGTCACGGAGCCGAACTCGTTGCCGGCGCGGCGGATTTGTTCGCCCACCTCAGTGTGATCTTCAGAAGGGAACGGGCCCGCCCCGACGCGTGTGATGTAGGCCTTTGACACCCCTAGAATCCCATCGATACGGTTGGGCGGAACTCCCGTTCCTGTGCAGGCTCCTCCGGCGGCGGCGCTGGAACTTGTGACGAACGGATAAGTTCCGAAGTCGATGTCGAGCATCGTACCTTGTGCACCCTCGAACAACACGCTTTTGCCTTGACGTATCATCTCGTTCAATAGATGCGATGTGTCGTACGCCATGGGGCGAATCTGCTCGGCGAGTTGGCGGTATTGTTCCAGAATCTCTTCGAAAGGGACGAGGTCCGCGAGGTTGAATGCGCGCGCAATGATCTGTTTGTCTTCAGCCAGGGACCGATACAGTTGCGAGAACTCCTGATCGACGAAGTCGGCTACGCGAATTCCGCGCCGGGCGATTTTATCTTCATAGCAAGGGCCGATGCCGCGCGACGTCGTACCAATAGCGGTGCGGTCGTCGCGGCCTTCGGAAATTTTTTCGAGCGTGCGATGAAAAGGAAAGATGATATGGGCGCGGTTGCTGATCTTTAGCTGCGTCTTCACGTCAACGCCGATTGCTTCGAGGCTGGAGATCTCTTCAAGCAACGCCGCGGGGTCGATCACTACGCCATTTCCTATGACGGCCTGAACGCCAGGACGAAGAATGCCGCTCGGGATCAGCTTAAGAACGAATTTTTGGCTTCCGATATAGACCGTGTGCCCGGCGTTGTGGCCGCCTTGATAACGAGCCACGGCATCGAATTTTTCAGAGAGCAGGTCAACGATTTTGCCTTTGCCTTCATCGCCCCACTGCGCTCCAAGGACAATCAAATTACTCATGATTCTAGCGGGATTCACCCAAACTTGACGATTGTAGCGCAACGGCTTCAAATTGCTTAAGAATCATCAACTTGAACCTCCCTGAGAAGCCACGCCGCCAGGGGGCCGCTATGTTACGCTTGGCAGAATGCAGTTGTGTGGCATCTATCAAGCGCTAGGCGAAGACGTGTTCCGTCAACTGGTGCGCGGTATCTCTATCGGCAAGCTTAAGACGTATCAAGTGTATGAGCGATTCAAGCTGCGGGCACGGCTTGCGAAGTTGAATTCGGAATCTTTGCGCAGAGCGGAGCCTAGACTTTGGGCGCGCATTGAGGCGGGTGAAGAGGACTTCGCGACCGATATGGCGCAGGTGTTTCTGCTTTCCCATCTGAACATGATTGTGGACGTTTTGAACCTGCTTGGAATTCCTAATGAAGAAGGTTTTTTCGATAGGGATTTGAAGCCCGAACAGTATTTGACGGAAGGATGGCAGGAGCGTGTCTTCAACGAGTTTTCGGGCAAGTACAACCGTGAGATTCTGCTGTTCTACATCAATCATCTGGATTGGGAATTGAACAAGACGGAAAAGATTTTCATGCCCGTTGCACAGCCCGAACATGCCTGACGTGAAGTCATTTCATGAGCAGGTGAAGCGCGGCGATCTCGGTGGCGTGCGCAGTGTGTTGGCGGAAGAGCCGGCGCTGCTCGATGTCACGAATGAGGCTGGGCAAAGCGCGTTTCTCCTGGCGAAATACTACGGCCAGAAGGAAACAGCGGATTATCTGCTAAGTCTGAATCCGAGACTAGATGTGTTTAACGCCTGCGTTGCCGGTTTGACTGAACGCGTATTGAGCGAGGTTGATGGAGACGGTGCGCTTTTGAGCGCCCACAATACGGATGGTTGGACTCCGCTGCACCTGACGGCGTTCTTTGGGCATCCGGAGATTGCGAAAGGGTTAATCAACCGGGGAGCGGATGTGAATGCGCGCTCGACAAACGCGATGCGCAATACGCCGCTCCATGCGGCAGTGGCGGGGCGGCGTGTTGAGTTGATTAAATCGCTGCTCGAATGCGGGGCTGACGTGAATGCGCGTCAGGAAGGCGGCTGGACGGCGCTGCACGGGGCGGCGCAATCGGGTGATCGGGAGATTGTCGAATATTTGCTGGCGAACGGCGCGGATGCAAACGCTCGCGCGGAAAATAGTCAGTCGGCGCTGGACCTTGCTTTGATGAAGGGGCATTCGGAGATTGCGGGCCTGCTGGAAGAGCTAGGGGCGAAGCTGCAATAGCCCATGCTGGACGGACAACTAGAAGGACTACTTGAAGAATTGCGGCGCGCGACTCTTGCGGCTTTTGCTTCGGCTGTCTCATTAGAACAACTGGAGGAAACCCGGGTTGAGGCGCTTGGACGTAAAGGGGCGCTGGCACAGATCACCAAAGATTTTGGAAAGCTGCAGCCGGAAGAGCGGGCGCGTGTTGGGAAACTGCTGAATGCCGTTAAGCAGGACCTTGAAAGCGCTTACGAGGATAAAAAGCGCCGGTTTGAGCACGCGGAACTTACAGAGCGCCTGGCAAAAGAGTGGATTGACGTCACGCTGCCCGCGCCCGGTTTGCGGCCAGGCAGCCTGCATCCGATTACGCAACTTCAGAACGAAATAGAAGATCTGTTTACGTCGCTCGGGTTCACCATTATAGATGGCCCGGAAGTGGAGACGGAAGAACATAATTTCGACGCGTTGAACATTCCGGCCAGTCATCCGGCGCGCGATATGCAGGATACGTTCTGGCTTTCGAACGGGCATCTTTTGCGAACGCATACTTCGCCCGTGCAGGTACGCGGGATGCGGAAGCTTGGGCCGCCGCTGCGGATGATTGCGCCGGGCCGGGTGTTTCGAAACGAGGAAGTGGACGCGTCGCACGAGCACACGTTTTATCAACTGGAAGGCATGATGGTGGACCGTGAAGTATCGGTTGCGAACCTGATTTACTTCATGAAGACGCTACTGAGCTCGATTTTCAAGCGAGATGTGACGGTGCGGCTGAGGCCCGGATACTTCCCGTTCGTCGAGCCTGGATTTGAGCTTGATATTCGGTGCTTGATTTGCGATGGCGCAGGCTGCCCGGTTTGCAAGCAGAGCGGCTGGGTTGAACTTTTGCCGTGTGGCTTGGTGCATCCGAACGTACTCACGTTGAGCGGTATCGATCCCGAGGAGTGGGGTGGTTTTGCGTTTGGTCTGGGGCTGACGCGGCTTGCGATGATGCGTTACGGAATCGACGACATCCGGCAATTGCAGGGTGGCGATTTGCGGTTTCTGCAACAGTTTTGAATTTCCCGAGATGAAGTTTTCCTATCAGTGGTTACGCGAACTCGTGCCGGGTCTTGATGCGGAACCGGGCGAGTTGCAGCGCCTTATTACGATGAAAACCGCGGAGTGCGAAGGCATTGAGCCTGTTGGTGGGCATTTCGCGAATGTTGTTGCTGTACGGGTGTTAGCGGTTGAACCGCTGCCAAAGGGCAAAAACCGGGTTGTCACTATTGACAGCGGTGAGGGTGCCGCGACGCGGGTGGTTTGCGGTGCTCCGAATGTGCGGCCCGGGATGATCGCGGCCTGGGCTCCACCTGGGACTGCGTTGGGTGATAAGACGATAGGAGGCGCTGTGATTGAAGGCGCCGAGAGCGAAGGGATGCTGGCGAGTGCCGCGGAACTGGGCATTAACCGCGATCACTCGGGCCTCTTGGAACTTACTGGCGTTGAGCCGGGCGCGCGGTTGGCGGGTCTCCAGCCCGACTGGATCATCGAAATCGATAACAAGAGCCTGACACATCGGCCTGATTTGTGGGGCCATTATGGGATGGCTCGCGAGGTGGCGGCGATTACACATCGTGGTCTTAGAGACCCCGTAGATACGAGTGTTCTGCCGCATGCAGAGCCGGTGATCAAGGTGGAGATTCAGGACCTCTCGCTCTGCTCCCGATATAGCGCGCTCCTGCTGGAAAATCTCCAGGTTGGGCCTTCGCCTTTGTGGCTGCAGGCGCGGCTGGAGAGCGTTGGGCTGAATCCGATCAACAATGTCGTCGATGTAACGAACTATATTCTGGCCGAGTTGCCGCAGCCGATGCATGCCTTCGATGCGGACAAGCTGCGCGGTGACACGATCTTCGTTCGTAATGCACGGAGCGGGGAGCGCCTTGCCGCCTTGAACGGCGAGACGTATGATTTGCACCCGGCCGATCTGGTGATTGCCGATTCGGGTGGACCGATTGCACTGGCCGGGGTGATAGGCGGCGCTGACAGTGCGATTTCCGAGACCACGACGCGGGTGGTGCTGGAGAGTGCGAACTTTCAAGCGTCAAGCGTGCGGTTGACCTCGTCGCGGCATAAACTGCGGACGGACGCTTCGATGCGTTTCGAGAAATCTCTCGATCCGGAGAATACGGTTCGCGGTCTGGCGCGCGCGGTTCAGCTACTGCGTGAGGTTTGTCCGGGTGTTCGCGTCGCCGGTGGTGTGAGCGACCGGCGAGCGCAACTGCAAGAGATGAAACCGATTCTGTTGACCGTCGATTTTATCGCGCGCAAGCTCGGCAAGAGCGTGACCGAAGCCGAGGTTACCGGGATTCTTCAGGCGCTTGGATTTGTAGTGGCCAAGACGGAGCAGGGGACGTTGAGTGTCGTGGTCCCGACGTGGCGCGCGACGAAGGACGTTTCATTGAAAGCGGACCTGGTGGAAGAGATCGGGCGGATCATTGGCTACGGCGAAATCACACCGACGCCGCCGCTGGTGGCTTCCGTTCCGCCTCCCGCCAATCCGATGCGGGCGTATCTCCGTCAGGTTCGATCAGAGCTCGCGGCGCAGGGATTTTCAGAGGTTTACAACTATTCGTTCCTCAATGAAGTCGATGTCAAACGGTTCTCGCTTGATATTGGGAGTCACGTAGCGGTCAGAAATCCGATTGCGTCGGAGTTAACTCATTTGCGGCGCAGTCTGCTGCCCGGCTTATTTAGGAACGTCATCGACAATGTCCGGCATTTCCAGGAGTTCCGGCTTTTTGAAATCGGCAACGAAATTCATCCCGATGAGGCCGATGAACTTCCGCGCGAATCCACTCACGCCGCCGCGGTGATCTACAGTCTGCACGGCGACGAGCAGGATTTCTTTGAGATGAAACGCGCCGTTGAGTGCCTATTCCCCTCCGCCCGTACTATGGCTACGGGAGCGCGTGCCTACGAGCATCCGGCCCGCACCGCGAAAATTGTTTGGCAGGGCGCTTTGATTGGGCGTGTGTTTGAGCTGCATCCCTCGTTATTGCGTAAAGAAGGAGTGGAGGGCCGGGCCGTGCTATTCGACGTAGACTTGCAGGTGGCGCAAGCAGTCGCAGCGGCACGAATCGTGAAGTATGTTCCTTTGAGAAAGTATCCGACCAGCGGGTTTGATCTTTCAATCGTTGCGGAGATGCGCGTTCCGGTGGCCCGGATCGAGGATGAGTTGACGGAGTTGGCCGGCGCAAGTCTTGCCTCGATCGAGTTCGTCCGGCAATATGCCGGGCCGCCACTTGCCGAAGGACAGAAGAGCGTGTCGTACCGCTTGGAAGTGGGCTCGCTCGATCATACGCTGTCGGCGGAGGAAGTAACCGAGATTAGAAGCCGCGTTATTGAGGGAATGCAGGCGACGGGGTACGAGTTGCGCGTCTGATATGTACGTAGAGTACGTGGATGTGGTACGCCTGAGTTATGACGGTGACAACGACGGAATTTCGAAAGAATGTGTTCCAGCTTCTTGAGAGCGCCATTAACGGGGAAGCTGTGGATGTTTTACACAAAGGGCGGACGATTCGCCTGGTTCCGGAAGGACAGCCTTCGAAGTTGTCGCGATTGAGAAAGCGGAACATCCTGGTTGGCAGTGCGGAAGACGTCGATCAAGCTCTTGAAAGCCTGAACGAGCAGAACCAGAAGGACTGGGAACTGAAGTGGCAATCGAGTTAGTGTCCTACGCCGACACGAACGTAGTCTTTCGATTGGCCAATGGGGATGTGGATCTTCTCTCGCAGAGAGCAAAGCGTCAGATCGAAGCTACGCAGGTGCTGATTTCTTCGGCGGTTTTGCTGGAACTGGAAATGCTGCACGAGATCGGAAAACTGACAATTTCCGCAAACGAAATCCTTGCGGATTTATCGCAGAGAATCGGTTTGCGGGTATGTCAGTTTCCGATGGCGGCTGTTGTGGCGAGCGCGCTCGGGATCAAGTGGACTCGCGATCCGGGTAACCGCTTGATTGTGGCGAACGCTATGGCAAATAACGAAGCTCCGCTAGTTACGGCCGACCGCAAAATACGCGAGCATTACGATAACGCGATCTGGTAGCGTTCCTTCCCCTCAATTCAACTCAGGAACATCGTCCGCACATCCTCCCAGCTATCTACGCGGCGGAAACGAGTCTCCTTGACGTTGTGGGGAGCGCTGAAGAGAATGCCTTCGCCGCGAAAATTCCCAAGGTGGCGAATGTTGTCGTCGATTAAATAATCGGCCGCGATGATGCTCTTATCGCCGCAGAAAACGATGTGGCTGGTGGGAATGAACGGGAAGTGTTCCTGAAGCCATTCAAATTTTGCGGTGAAGGAGCATGGCACGTCCATGGCCGCACTTGCCACAAAGATCTCGAATTTGTCGGATAAATCACGGATGACTTCCTGGCTGTTCTCCATTAATTCGATATGCGCGAAGAAATCTCCCTGATTGAAGTATTCGATCACTCGCGGACGGTGCTCGGCTTCTATGACTTCGAAGAGATGGCGGCCATGGAAATGATCGACCGTCAGAGCGCAGTTGAATTCCGCATTATAAAGAGCTATAAATCTGCCGACCGTATCGGCCATGACCTCATCCATGTCTATTGCGATTCGCTTCACTCTTCCAGACTAGCGTTCGAACTTCGGCTGGGATAATTGTGGTTTGACCAGCAGTGTTTCTATCTTGCCGGGAATGGTGGCGCATTCGTCCGGTGCGCTGTCGATTCCGACCTCCAAAACCGTCATCATCGCGGATTTGCATTTGGGCTATAGCTGGGCGCAGCGCCGGCGTGGAGAACTCGGCCCATTAGCTGATTCGAGGACGCGTGAAAAGCTGTTCCGTGTTCTGGATGAACTGCGGTCCGAGCGGATCGTGTTCTTAGGCGATGTGGTGCATGCACCGCGCCCTTGCCAACCCGAGCGCGAATGGATTGAGCAGACGTTGACGCAGTTGAATCAACGTGCGGAGTTGATTGCGGTGCGCGGGAATCATGATCGCGCGTTTGCGAGAGAGTTTGCCCATCTACCGGTGCGGATGATGGAAAGCTGGTCCGAGGAGAACGTGTTTGCCGTGCATGGCGATCAACTTCCGCACAATGTCGCGCAGGAACAGACGCTTGTGGTTGGGCATCTGCATCCATCGATCCCCGTGAAGGATGCGGCGGGCGCTGGACAGCGGCTTGCCGTGTTTCTCGCGACAGATCGATGTATAGTGATGCCGGCTTTCTCGCCATTTGCACGCGGTTATGATCTGACAGCCGGTGTTCCGGCGGAGCTTGCCCCTCATTTCGGCGCCGGAGATATACAGGCTTATGCGGCAAGCGGCACGCGCGTTGTGCAATTAGGTCCGCTGCAGCGGGCGTTAGAACGCATGTTTGAAGCCGATGTGAGCGCTCCCGCTTTATTCCGGCGCGGGCGGTAAAAAGGTACTAAAGCACCATGCCCGGCGCTTGACGAATTTCCAGGCAACCCTTTCCTCGTGGCAGCACCTTGCCGGGATTCAGCGTGCAACCCGGATCAAACAGGGACTTGAATCGCTTCACGAGTTCAAGAGAGTCGTCGGAAAACAGATCTGACATCAGTTCCATCTTTTCCATGCCTACGCCGTGTTCCCCTGTGATGGAACCGCCGGACGAAATGCAGAATTGCAAAATCTCTTCGCCCGCGAGTTGCGCGCGCTTCAGTTCGCCTTCCTTGCGCGGATCGAACGGAATGATGGGATGCATATTGCCATCCCCGGCGTGAAAGACGTTGCTGATCTCGAGACCGTACTTCCTGCCGATTGCCTCGATAGCCCGTAGCGTGGGCGCGATCTTGGTTCGTGGAACGACACCGTCCTGGACATAGTAAGTGGGGCTGACGCGCCCAATCGCGCCGAAGGCATTCTTACGGCCCTTCCAGAGCAGATCTCTTTCAGCGGCGGATTTGGCGACCCGGACTTCGCGGGCTCCCGATTCGTTGCAGACACGCGCGACCTGGACCGCCTGCTCTTCTACCGCTTCCACGAGTCCTTCCAACTCGATCAAGAGCACGGCCGCGGCATCGAGCGGATATCCCGCGTGTGTCGCCGCTTCCACCATCCTGAGCATCGGGCCATCCAGCATTTCGAGCGCCACCGGCGTAATTCCGCGCGCGGTCAATGCGGCCACGGTGTTGCCGGCCTCGTCGGTCGAGTTGTAGACGGCAAGCATGGTCTTCACGGCCTCGGGCTGGCGCATCAGGCGGACGACAACCTTAGTGACCAGGGCCATCGTCCCTTCAGAGCCGGTTAGCAAACCGGTGAGGTCAAAGCCCGGGTGATCGAGCTCTTTCCCCCCAATTTCAATCACCCGTCCGTCGGGAAGCACGGCCTCAAGTCCCAGGACATGATTAGTCGTTACACCATAGGCAAGCGTATGCGGACCGCCTGCATTTTCCGCCACGTTCCCGCCGATTGTGCATGCCCGCTGGCTGGATGGATCGGGAGCGAAGAAGTATCCGAACGATTGAACGGCTAGCGAAATGTCCAGGTTTACAACCCCCGGCTGGACCACTGCACGCTCATTCGGGATATCAATCTCAAGAATGCGATTCATACGCGCGAACGCGATCACCATGCCGCCGGCGCGTGCGATGGAGCCGCCGCTTAAACCGGTTCCGGCGCCTCGTCCGACAATGGCCAGGTTGTGTTCACGGGCAAGTTTGACGAGAGCTGCTACGTCCTCCGTAGTGCGGGGAAAAGCCACAACTTCGGGCAGGGACTTATCGACTCCGCCATCATATTCGTATAGCTTGAGATCGGTAGGGTGGAAAAGCACGCCCTGTTTTCCGATCTGCGATTCGATGGCTGCTAAGGCGTGAGCGGCAAGAGGCATCTGGGCTAACTCAGAGGAGACTCTTCACGTATTGCGTTATATCGTCGCTGATCCAATCCTCTTCCCCGATAAACTTGCGAGCCACTTTCCCGTTCTTTATAACATAGGTTTCCGGATATTGGAAGGTTCCGTACTTGGCACTGACGTCCGCATTCGGATCGCGTGCGGTCTCGAAGGAGACGGGGATGTGCCTTAGAAAATTCCGGTATTTCTGGCCGTTCTTGTCGGTGCTTACGGCCAAAACGACAACTCCTGAATCCGCAAACTGCCGCTGGAACAGGTTCAATGACGGAATCTCCTGGACGCAGGGCTGACACCAGCTTGCCCAGAAATTCAGGACCAGAACTTTTCCGCCGAAAGAGGTGGGAGTTACTCGCTTGCCTTGATCGGTCAGGATAGAAAATTCGGGCGCAGGACCGCCCTCTTTCGCGGACTTATCTCGCAGGCTGTATCCAATGAGCCCCAGGAAAGAAACGACGAGAATTGCTAAAAGTGCCTTTAATGCGTTGCTAGTATTCACAATGTGACCGGAACAATACCAGTATCCAACGCCGCCCCTTCGGCATCCAATCACTTGGGTCATGCTAGTAACCCGTAAGGCCGAATTTTCCGCTTCGCACGTGTGCCGCGTGCCAGGACTATCGGACGATGAAAACCGTCAGCTTTTCGGTGAAGGCGCAAACCCCAATGGGCATGGTCATAACTATGTGATCGAGGTTACGGTTGAAGGAGAACCCGATCCGGTTACTG
>JALYVD010000045.1 GCA_030853405.1 Acidobacteriota bacterium | reverse complement strand
GCGAAATACAGAATCGCTTCCTGTAATGTCTTGGGTTCGGCGGCTTCCATACTTCAATCTTAGCCGGAATAGTGCCATTTTGTCAACTATATAGTTACCCTATTTAGCGCCAGCCTCTCGGGCGAGTTACCCGGCAGCGCCCTCTCCAACTCTCAAACCACCTGCCCGCCCAAGTTCTGGATACCCAAAACGTACAAGCTTTTGCCGCGTGGCATAGTCTCTTCTGGCTGGTATTAGCCAACTCAGTCGGGGTACTGATGGCAACTCTTTTATTGTTCCCCAACCTCGGCAACATACTTGGTGATTGGACATACGGTCGCTGGGCCTCGGTAATCACTTCAAAACCGGCCATACGTTATCACTTCAAAACCGGCCAACGGAGGTGACCCAGAACAACACTTAGTTATAGCCTGCTAATGACAGAGTTGGCAACGGCGAAACTTCTAAACTCGTATGGCGCTTCCAATCCGCACTTGTAATGATTCTGGCCAGAAAGCGATAAATCCCGGGTGCGCGAGGGCAGCGCCCTCGTAATAAGCCAAGCTTTTTTCCTCATGGTGTGGCGGCGGTCTTGGTGCGCCAGCTTTTGGGACCGCACTTCAGGACATGTCCGTGATGCAAAAGGCGGTCGAGCATAGCGCTAACCGCAGCAACGTCGCCGAGCAACTTGCCCCAGTCTTCCACTGGACGATTGGACGTCAGCAGGGTGCTGAAACGCTCGTAGCGGCGCATAACAATTTCGAGCAGATCCTCGGCGGCAGTGTGTGGGAGCTTGCGCATCCCGAAGTCATCGATGATGAGCAGCGGAACTGTGGCGACCGTTTCCATGTACTCTTTGCGTGTGCCCTCGGCGTCGGCATCGGACAGCTCGTCGAGCAGGACGTGAGTTTCGCGATACAGCACTTTATAGCCCTGCAGAATCGCAGCTTGGCCAATCGCTTGGGCCAAGTGACTTTTCCCTGTGCCGCCCGGACCTAAGAACAAAGAATCTTCGCGTTTGCCGATGAACGCGCCGGTCGCCAAGTCGAATACCAGACTGCGGTTCATTTTAGGGTTGAAGGCGAAGTCGAAGCTATCGAGGCTCTTGTCGGGATCACGGAAGGCAGCCTGTTTGCGGCGACGCTCCAGCAGCCGATCCGATCGGCGCGTGAGTTCGTCTGAAACCAGGCAAGCAATCAGATCAATGGCCGCCATAGGTTCGGCTTGCGCCTGACGCAAGCGAGTTTCGAGCACAGCGGCCATGCCGCCGAGCCGCAGTTGGCGTAGCGCACTTTCGAGTTCTATAAGGTGCATGAATCACTCTCCTGACAGGTTCGGTTTTCGATGAGATCGCGGTACTGCGTCAACTGCCGGATAAGCGGATCGATCTGACGCAGACTTAACGGCAGTTGCGGGTGGTGTTCGAGATAGCGCCGCACGAAATGGTAGGTGCAGGCGCCGGTTTCCAGTCCGATGGCGCAAGCCTCATTGGTAGAGGCGATGCCGTACTTTTTGGCCAGCGCAAGCACGCCCAGAATGCGACGGACGGCAGTCTGGCCTTCCGCTCTGTGCATGGCTTGGCACAACGCACCAATGTGCGGTCCGGCTACTTCGGCTCGGCGTAGCAACTGTTCGGTTGATAGCGGCGTGCGCGAGGGCCGGTCTTCGTCCTGGATGCGATGCCGGCCGCGCTGCTGCCGCAGATGTTCGCGCAAGAGTTGTCCCGTGCGCGGATCGATCAGCCGCACATGTGCGCTATTCCATTGCACTTGAACGCGGCGGCCGATCCAGCCGGGCGGAGCACCGTAATAGGCCGCTTCCACTTCCACGCAGCCATCCAGATGGACCGTGCGTTCGCCGTACTGGTAGTAGCGAAAAGGCTCCAGCGGCAAGGGCAGCAGCGATGGTCGTTCTTCGGCGAACATAGCCGCGACCTGCCGTTTGGTGGTGCCGTGAATGCGGGTATCAGCCCAGCGCTCCTCCCACTGATCAAGGTAGGCTTGGGCTTCTTCCAGGCTTTCAAAACGCTGCCCTTTTAACGGCGTCTTCTTGGCATGAGCGACGCCGGACTCGACCTTACCTTTCCGATCTGGATCTCTCACCCTGCAAGGCAGCGCTACCGAGCCATAGTGTTGCAGTACGTCGCGGTATAGCGGATTAATAGACGGATCGTAAACGTCAGGCGCGAGCACGCCTTCGCGCAAGTTGTCGAGAACCACGATGTGCGTCGCTCCTCCGAGGCGTCGAAATGCCTTCTCATGCAACTCGGCCCAGATCTGTACGCTGGAGCGGAACACCAGGAAGCGGACGCACTTCCTGCTGTATCCGAGTGTCATCACGAACAGCCGCGTACGCCGGTACTTGCCGCTTTGCGGATCCCGGACCATAGGACCGGAGCCGTAATCGACTTGCCCTTCCTCACCAGGGGCGGTCTCAATCACCACTCGGGCTTCGGGCGAGATGGCGATCTGCAGCTTGTGTACGAAGCGCTGGACACTTTGATAACTAGCGCTGAAACCCTGGTTATCGACCAGGTCCTGCCAAATGGCCATGGCATTGCGGCCCTGCGAGAGCCCCGATTCGATTCCTTCCCGATAGGTAGCGGAAATGCTGGCCGAAGAATGGGTACGCGGCTTCCGTGTGAGGGCTGTCACCGGCGGCAATTCCACGCCGAAGTCGGTAATCACCTCGTTGGCCGGTTTTGCGGGATCGAGTTTTCCCCACCCGCCGGGTGGCCGCACCGCAATGCCCATGGCGCGCAGATAGCCGGCCACCGTCTCCCGGCGAATGTGAACGGCTGCTTCGATCCGTCGCAGCGACCATCCCAGCCGTCCCAGCGCGATTACTTGCTGCTTCTTGTCGTCACTCAAAACATTGCTCACGTTGACGCAGGGTAATTCCCGCGTCAGGATCAATGTCCTGGATCAGTTCTCCCGTTGGCCGCTTTTCAGGTGATTACCATTGGCCGCTTTTGGGTGATTACCGAGGACACGCCCGAGTATCTTACTGCTGAAAGTGTTCGCAATGCTCAACTCAAGCGGCGCCTGGAGGAACTCGGCATTGGCGGAAGGCGTGCAGAAGACATCATCAATCACCAGAACCGGGAAGAGAAGCTTGCGATCAGCCCCGAAGAACTTCGCAAGCTTCACCAAGCGCATGCGCAGCTCTGGGGTAGCCAACCCAGGCGCGTCGTCGCTGCTGCCGCTGCCGAGCAGACGAGTCAATCCATCACTGAAGAACAGCGCATCGCACTGGGAGGTGAAGCGGTGCGATCAGCAGTCCGGAAGCTTAACGAACGAACCGCTGTTATAGAAGAGCACCGAATTGTAGCGCAAGCGCTTCGATACGGCCAAGGTCAAATCCTCGTCGACGATGTCGACCGGGAGCTTGGTAGACAGCGCTCCACTCGCGAACTCATTAGCGTGGACCACGTACGGCCACATGCACCAGGCCATCGCTATACAACTCCGGCGATGATCCGAATGGAACGCGACGTCTTG
>JALYVD010000043.1 GCA_030853405.1 Acidobacteriota bacterium | reverse complement strand
ACACTGCAGGCAATCCAGCGGTCCTCGGTCACACGGGCGACCGCCGCGAACCCCATCCCGGTCGTGCGGCACACAACTTCCAGGATCGTGGGAACCGCTTCTATCCGGCTCACCCTTTCAACATCGGCCTGGTACTCTTGCGCCATCTCGCCTGTCAGTCCAGCAAGTCCTTAGAGTACGACAAGAGAAAGAATCAAGGCTCCCGGAGACGCTGTCGTGCCCTACGCTACTTGTCCCGCTCCTGAACCGCTCGTCTCGCCAAGCTCAGCTGCTCCTCTATATAGCGAGCTAGTTTGAGACTGTGCCCTGGTAGCGACCGGAAATTCCCCTCGGCCGTTTCAGGCAGACTCGTCGTCAGTGGACCGCCCCAGGCAACCCGCGATCCATTCAGAAAATCTTTAAACATCTTGGCAGCCATATCTTCCAATAACGCGTGGACGTGATTCGCAGAAATTCCGGCCTCTCTCAAAGCCTGCTGGGCCGCCGTGAACAGTGGTATCGGAATGGCCGTCGCCAGAAGCTCCGCCGCAAAGTACAATTCCTTTTTCCCGAAGCCGATCTCAAGCACTCGTGCCTCATTGCGTTCAATCAACCGGCGAAGCTGCCTGACGAACATCGATTGCCCCTCGGCCAGAAACCACGCCCGCTGCGGATTTGGTCCACTGATCAGGGTTCCGGTGCAAGCTCCGCGTTTTCTCAACGGCTCAAGCACTTCGCTGGTTAACCAAGTCTCGCAAAGTGCAAAACACATGGCCCCAAAATCGAGCTCAGAAGCGCAAATCTCCTCCACCACGCGAGGCGCAACGGCATCTGGAACTCGCACCAGAATAAGCCGCGTCTCCTGCAACTCCTCATACGTAGCAACCGGGTATCCGGAGCGCAGAAAGTTTGTAATTCTCCGGGCTACTCGAAAGCCCTTCGATTTAACAGGCCCAAGCTCTTCAGCGAGGCTGGGTAACCGCAGAATCAGGGAACTTGTTGAGTTACCCTCAACCACCAGTCCGACTGGTAACGGTTTCTTCATAGATGCGGCTTGTTTTCATCGCTTTAATCCGGTCCCGGAACTGCGCTGCCTTTTCAAAATCGAAAGCCTTCGCCGCTTCACGCATCTTTACCTCTAGCTCAGCAAGAAGAGTGTCGCGTTCCGCCGGCGAGAGCTCAATCTCAGATTCCGGCTCGAGTTCCAGCGACACGGTCACGTAATCGCCCTCCGCCACGGCCACCAGGCTCATGTCGATAGGCTTGATGATCGATTGCGGCGTAATATGGTTCGCGTCGTTATACGCTTCCTGGATCGCGCGCCGCCGTTCTGTTTCTCTCATCGCCCGCTGCATGCTGGCCGTGATCACATCGCCATACAGAATGGCTCTGCCTTCCAGGTTTCGGGCCGCCCTTCCGATCGTCTGAATCAGCGAACCGCTCGACCGCAGAAATCCTTCTTTGTCCGCATCCAGTATCGCGACCAGCGACACCTCAGGCAAATCCAACCCTTCCCGCAGAAGGTTCACGCCGATCAACGCGTCGAACGTTCCACGACGCAAATCCCGCAGAATTTTGATGCGGTCGAGCGTGCTTATTTCCGAGTGCAGATAAGCGCATTTCACGCCCACGTCCGAATAGTATTCCGCCAGATCCTCCGACATGCGCTTCGTCAGCGTCGTCACCAGCACCCGCTCATTTCGTTCGGTGCGAAGCCGTATCTCGTTCAATAAATCGTCTACTTGCCCCTTAATCGGCCGCACCTCAATCGGCGGATCGATCAAACCGGTGGGGCGAATGATCTGTTCCACAACCACCCCGGCCGACTTCGTTAATTCATACGGGCCCGGAGTCGCTGAAACGTAAATCACCTGGTTCACGCGGTTCTCAAATTCTTCAAACGTGAGCGGGCGGTTATCGCGCGCGCTCGGCAGGCGAAATCCGTAATCCACCAGAACGTTCTTCCGCGAACGGTCCCCGTGAAACATGCCCTGCAACTGCGGCACTGTCTGATGGCTCTCATCTATAAACATCAGCGCGTCGTTTGGAAGATAATCGAGCAGCGTCGGCGGCGCTTCGCCGGGAAGCCTCCCCGAAAAATGCCGGGAATAATTTTCGATTCCATGGCAGAACCCGATCTGTTTGATCATCTCCAGATCGAACATCGTGCGCTGATACAAACGCGTCGCCTCGATCAGCTTGCCACTATTTTCAAGCTCCTTATGCCACCACTGCAGCTCGTTCTCAATGCTCTGCATGGCCTGCAGCCGGGTCGGCCCGTCCATTACGTAATGAGTTTTCGGGTAAATTGGAAGCCGCAGATACGTCTGCTTCACTTGTCCCAGCAGCGGGTCAATCTGGCTCAACGACTCCACCTCGTCGCCCCACAGTTCTATCCGGTAGGCGTTGTCGTCGTAGGTGGGATAAAGCTCAATTACATCGCCGCGCACGCGAAACGTCCCGCGCCGGAAATCATGGTCGTTACGTTCGTAAAGGATTTCAACAAGCCTCTGTAACAGTTCCTTGCGGCTGATATGCTGGCCCTTTTCAAGCATCAGCAACATGCCGTAGTAAGCTTCGGGCGAACCAAGTCCGTAAATGCAGCTGACACTCGCGACAATTACGCAATCGCGCCGCTCAAACAACGACCGTGTCGCGGACAACCGGAGCTTGTCGAGTTCCTCATTGATCGTCGCTTCCTTCTCGATATAAATATCGCCTGAGGGAATGTAAGCTTCCGGTTGATAGTAATCGTAATAGCTGACGAAATACTCCACCGCATTCTTTGGGAAGAACGTCTTGAATTCGTGATACAACTGGGCCGCAAGCGTCTTGTTGTGCGCCAGGATCAACGCGGGTTTTTCAAGAGCCTCGATGATCTTGGCCATCGTGAACGTCTTGCCCGACCCCGTGACGCCGAGGAGCACTTGATGTTTATCGCCATCCAGCAGTCCGCGCGTTAATTGCTCGATGGCGCCCGGTTGGTCCCCACGCGGTTTGTAGTCGATTTCTAACTTAAACGGCAAGACATCAGTATGGAGCCGTTGTAGCTCTTACCGGGCGAACCCGCCGTTCAAGCGTTCTTGGCACACTGATTTTGGCTCTCGCCGGTGCGCCTCACCCACAGCTTTAATCCAGACAGGGCAAACAATCCATTCGTTCGCGCTCTGCATTGAATTCACACCCCACCAGCGCAATGCACGCGATCAAATACAACCAGATCAGCAGCACGATCACCGCGCCGATACTGCCATAGAAAATATTGTAGTTCGATATCCGGTGCCCCACGTACCAGGCAAACCCCGCCGTGGCCGCCATCCACATGACTGTCGCAAGCAATGCTCCCGGCCACACCCGCATAAATCGTGAAGCGCTAAAACCGGGCGCGGTCTGCGGTTCCGGCCGGTAATTCGGACCGAAGTAATAAAGCAGCCCGGTCACGAACGTCGTGGTACAAAACGCCAGCACGTAACGCGCAATGTGCCAGAGCGCTTCAACCGGTGAGCTCAACTCATACCCGTCATGCGAAACCCCGATCCATTGAATGATCGCTTGTTCGCCGCGGTTCCCGAAAATGATCATCGAAGACGCCACTACCGCCGGCACAGCCGCAATGAATACCAGGAAAATGCCCATCGCACGCTGCTTTACGAATGGCCTCCCCGACGGAATCCGATACGCCGCCTGGAAGCCCTCCATCAGGCTCATCATTGCGCCCGAACCCGCCCAGAGCGAAAGGATCAAAGCCGCGACGGGCAGCGAAATCGGTCTTGCACCTCTATCGCGAAGCCGCGAAAGAATAATGTCTTCCGTCCCTGGAGGCACTACCTGCGCCAGAAATCTCGCCATCACATGCACCACCGATTGCGCCCGCACCTGAATCAGCACGGACGTCATGGCCGTCAATACCGGGAAAAGTGAAAGCAGAAAAGAATACGCGGCGCCCTTTGCAATGCTGAAGCAACTGTCTTCATAGGCCGCGATGAACGCCCGCCGGAACAGCCACCAGAACCGCGCCAGAAGTCCAGGCTGGATAATTACGGGCTGCATTTCGCACGTCTTGATTTCCGGCGGCATCCCGGCACTCTCCGCCATAAGCCCGGCTCCTTGAGAACGATGATAGCCAAGACCGAAACTCAATATCCACCCGCCGAACGGGCTTCGACAGCCAACCTCTTCAGTGTGGATTCGGCATCTTCCCGCTCCTGCCGGGTCAATGCCAACTTCTCCTGAAGCCGCCCTAAAATCTCTCCTGCCATCCGCGACCGCACGCCATATTCCAGATCATGCCGCCTGGTCAAAAATGCATCAATCAAGGCCAACTCTTCAGACGAAAGTTTGTCCGCCCCCATCCTCGGCCGCGCAAGTTCCGTTCCGCCGGCCTGCCACTCCGGCCGCGCTTCCGCAAACGAGTTCTCGCGAATAACGATCGAGCCCGCAACATAATCTCCAAGCCGTCTGTTCTGCGCATTCAGCATGGCAACCACCACTCCCACGCCGTAGAAACCCGGCAATTGATCCACAATTCGCAACAGATTTCGTCCAATCGATTCCGCTGGACTGAGCGGCCGTCCCGTTTCCTTAATCACCCGGATGCCGATCGCGCGCTTGCCCGGCGTCTGCCCACGCCAGAAAATCTCGAAACAGGCGAAATACCCGAAGTACAGCAGAAAAAGGCCCGCAATCAAAACAGCCAGGCCCCACAAATGTGCTTGCGGCAGCTTCGACAGGAAACCTAGAGCAGTCAACAACCACCCAATCAACAGCAGAACCAGCGCCGCCCCCGCCTGAATCAAGCTGTCAATCGCCAGCGCCAGAAACCGGCTTCCTATCCCCGCGCACGCAAACTCCAGCCGCATCTGCTCAGGCGTTTCAATCGTATGCTTGTCGGTAAACGAAGCGTTCGGGCTAGGCTGGTAAGATGACATGGTTTCACTCCGCTGGCTGGATAAGCGCAAGCCTCACTGGGACCGCCTCGAAGCGCTTCTTACGCGAGCCAAAAGCGGCCTCGGTAAACTCACCGGCGTTGAGTTGCAGGAACTCGGTCTGCTGTATCGCCAAACGGCGTCCGATCTCTCCGTCGTCCTCGATGATTCTTCCAGTGCGCAACTAGCAGCTTACCTGAATCATCTGCTAGCCAGAAGTCACAACTTGCTCTATATGGGACAGCGCCCCAAATCGAGAGGTCTGCTCTCCTTCTATAGAGACGAATATCCTCGCGTATTTCGAGAAACGCTGCCCACTAGCGCTCTCGCAACTGTCCTCTTCCTCGCCGCCGCCTTCGCCGGGTGGGCCGTGACCTTGCACGATCCAGGGTTCGCCCACAGAATGCTCGGTCCTCAGATGATGGATACCATTGACCGGCGCGAAATGTGGACTCACTCAGTTGTCTCTATGAAGCCGGTCGCTTCGTCCTTCACCACGACCAATAACCTGACCGTCGCCTTCACCACCTTTGCTCTCGGCATCACCGGAATTGGAACTATTTGGATGATGGTCTTCAACGGACTACTCCTGGGTGTCGTCGGCGCAGCCACTTGGCGTGCCGGCATGGCTCTTTCGCTGTGGAGCTTTGTAGCACCTCACGGAGTCCTGGAACTACCTGCAATTTGCATAGCCGGAGGCGCAGGCCTCGAAATCGCACGCGGTCTCTTCTTCCCCGGTTATCTCCCCCGCCGCGAATCTTTGGCCCGTGCGGGCAAACGCGCCGTCCGCCTGGTGCTCGGAACAATTCCGTTCCTGCTCATCGCAGGAGCGATCGAAGGATTCTTCTCGCCTACCGATGCGCCCGTAGCCTTGAAATTCACGTTAGCCGCGGTCCTGTTCACAGCTCTCATCGCGTATCTCTTCAGTCGCCGCTCCAGTCGCCGCTCCAGCCGCTAAATCAAATTCCGGTCTTTAATCTGCAAATACTCGTTCACGACCGACGAGGCCAGACGTCCCGGCGCAAGCTCCATCGCGAGCACACCGCTTTGCCTGAGTCCCCGCAGCAATAACTCACGCCGCTGCGCAATCTCAACTGCCGCTACATGACGGAACATCTCCGCTTCACTTTGCGGAACCGCTGCCGCCAGCATTGCCAGATCCGGCTGGCTCACTGTGGCAAACATCACCAGATGCCGCCGACTCGTCCGCACCGCATACTCCACAACATCAGGCGTGGTCGGAGTTTCGGCAAAATCGGTGATCCACACCACCAGCGCCCGTCTGCTCTGGCTTCGCAACAAAACTCTTGCCGCGTGATTGTGATTTGCCTCTATCGCCTCGCCGCGCACTCGCGCCAGCGATTCCATTAACACGCGAATGTGTTTGGAGCCCCGTCCCGGTCCCACCGACTGCTGAATCGCTCTTCCATATGCCAGCAGTCCCACCTTGTCGCCGAATTGTGACGCGACCTGCGCCAGCGCAAGCGCGGCATTCACCGCATAGTCCAACTTCGTCAGACGAACATCGCTTCCGTGCTCCGTAATCTGGGCCCGTAACAGCCGCCCCGCATCCACCACGATCCAAACGGTCTGGCTTCGTTCCGCCTCATACGTGCGCGTCACAAGATGGTTACGCCGTGCCGTTGCGGACCAGCAGATGTCCCGCAATTCATCACCTTGCCGGTAATCGCGAAGCGTCTTGAATTCGCGCCCGATACCTGGCAGCCGTCTGCGCCGTTTTTCTATCTCTACCTGCCGGCTCCGGATCAGGTATAACGCCTGCTCTTGCGCCTGTACTAAATCGGGCAGTACGCAAACTGTTTGTCCGGCCGCCGCAACGGCCCAGCGCTCCGCCAGTCCCAGTTCACTCCGATATCTAAGGAAGACGTCGCCGAACCGAATATCGCCTCGTTCCCGCGGCACAATCGAGTACTGTTGAAGCGCCCGATCGCCACCCGCCACAACGGCATTCAACATTGGAACCACATCGCGAACCGCTACCGGCGCTTGATCGATCAAATTCGCTCGAATCCGCTTAGCTCCAAGATTCGTCAGCTCAATTGAGACCGCACTCGGCCGGCCCAGCTCCAGGGGCGTCTCCCAAATCCGCCGCACCTCGATTGCGGATGGCTTCGGCAGCCGCATCAAATCCAACAGCCACGCCGTCACTAGGAAACCGTCCCAAACGAACATGGCGGCAATCAGACGCGGCGACCACCATGCCGGAATCAGCCACACCAATCCCACCACCAGCGCGATAAAGAACCGCACTCCACACCCGAACGGCAGCCGCTTTCGGGAAACCGCGCGCGCACTCGCCGCGGCGGGTATCAACGACGCCGTCATTCGCGTATAACTCTCGGAATCTCCACCGTTGCCACCACCTGCTCAATCACCTGGTCGTGCGTGAGTCCTTCCAGTTCGGCTTCCGGCTTCAGCAGAATACGATGCCGCAGCACGGGAAGAGCCGCCGCCTTCACATCGTCCGGCAGCAGATAATCGCGCCCGTCCATTGCCGCAAGCGCCCGCGCCACAAAGAACAATCCCACCGCCGCGCGCGGACTCGCTCCGAGCGAAATCGCCGGCCAATCTCGCGTACGCCGAACCAGCGAAACAATATACGGATACAGTGTCGGCTCAACCGTTACGCTTTGAATCTCCTTTCGCGCACCCACCAGCAAGGAAGGTTCAAAAGGCGTCAGTTCCATCTCGTCCAGCCGCCGCGGATCGAAGCCTTTGTCATACCGCGAAAGAATCTCCGCCTCCTCTTCCGCCGACGGATACACAATCCGTATCTTAAAGAGGAAACGGTCAAGCTGCGCCTCGGGCAGCGGATACGTGCCCTCAAATTCAATCGGGTTCTGCGTCGCTAAAACTGTAAAGTTTTCGGAAAGCGCATACCGCACGCCGTCAATCGTCACCTGCCGCTCTTCCATTGCTTCCAATAGCGCCGACTGCGTGCGCGGCGGTGTCCGATTGATCTCATCCACCAGCAGCAAATCCGTGAATACCGGGCCGCGATGCAAATGAAACGCGCTATCGCCAAGATTGAAAACGTTCGTGCCCGTAATGTCGGCCGGCATCAAATCGGGTGTGCACTGCACCCGATGAAAACTCAACCCGCATACCCGCGCAAGCGACTTCACCAGCAGCGTTTTCGCCAGCCCCGGAACGCCCTCGATAACCGCATGCCCGCCGCAAACAAGCGTGAGCAAAAGCTGATCCACAACGTCTCGCTGCCCGATTACAACCTTCGAGAGTTCGCCGCGAACATGCGCGGCCAGGGCCGAAAACTGTTCCAATTTCAATGTCTCTCCGAAATACCGGTTCTGCAAAACCCGAGCCGCCCGATATATAATCCCATCTGCTGAACAATCTGCAAGGCCGCCTTGGGCGAAAGCTTTCCACCGGCCGCGGCGCTCCTCGCAGCCTCAAGATCCCTGCTGAGTTCGACGCCGCTCCAACCCAGCCGCTCCTCAGCCGTTTGCGCTAGCTTTTCATCCAGCACCGCTCCCGGCATCGCCAGTTGCTGGGTCAGTCTCACCCGCAGATTTCGGTACGCCACATCCACCGCTACCGCCGTCGCGCCGGCCCGTTCATACAACCCGCCCAGCGTCTCGACGAACTCAAGGGGAGATAAGCGCGAAACTTGCGCCGGAGCCGCAATCGGACCCCATCGTCTGCTGAACGTAAACAACACTGCCGCCGCAATCAGTCCCAACTGCAACAACCCCCAGGCAATTGAAGTAGCCGCGACATAAGTCCAAAGAGATCCGCGCTGACCGTGAAAGTATTCATCCCAATAAACTCTTTTTGCCACGCCCGAGGCTCCACCCGATACCGCATTCAGAAACAGCCGCAAGTTATCGGCCTTACGAATGCCTGCGTTTGTAAGAGGCGTTGCGCCCGCCCACCACAGCACCTCTCCTGAACCCATGCGCCACGCCACCACCGCCGCCGAATCCGGATCCCCATAAAGCGCGAGTTGCGAAGTACTCGGCTTCTTCCAAAAGGCTTTCGGCTCCATGACTACCTTCCGCGCACTCCGAGAGTAATAACTCGGCAAGTCCGCCGTAAACTCTGTCCAGTCGGCTCCGTAGATCGCTTCCGATACGTTGGCCTCGGGAAAAAACGATGCGATCGAAGAGCCGCAAAAAAGAATCCGTCCACCTCCGCGAACAAACCGCCGTAGCGCCTTCTTCTCGCTCCCGGCGGGCACTTCCGTCGGCTCCGCCAAAATCAAAACAGATCCTGGTCCCAAATCCGCAAGTCGCGCCGGTGGTACTTCCCAGCGCCTCACCGCATAATGCAAATCGAGCAGCAGGAGATAAGCCGCCCGTGCTCCACCCGAATCGGACGAGTACGTCGAAGGCGTCATATAGCCTTGGTGATGAGCTGCCGGCGAGAACGCCACAGTGCCGGCCGTCAGCAGCACCGCCACCGCTGCCGCGCCCAACAGCAGTTTGCGGTCGCTTACCTCTAGTCCACTTGGCATCCGAGCGCCTCCAGTCCCGCCAGGCAAGCCGAAAAATCTTCCGGGCTTGCGGGTTGGCGTGCATACCAGAAACGCTCCAGGCGTAACGTCAAACCGCCCAATGGCTCGGCGACTTGTGTTTTATCCAGCAGCTTTAAACACTCGCGTGGCGTTCGCGCCAGATCCTTTGGAAGGGAGCCAATCTCCTGCAGCCGCGCGATACCGGCCCAATACGCACACTGAATCGCCGGGTGCAGATCGCCGCCATCTGAAGCCGCCCGCGCCGCGCGAATCCACTCTTCTGAACCGCGAAGCGGCCTGTGGCCCACCGCACTTGGCAAAAGAAAATTACCGCTTTCCTGACTCCACAGACGAACCACGAAAAAACCAACCAGCCCAACGCCGCCCATCATCAGCAGCCAGAAGAGGAGCCATCCCGTCCCCGAATGTTGCCCCGCAAAACTGAAGATGCGGCGCATCGTCTTCTCAATCCAATGCCCCACTTGCACAATGAACCGGTCCCATGCGTCCGGCGGCGCGTCTCCCGCGAACTCCCGTCGAGCCAGAATCCGATCCACGCTTGCACTGGCTTTCGTAGCGCCTCTCGGAGCGCTCAATGCAAAGCCATCCAACTGCGCAGCAAGGTGATCCAGCCAAAATTGCGCCCCCGCCGTATCTTTCCTTGAAGGATCCAAAGCGGCCCGCAACGGCGCGCTGGAAATCGCGTACCGCCCCTGCTGTGTCTCTACTTCCCAGGATGAAGGCAGATCTTTTAGGACGTCGTTGCCTCGTCCATCCTGCAATGCGCGT
>JALYVD010000035.1 GCA_030853405.1 Acidobacteriota bacterium | reverse complement strand
GAGTACAAGCGGCGCTCTGGAGATGGATTTCCGCGATCAATCGATCGCGGCCTCATTGAAGCAAAGCCTTAACTGAGACGTGTTTGTTCAGCACTGCGGCCGTATTTCCGCGATCAATCGATCGCGGCCTCATTGAAGCAGCATCCCCAAACTTGCTAGCGAGATATTTGGTGGACATTTCCGCGATCAATCGATCGCGGCCTCATTGAAGCCTCATTCTGCGCACCAGCCCGAAAGAACGGTCGTCATTTCCACGATCAATTGATCGTGGCCTCATTGAAGCTTGGAGCTGGCCGTCGGCATGACGCACCGCAGGGCCCATTTCCACGATCAATTGATCGTGGCCTCATTGAAGCCCTTCGGTGTCGGTATAAGTCCACACATTTCCGACGTTATTTCCGTGATCATGGATCACGGCCCCATTAGGTGCTACACTCGACGGCGCCAGGGAACAATACGATTCCCCGGATCGATCACGCAGTCTTGTTATTTCGGTATTCCTATTGGCGACTGATGAACGTGCCGATGGCTGAAACCAGGTCTGCGATGCGCTTGTCGGTGTCGCGGTTGAGCTGGCGCTGGTCTTCGGCCTGACGTCTGAGGTCGTCGATGGCTTGCGCCTGCTGCTTGATGACGCTTCCTTGTTTTGTTTCCAGGTGTGTCATCACGAGGAAAGCGTCTTCCAGTTCTTTTCTGGCTTCTTCGAGAGCTTTTATTCTCGTTTCGTGATCGTTCATACACTTCTTTTAGCTTAACCGCAAGAGCGCTGCCGTGTGCCAGCATTTCTTCGATGAACTGGATCGAGGGTTCGTTGAAGCATTGTTCCGAATGGTACCTATTCAATCGATCACGGCCTCATTGCTTCGCAATGCTCGCCCCTTTGTTCGCCCTTGCTTACGCTCGGGTGCTCGGTGTCAAGGTTGATGTTAATTCCGAAGAGCACACTGTTCGAGAAAGGGAAACCTGGCGGGAAACCCCTTAATCGGATAATGGTTCATCCGGCGTTATGATTGCGCATCTGAGGGGCAGTATCTACGAAAAGCATCCGAACCAGGTCATTGTGGAGGCCGGGGGGGTGGGTTACGACGTGCAAATTCCTATCTCTACGTACACGTCTTTAGGCGAGGCGGGGTCGAGTGTGTCGCTCCGCATTCACACGTACGTCCGCGAAGACGCGATTGTGCTCTTCGGATTTTCTACCGCCGAAGAGAAGGTTCTGTTTGAACGTTTAATTTCAGTTAGTGGCATTGGGCCGAAGCTCGGGATTACGGTGCTTTCGGGACTGGCGGTTTCGGAATTGGTCGCGGCGATTCGGAGTAGCGATATCCCAAAACTCATTCGCATACCGGGTGTTGGTAAGAAGACTGCTGAACGCATTGTGCTCGAACTGAAAGACAAAGTCGCGGCGGTGGATGCGGCGGGCAAATCTGTTCCGGTCTCTGAGGTTCAACCGTTATTGAGCGCGCTGGATCAAGATGTCCTTTCAGCGCTGCAGAATCTGGGATGTTCAAGAGCCGGCGCCGAGGAGGCGCTCCACAAGGCTAAACAGAAAGGCACGGAAGAAGCGTTTGAGCCGTTGTTCCGAACTTCGCTAGCATTGGTGCGGTAAGTACATGGACGAGAAAAAGCGCGACAAGGGCATGATTTCGGCGGCGCCGCAGGAGGAAGAGCGCCAGTTTGAGGCGGCGCTGCGGCCGACCACGCTCGCGGACTTTGAGGGGCAGCCGCATGTGCGCGAACAGCTCGCGATTGCTATTGAAGCGGCTAAACGGCGCGGCGAGGCGATGGATCACGTTCTGCTGTGCGGGCCGCCGGGCTTGGGAAAGACGACGCTCGCGGGAATCATCGGACAAGAACTGGCTGTCGCCGTCGATCAGACTGCCGGGCCGGTGCTGCAGAAGAAGCTCGACCTGACGGGAATCCTGAGTAATGTCAGGCCGAAGCAGGTCTTCTTTATCGACGAGATTCACCGGCTGCTGCCGGATATCGAAGAAATTCTCTATGCGGCGCTCGAAGATTTCCGGCTGGACATTTTAATTGGTACGGGGCCGGGGGCGCGAACGCACTCGATTGCGCTGCCCCGGTTTACGGCTGTCGGCGCGACGACGCGGCAGGGGCTGCTGAGTGCGCCGCTGCGCGGGCGGTTCGGCATTGTGCTCCGGCTGGATCCGTACGACGAAGCAACGCTGGCGCATATTGTGGAGCGGTCGGCTAGACTGCTGGAAATCGAGATTGTGCATGAGGCGGCGCGCGAGATTGCGAGACGAGGGCGGGGCACCCCGCGCATTGCAAACAGGCTGCTGCGGCGAGTGCGGGACTATGCGCAAGTCCGGGCGGATGGGCGAATCGACCACGGTGTCGCACAGGCGGCGCTGGATCTTCTGAAAGTGGACCGGTATGGACTTGATGAAGTGGATCAGAAGATCATGACGACGATTGCCGCAAAGTACGGCGGAGGCCCAGTTGGTTTGAGCACGATTGCCGCATCGATTGATGAGCAGGCGGATACGATCGAGGAAGTCTACGAGCCGTACTTGATGCAGCTCGGTTTTTTGGACAGGACACCGCGCGGACGCGTGGCAACGGATCGCGCGTTTGAATACTTTCAGATTTCGCGGCGGCTGAAGTTTGCGGGTTCACAAAATCCATTGTTCTGAGAGGGGTTACGGGATGAATCGGCGGGAGATTTTGCTAACGGCCGCGGGTGTCGCTTTCGGCGTACACCGGGTTTTCGGAAATACCGCAGACAAGCGCGAGGGTGCGGAATTGATGAGTTGTCCGACCTGGTGCTTGGTCCGGGACAGGACGGCAAAACGATCGAGCCGGAGGGCTGGAAAGCTTCTGAGATGAAGGAGCGCCAGCGCGCGATGTTGCTCGACGTCCTATCGGAATGGGCCGGCATTTATTCACGAGAGCGCGGCGGCCCGGCTATGCATGTCCATACCATGTACCGCGATCCGACGAACGACTACGGCCGGAAATTCATCGCAAAATGAAAATCAAGCTGGTTGTTGGAGTAGCGATCCTTCTTTGTCTCGATGTCCCCGGATTCGCGCACAGGCTAGACGAATATCTTCAGGCGACGATGATCGCGATATAGAGAGACCGTGTTCAGTTCTCCATGCGACTGGTTCCCGGTATGGCCGTGCTGCCCATCGTCCTTGCGAGTATCGATGCCAATAGGGACGGTCTCATCTCAGAAGCCCAAGGCCAAGCTTATGCACGGCGAGTGCTCGGCGAGTGCTCGGCGATCTCTCGCTCCGCGTTGACGACCGCGTGACCCTGGCGTCCCAATTCGAGAATTGGCGCCACCCACAAAAATCCTCTTGCCCGGGCGTGCGGTACGCGCACTTCTCACTTCCCGGCGTGGCTCAAAGGACAAGTACGGCCTGTCATGGCAGATCACTCCCGCCGTCCTGCAGGAACTCGTGGGCGGCGAATTGTGCCCCGACGGTCGGGGCGACGGAAATTAAAGTCTTAGCTGGCAATCTTTTTTGGCCAAAGGCAAGCTCTGAACGCTTAAGTTAGCGGCATGCGGGGCATCGTGTCCACGATCCCCCGCCCGGGCGGCCTTCCTAAGTTTTCAGATGCCAGCCCTTGCGCACCGTCGGCTTCAACAACTCATTCGCGTCCGAGTTATTGGTGATTCGCATGTGTTCGCTGTCCCATTCCAGCCGCGTATTCAGTTTGATTGCCAGCGCGCCCAGCGAAATCCACTCGGTGAACGGCGCCGAAATGCTGAAATTAGAACAGGCGGGCACTCCGCCCTTGCAGGCCCGAATCCAATCGCGATAGTGGCCGGGCGAGCGCGGCAGGAACTCCGGCGGAAATTCGAAGTCCCTCATTTTTTCCACAGGTAAAAGCCTCGTCCACTCGCCGTACGTGCCGGTCGTGATCATGCCTTTATCCCCGACGAAAAGACTGCCGTTGGTGCCCGTGTCCATCAGGCGCATCCACTTCGATTCCCTCTGTTCACGGGGGGTCAACTCCGCTGGCGGGCTTGCCTGCCGGCGCGGACGCGGAGGCGGCGCGGCGGACGGCGTAAAGAAGTTTTCCGTGAAAACACCGCCTTGAATCTGCCGTTCTCTAGGCGTCATATCCGGTCTTTCACCGCCCGTCCGGTTTCTTGGAAGGTCGCCCAAAATTTCGTTCTGCGGAGCCCCTGGGAAGGTCGGCTGGTCCTCCCGCATTGCGTCATACCAGTAAATCTTTACCGGCGGCATTCCGTCGCGGGCCGGAAATTCAAAGCGGACGACCGACTTCGCCGGGAAATATTCGTTACTGCGGCCCTCCTGGCTTACGCACTCGACAGCCGACGGCGCGCCCAAGCGAAGCGCCATGTTGGAAGCGCCTAGAATGTGGCAAGCCATGTCGCCCAATGCCCCGCAGCCGAAATCAAAGAAACCGCGCCACGTAAAAGGAAGATAGTCGTCGCTGTACTCGCGCTCCTTAGCAATGCCCAGCCATAGATCCCAGTCGAGATATGCAGGTACCGGCGATACGGTTGGAGCTTCAGTAATCCCCTGTGGCCACACCGGGCGGTTGGTCCAGGCGTGTACTTCATTCACATTGCCGATCATGCCGGACCAGATCATCTCCGCGCACTGGCGGGTTCCTTCGTTGGAGTATCCCTGGTTACCCATCTGCGTGGCGACCTTATATTTTTCGGCGGCCTTCTGCAACTCGCGGCACTCCCAAACCGTGTGGGCCAGCGGCTTCTGAACGTAAACGTGTTTCCCAAGTTCCATAGCCTGGAGAGCCGCCGTGGCGTGCATGTGATCGGGAATGGTCACGATCACCGCATCGATGTTGCTGTTCTCCTTCTCCAGCATTACGCGGAAATCTTTGTACTTCGGCACACTCGGGTGAAGCTGAAAAGTTTTTGCGGCGTTCTTGTCGTCAACGTCGCAAAGCGCGACAATGTTCTCCGTCAGGGCGCAGCCGGCAATGTCGCTCGACGCCTTTCCCCCGGCCCCAATTGAGGCGATGTTTAATTTTTCGTTAGGAGATTTATAGCCCAGCATTTTCAATGAGGGCTCGCTGCCAAACCCGGCCAGCGGAACCGCTCCCGCCAGCAGAGTGCCAAAGAAAAAGTACCGCCTAGTCAAATCTTCACGCTTCATCTTTAAGGTTCTCCCCTTACGCATCATAATCCCGCAGCAAAATTGTTCTTGACTCTCCCGTAGCTGGAGGCGCTACAAAATAGACATGCTGAAGATCGGCGACTTCTCTTCTCTCTCGCAGGTTTCTATTAAAACGCTCCGCTATTACGACGAAAGCGGGCTGCTTACGCCGGTCAGTATCGACCCTGCAACTGGCTATCGCTACTACTCGGCCAGCCAACTGTCACGCCTTCATCGCATCCTCGCTCTGAAGGATTTTGGGTTACGCTCGATCAGATTGCAAAAGTGCTGAATGAGGGAATCACGGCTGAGCAGATGCGGGGAATGCTATTACGCTGGATTGCCACGAACGGTTATCAAGTCGCAGGGCCGATCCGCGAGTTGTATTTGCATTGCCCGCAACCGGTACGGCAAGACGACGAGACGTATGTAACGGAGATCCAGGCGCCGGTAAAGAAGAGTTAGCTTTGGGGGATTCCTCGTCTTATTACCCGGTCCTTTTTGCCGTTCTGGCCTCACTTACGTTCGGTGGCTCGGATTCAAGGTTAATGCCGGTTTGGAAGAGCACGTTGTACCTGGAAATGTCCTCAGGTTGTCCGATACGGGCTCGCGCTGCAGCCAAGCCGAGGAGGCCGACGCCGAGCAAACAAAGTGAAAAGACATCCACGAAGATTTCGGCGGGCCAATCCCACGCCTGCCAAAGGCGAGCATGGAAGCCGTTGTCAGGCGCTCTTCCAGTCCGACGATGCAAATGCTTTATCGGACGCCTGCCAAAGGCGAGCATGGAAGCCGTTGTCAGTGCCGCATCAGCCGGATATGGATCTCGGGGGGCTTGTCGATCGTACTAAGCTGTTGCAAACGGCTGTTGCAAACGGCCAAAGCGACGCAGCCTAAATAGCCGGTTGGGCCGGATTCGGCGGCGGCGCAGCGAGGAGACCGGCTAGCAGTGCGACGCGATCGGGGATGCGGTCGATCAGAATGCTTTCGTTAGACGCGTGCGCTCCTTCGCCTACCGCACCCAAGCCGTCGAGTGTTGGGATGCCGAGAGCTGCCGTGAAGTTTCCGTCGGAGGCGCCGCCTGTGGAGGATTCTTCGAGGCCGATGCCCAGGTCCGCGGCAATGCGTTCAGCTTTGGCGAAGAGGGCCGCGATTGCAGCGGTACGCTCCATGGGGGGACGGTTGAGTCCGCCTTCGATTTGCACGCGGCATCTCTTATCGAAGGGCGTCAAAGAGCGGAGTTGTGCGTCGATGGCCTCGGCTGCTTGCAAATTCGAGACACGTACATCGACATCAATGCGGGCTTCGGCGGCAATGACGTTGGAGCGCGTGCCTCCGCTGATGACGCCGGGATTTACCGTCGTTCCGCGTTTGAGATCCGTGAACGATGCGATTCTTTGGAGTTGACGAGCGGCTTCGAGAATGGCGCTCGCTCCGTTTTCAAAATCGACTCCAGCGTGAGAGGCTTTGCCTTCAATCGCGACTATGTAGCGGCCGACGGCCTTGCGGGCGGTCTTCAGTTTGCCAGTCAGGCCCGTTCCCGGTTCAAGCACCAAAACCGATTCGCTGCGGCTCGCTTCAGCTTCCGTAAGAGCGCGAGATGTTTTGCTTCCGACCTCTTCATCGGAGACCACCAGCAGCACGACTCTGTTCGCCGTCGGAATTTCAAACTCTATCAACGTGCGAACCGCGTATAGAAAAAAAGCAAGGCCGGCTTTCATGTCCAGTACGCCGGGGCCCCAGAGCCGTCCATCGGCGTTTCGAAATGGCATCTGCTTTAGGGCGCCCTGCGGCCAAACGGTATCGGAGTGTCCGAGCGCGAGAGTCTGCGACTGGTTGGTTTGGGAACGAGTGCGGAATTCGAGGCGGAGATGATTGCCGGCATTCGGAGCGGGGAGAATTTGAGCCTCCGCGATGCCGCGTGTACGCTCTACGATCAGATCGACGAACCGGTTGATGGATTGGGGGGAGCCGCTGGGCGATTCGCACTCAACCATCTCCCGGATCAGAGCTGCAATCCCGGCTTGTTTATCAAATAGATAACTGAGAAAACGATGCACTGGTTGTTATGATAATGGGTCAGATGCCATCGTTAGACGTTCAAGAGATCTGTGAACTGCTGCCCCATCGGTATCCCATGCTGATGGTGGACCGCGTTCTGGAGATTACGGAAGACTCGATTGTCGCGATCAAGAACGTCACGTTTAACGAGCCATATTTCACTGGCCATTTTCCGGGCTTTCCGGTCATGCCCGGCGTGATGATTATCGAAGCCATGGCCCAGGCCGGCGGCATTCTGGTAACTACGGTCGCGCCGCACACGCGGGGCAAGCTGATGTTTTTGGCTACCGTCGAAGAAGCGAAGTTTCGCAGGCCGGTCGTGCCGGGCGATCAGCTTCGCATTGAAGTGAAACTGGCGCGGCTGAAAACCACCGTTGCCAAGATGCAGGGAGTGGCGACTGTCGATGGGCAGGTGGTTGCCGAGGCCACCGTGATGTGTAAGTTGACGGAGAGCGCCTCCGCTCAGCCGCCAGTTTCCTGAGTATCGGAGTCTGATCGGGACTTCGACGAATGGCGATTCACCCTACAGCGATTATCGATCCGAAAGCCGAGATTTCATTACAAGCCGAGATTGGCCCGTACTGTATTGTGGGCGCGGGTGTAACCATCGGCGCGCGCACCCGATTGATGGCGCACGTTTATCTTGAGGGCAAGCTGACAATCGGCGAGGACAATACATTTTATCCGTACTGTTCCTGTGGGGCTGCTCCACAAGACAAGAAATACAAGGGCGAGCTTTCGGAGACGCAGATTGGGAATCGAAATACGATTCGGGAGTTCGTTACTATTCATCGCGGGACGCAGGGCGGCGGCCTGATCACGTCCATCGGCGACGGGAATCTATTGATGGCTTACGTACACGCGGCTCACGATGTGATCATTCACAATCACACGATTCTGGCGAATGGCGTTACCTTTGCCGGTCATGTCGTGGTTGAAGATTATGTGAATGTAGGCGGACTTTCGGCGATACATCAATTCGTTCGCATAGGACAGCATTCGATCATCGGCAGCTACAGCGTGATTAAGCAGAACGTTCTTCCGTATTCAATTACCGCGTCCGATCATGAGGCGAAGGTGTATGGAGCGAATCGCGTGGGACTGGAACGGCGCGGGTTTGACGCCGAAGCGATAGAGCCGCTGCAGAATACTTTTCGCCTGTTGACGCGGTCGGGTCTGAATACTACGCAGGCTCTGGCGAAGATTGAGGAAGAGATTCCGCAGACCGCCGAAGTAGGCAATGTTCTTGAGTTTATCCGCAATTCTCAGAATGGTTTTCTAAAGTAGGGCGCGATTGGCGACACCTGTGGCAACAACGGGACCGCAACGTTATGGGATGATCGCCGGCAACGGGCGATTTCCTTTGCTGGCGCTTGAAACGGCACGGCGCGAGGGGCATGATGTGGTCGTGGTTGCGATTGAGAACGAAGCGTCGCCCGATCTCGCGCAGTTCGCATCCTCGCTGCACTGGATCAACATCGGCCAACTGGGAAAGCTGATCGAAATCTTCAAAGACGAGAATGTTTCGGAAGTGATGATGACGGGACAGGTCAAGCATGTCAGCCTCTTTTCGGACATTAAGCCGGATTGGCGGCTGTTCAAACTTCTTACTTCTCTGAAGGAAAAGAATACGGCGGCGTTGATTGGGGGCGTTCAGAGAGTCTTGCATGAGGAAGGAATTGAGTTGGCCGATTCGACGCGCTTGCTGAAGTCTTTGCTGGCACGCGAGGGGGCGCTGACGAGGCGCAAGCCCACGAAGGAAGAAGAAGCGGATATTAAATATGGACGACGGGTCGCTTCGGTGCTGGCGTCGGTTGATGTTGGGCAAAGCGTGGCGATTAGCGAGAAGGCTTGCGTTGCCGCGGAAGCAATGGAAGGAACCGATGCGATGTTGCGGCGGGCGGCTAGCCTTACGAACGGGAAACCGCTGCGTTTGGTGAAGGCTTCACGGGGACGGGCGCATTTGCTGTTTGATGTTCCGGTTGCCGGGCCGGGGACCATCGCGACCATGATTGAGACGGGGACAACCGCGCTGGCTGTTGATGCGGGGAGAACGCTGCTGCTTGATAAAGAGGAGATGCTGAAGCGTGCGAACGAAGCGGGGATTGTGGTGATTGGATATTGGCCACTTGAAGACGCCTCGTTGTGATTAGAGCCGGGACGGGGGGCGTCCGGCTTCTTACATATTGAGGTGATGCTCGATCTGCTCATTCATCTGCCGCAGCACATCCTCGCGCTCCGGACCGCTTAACTGCTGATCAAGCCGTTGCAGCGCTACTCCAACGACATCGCGGTGATGAAGCCTCGAACCCACGGATTCACTCAGCCGCAGCCATAGATTATGCAGCTTATCGACGTCCTCCGGCCACAAGCGCGGCGGGTGAGGACCCAGATTGACAAACGTGGATGGCCTGTTCGGTGTAATAATTTCCAGCGAGAACGGGTGCCGGGGTTCGGGCAACTTTTCCCACGCAAGACCGATACGCCGCGCCAGTTCATCCGACGTCATGGTGAGAGAAACGCCGGTTACCAGACGCGATACCTTCAGGTTGCTCGCGGTCTGTACAACCGCTTCAAACGGATCCGTCGAGGGCACCACCAGCAGTTCGACAGGCTTACCCTCCTTTTCCGCCATAATCACGACAGAGCTAAAAAGCGCCTTTTCATCGGTTCCAAAGACCTGATCTTTATTCAGATCGTACTCGCTGTCGGCCGCTGTCGGACGGACCGTCATCACGACGATGTCGTTGCGGCGCAAATCCGTTTTCTGAAGCGTGCGGCGGAGATGCTGCATATGGCCTTTGTTCCGGACAGCCACCAGTATGCAGCCCGGTCTAGCATGAAGAAGAGTACTATCCGATCGGGCCTCTTGTTGAAGGTTGAACTCCTCCAGGCCATGCTCTTTCTGTTCCTTGTGCCTCTTATTGATCCGTTCTGAAATCGTAAAGACCAGGAAAAACGCAATGGTAAAGCCAACGCCGTACATCGTCGCATACTGCTTTGAAAACAGATTGACCACCGCCGTGGCAAGCAAAACAAGCGTGGTGGCCGCGAGACCAACCGGAATCTCTTTTCCCGCTATGTGAAGGTTGAAGGGAACCTTGTACTCTTGATCGCTGCGCTGAAACCTTAACGCGAGCACGCCCATCGCCTTCAGCGCAAAGCTCCAAACTACACCGAAAGCATAGGCCTCGCCCAGCAGGTACACGTCTCCGCGGCTCAGTACAATAGTCGCAATCTGCAAGACGGTGATGAAGTTGATAACGCGAAATGTAGTTCCAAATTTAGGATGTAACTTCCGAAACGAATCGAGGAGCACGCCGTCTTCCGCCACGCGGTTGAGTACTCCGTTGGCGCCGATCATCGACGTATTCACCGCGCCCGACAAAATCAACACACCGACCACCACCACGAAGACATGAAAGACCAGCCGCAGTAGTTCGGGTCCCGCCAAATTCATCGCAAGCCCGCCTATTAGGTTGTCTACGTACGTCTTGCGAACGGCGTCCGGAATAATCATCACGGCAAAAAGCGTGATCAGACCGGTCGAAAAGATTGCGTAAAAGCAAACGATGTTTGCCGTGATTTTCAAGTTCTTCAGTTTCGGAGAGGCAATCTCGCGATAAACCTGCGCCAGCGTCTCAAAGCCGCTCATCGACAGGAGCGAGTGGCCGAAGGCAATGATCACCGCCACGATCGGAAACGTAGGCCACGCCGTTCCGTTGTACCAGCCCAAAGATTCTTTGGTAAAAGCGAGGTGGCGGGGCAGCGGCGAAGGCGGTAGCTGCCACTTTCCCTGAAGCAGGATGGTCAAAGGACACCAGATCAAGAGCACAACCACCATCACGGTCGTTATCTGCATGATCTTCAGCGCCGCGGAACTCGATTCTTCAATCCCCCTTATGTTGCTTCGCCAAAAATAAATCGTTACGGCAACTCCAAAAAAAGCGGCAAACGCATTCGGAGCGACGTGATAGTTCTGATGCGCAAAACCGAAAAGTTCATTGATCAATCTACCTAAATATTGCCCCGCGCTAACGCAGCTGATCGGTCCGGTCAAAACATAATCGAATACCAGCGCCGAAACCGAGATTTTTGCGGCCATCGGCCCCATGCTGTCGCGAACCACGACATACACGCCGCCGCGGACAAACATCCCACAGCTCTCCAGGTATACCGACCGGACGGCAAAGCTGAAGAGCATTACGCCCAGGATGTACCAGGCTGCGGATTTGCCAACAGCTTGTTCCGCAATGCCGCCCGCATAGAACATCGAGGAAGCCAGATCGCTCAGAACAATCGCCGCCCCGCGCCAATAGCTGATGAAGGAAAGCGCCACTGTTGTGGCAACCACTACCTTGGAGGTCGTGGAAAACTTAGGTTTGGTGATTTCCATATCTATCGAACGGAGTCGGCGCGATGCCAACTCCTATGTTTGTGCCTTGGGCCGTTCAAGAACATAGGCGTTCATGATGACCACGGGTAGTGGCGAAGACCTCAATTCGTGCTTTGCTCCTAGTAGAACACGAACTTGCGCTCGGGGTTATCGATCTTCTTTATGGAGACCTTATTCACTGTCCGCGTGCAGAATCACTTAAGAATTTTCACCTTAGCCAGTCCTGTTGGAACGGGCTTATACCCCTAACTGCAAGTATTCGGACGGCTCTCACATTCGCTCATACTCTTTTCGCGTAAACCGAAGAGGTTTACATGAGACCTTTTGCCCGTTCAACAGTTGGCGTTGTTTTTTTATCCATGGCCGCGGGAGCCGCTTTCAACCTCTCGGCAAGTCCACTCTTTTCTATCGAGGCTCTAGGTCCGCTTGGCAATGGTGCGGCGATGCCCACGGCCTTCAACAGTTTCGGGCAGTCTGTCGGCTTTGTCACAAATGCTCAAGGCGACCAGGTCCCTGTCTCGTTCGGCCAAGGGGCCGCCACGCCGCTCGGGAACTACGGAATAGCCTCTGGTATTAACGCGTCCGGCACTGTCGTGGGCGCTTCATCATCTGGCGTCACCCAATGGTCTGGCGGGCAAGCCACAAGCCTGCATATTCCTGGCTATGGAAACGCCATCAACGACGCCGGCCAGGTTGCGGGTGCGTACCAGGCGTCCGCCACCGGATTGCACGCTTTCGTTTCAACAAACGACAAATTGCGGGACCTTGGAACGCTAGGCGGTAACTGGAGTTCGGCTGATGCGATCAATTCAAAGGGGCAGGTCGCCGGAGTAAGCTTCCTTGCTAATAACAGCACCGCACACGCATTCATCTGGAACGGTTCCGGACTCAGCGACATTGGCACTCTCGGCGGCGCGAACAGCTACGCGAGCGGGATTAACAACCACGGCCAGGTAGTGGGAACGGCACAGACTTCGGCAGGTTATCTCAACGCCTTCTCCTGGACGCCGAAGGGCATGGTAGACCTCGGAACGCTTGGCGGCTCCGTCAGCGCAGCCTATGGCGTGAACGATTCAGGTGATGTGGTCGGCTATTCGTTGACTGACTGCAAGGGCGCGGCACACGGCTTTTTCGACGAGAACGGCATCATGTTCGATCTGAACAACTTGCTTCCGCTGGGATCGCAATGGACGATCACGGCTGCCTATGCGGTGGACAACTCCGGCGATATCCTTGGCACGGGTTCTTACCTCGGCGAATCCTACGCAGTCGAGTTACGTTCGGGTCAAAACCTGCTTTCCGCAGTATCGCCCGTGGCAACTCCGGAGCCTTCGGCTTTGATTCTGGTTGCTATTGGACTGATCGCCGTCTCGCGCTTCGGACGATCGAAAAGCCCGTCTTGCGCGTCTTGAAGAAGTGAGCATTCTTCCCTTATCGTTTTTGCGCTCAGGTCTTTGCACGTTACTCCTTGGTTCGTTTGCCTATGCTCAAAAACCAGCTTCGCCCGCTAAAGATCCGCTGGGCCGCGAAAATCCTCGCTCCACGGTAACGGAATTTCTTCAGGCCTGTGGGGGCAAGAACTACCAGGTCGCGGAGCAGTATCTCGACCTCTCCCGTCTTCCCGCCAGAACTCGCGCTCAACGAGGAGTCGAGCTAGCGCAGCGACTGGAAGCAATTCTGAATCAAAGCCGCTTCAGCGTCCTACGGCTTAGTCAGGAACCCGAAGGCAACCTCTCGGACGACCCTAACCCCGCGATTGAGCACGTCACCAAGGACACCGCCAACACCATTGAATTGGAGCGCGTTCAGCTCCAACCGGGCGCCCCGTTCATATGGCTGTTCTCTTCCGAATCCGCGGCCAAGATACCGGCGCTCGTTCCAAACACCACGGAATCTTCCATTGAAGCGCACCTTCCTCGTTTCCTTGTCTCTCTTCGCTTAATAGAAACGCCGCTTTGGAAATGGCTCGCTCTTCTAATTGCCGCGATAATCCTTGTTTCGCTGTTTCGCCTTCTTGAACGTCTGCTGCTCCTAACTCTGAGGCAAGTTGAAGCTCATTTAAGGTGGACCAGGCGCTGGGAATGGCTGGTTGCGATCCTGCAGCCCTTGCTTATTTTCCTCGGCGCCGCCGGGTTCCGTATCGCGGAGGAGATCGTCGCCCCTTCGGCGCTGGCCCGCGTTTACATTGGCGACGTCATTCTACTCGTCGTTGTCTGCTCCGCAGCCTGGTGCTTGATCAACCTGGTCGAACTCTTCCTCACGCGTGTGGATTCACTGCTTGACCCGCGGCAGCGCGTAGTGTCGCGGTCGCTTCTGTATCTGGGCCGCAGAACAACCAAAGTCGTCATCTTCGTTGTCGCGGGTATTTTCGTACTGACCAACTGGGGCTATCCGATGACGACGATCATCGCCGGGCTCGGAGTCGGAGGCATCGCGGTCGCGTTGGCGGCCCAGCAGACCATCGCGAACGTGTTCGGCGGCGTTTCCGTAATCGGCGACCATCCGGTTATGGTGGGCGATTTCGGTAGCTTTGGCGGATTGCTGGGAAGCGTCGAAGATATCGGCATGCGGTCCACCCGCATCCGTACGCTGAGCCGGACCGTTGTCAGCATCCCTAATGCCGCGTTTGCCGGCATGAATCTGGAGAACTACTCACTACGCGACAAAATTCTCTTTAACCCTACTATCCAAATCAAACGCGCGACTTCCAAAGAGCAAGTCATGCACCTAATGTATGGGCTTGCGGACATGCTCAAAAAGGACAAACGAGTCGAAGTCGGCCCAACGCCAATCCGCATTAGCGGTCTTACATCGGCCTTCTTCGCCGTCGAGATGTTTGCCTATGTTCTCTCCGCCGATATCGACACCTTCTACAAGATCGAAGCCGAGCTGTTCCTGCAAATCAACGAACTTTTAACGACAGCGGGCATTGAACTGGTATAAGATATGGCGGATGTTCAAATTCGGCGTATTATCTATTCTGCTTATGCGTATGAGCTTCGCTATCGACTTACCGACGAAGCCTTACCTCAGCACCGCCGCGATAAAGACGATGGCCGCGGCTGCTGAAGCGGAAGCGGACAAGCGGCAGGTTCAAGTGACGATCTGCATCGTGGACGAGAGCGGGAATCTGATCTTCCTCGAAAAAGAGGATGGCGCAAGTTTGAACACTATTCAATTTGCACAGAAGAAAGCCCGCCACGCGGCCGCTTATGGTAGCCCGTCCAAGTCGGCTCAGGATGCGGTCAAGGCCGGCTCTATAACCGGACTCGCATTTCCTGACTACTTTCCGAATCAAGGTGGACTTCCAATCAAGGTTGGCAAACGCACCATAGGAGGTATCGCGGCCAGCGGCGCAGCTTCTGAAGTCGATGAAGCGATCGCCCAAGCCGGATTGAACGCCTTATCAGAACCGCGACCGTAAGGGAGTCGTTCAGACCCACTCGCCTCGCCGCATCAAAGGTTCAGCTTTGCCGTCCACATCGATTCCCTCTACATCCATTTCGCCTGAACCGATCATCCAATCGACGTGAATGAGGCTATCGTTCGCTCCTTGGCTTGAAAGCTGCGCCGCGTCCAAGTTCTCCGCATTGCGCATACAAGTGCTGTAAGCCTGCCCCAGCGCAATGTGACTGGCAGCATTCTCGTCGAAGAGCGTGTTCCAGAACAATAGTCCGCTGGCCGCAACAGGCGACGAGTGCGGCAATAGAGCCACTTCGCCAAGCCGCCGCGCGCCGGCATCCGTATCCAGCATCCCCTGCAATATTGCTTCGCCTTGTGTCGCCTTCGCTTCCACCACTCGACCGCCTTCAAACCGAACCACAATATCTTTTATCAACGTGCCCTGATGGGAGAGTGGCTTTGTGCTTCTGACGAAGCCGTCAATCCGATCCTTGTGCGGCGTCGTGAACACCTCTTCCGTCGGCATATTCGGAATGCAGCGAATGCCATTTCGGGCCGTAGTGCCGCCGCCCAACCAGAGATGACCATCCGCAAGCCCAACACGTAGGTCGGTTCCCGGTCCCTTGAAATGCAACGCCGCGAATTGTTTGGCATTCAGCAACTGCACGCGTTTGTCGAGTTCTCCATCGTGCTTCTGCCAGGCGGCAACGGGATCGGGAGTATCGATGCGAATCGCCGCAAAGATGGCGTCCCAAAGTTTGGATACGGCCGCTTCTTCCGTGTCATCTGGAAAGACAAGCTGCGCCCAGGCAGGCGCGGCGTAGGGCACGATGGTCCAATTGATTTCGTGTCTTGTAATAAGGTCTAGAGCGGGCCTGCTCGCCTTTGACATGGCGACATTAGCGCGGGCCACTTTCCCTGGATCCTGACCCGCCAATAGGGCAGGGTTTCCACCCGTAATCGCCAGACGTGCCGCACCGCTGCGGTAAGCCGCCGCAAGACCGTCTTGCAGCCATTGGGCGGCGTGATCGAAGCTGTCGTCAGATGCGTTCTTGAAACGTATCAACGTAGCTTCTTCATCGGTGAACAAAGTCGTCACAAGCGATGCACCGGCCTTGTAGGCGTGCTCCGTTATCCGGCGCACAAGCGGCAGCGCCGGAAGGGGCGCCGTCATTACGAGTTCTTGGCCCGGCGCGATCCCGAGCCCAACTTGGATAGCAACTTCGCCCAGGCGATCCAGTTTTTGTTCGAATGTGTTCGAGTCGTTCAAATTTCTATCTCTCTAGTCTCAAGCGCGAGAATAACTACCGCGATCCATAGAATATCGGCAACAGCTAAGTGCGTAATCTGCATCCAAACCGGCGCAAGCAATGTCAGATTGACCATGCCCGCGGCGAGTTGAAGAATGGTTATACCGGCAACCGCAGCCGCAGCTCTTCCAATTCCAGAACCGCGCGCGTGAGCAAGCGATTTGCTGGCCAACCAAAGCAGATAAGCGGCGCCCGCGACGGCAATAAGCGGATGAATTACCCGAAGCCGAAGCAGTACACTCGAAGCACTCGAAAAATCCTGCCGCATTCCCGCCCCGATGGAGGATGCCGGAAATAAAGTATCTCCGAGAGCTGTGACAGCACCAGTGATGCTGACGAAAACAGTGATCGCGAGAGCCCATACCGCACGCCGCGTTAACCCGCTCAGTTTCAGCCTTTCGACTCCATTTCGAGCGACCCAGGCTGTAGCGGTAATCGCCGCAAGCAGCAGCATCGTATTCGTCAGATGGGCGGACAAGTACCAGGCGCGTCCCGCCGATTGATCCGTTGTGACATACCGGAAGAGCACAAGTCCCGCACCCAACAACGCTTCAATCAGAAGGAAAACGAGAGAAATCAGCGAATAAGAACGTGCGGCGTGGCGTTTGGGAAAAACCAGAAAAGCCCAAATACACATCGTGATAACCAGGAACGAGTCCAGGCTCGTCATCATGCGATGCGTGTACTCGATCACGGTCGGCAGGCTCATCTGTCTGGGGATCATCTGCCCGTTACAGAAAGGCCAATTCGCTCCGCAGCCATCCCCTGAAAAGGAGATCCGCACATAAGCTCCCCACAGAATCACCAGAACGTTGTACGCCAGCACAACCCAAGCGAAAACACTGAAGCGCCGCGGCTTCATTTGCGGCCAGCCCTAAGAACCGCAACCTTAAGAACCGCCGCCACGCTACAGACCTCCGTTATGCGGCCGTCCATCGCCATCTCGAAAACTTCTTCAAAAGGATGCCACTGGACGGTAATATCTTCCTCCGGATCGAGACTCATTTGAGTGGACGTGAGCCCCGTCGCAAGATACAACGTCTGCACATCGTCCGCTACACCGTTTCCATTGTCCACGGTGCCTAGCGAAGTCCAATGGGCCGCCACGACCCCCGTTTCTTCGGCAAGTTCGCGCTGCGCAACTTTCAGCATGTCCGCCTCGCCCGGATGAGACCCGCCCCGCGGCACTTCCCACGAATAGCGGTTCACGGAATAACGCCATTGTCCGACCAGGACCACTTCGTCACGATCGTTCATCGCAACCACGCCAATAGAAGGCCTGATGTAAACGACGCCGTAAATTCCGGGATTGCCATCGGGGCGAATAACCTCGTCTTCCCTCACGCTGATCCATGCGTTCTCGTAAACAACGCGAGACGATTTGGTTTTCCAGGGATTGTCAGGCACGGGCTAAACGGCCCCACTGCACATTGCGGCGAGTACTTGCATGTCCACATTGCCTCCCGACAAAACGATTCCGACCGACCTCACATCGCGCGGTAATTTTGCGTGAAGCGCCGCTGCCGCCGCGACGGCGCCGCTTGGCTCGGTCAGAATCTTTGCGCGGGACAGCAGGAACCGGACCGTCGCACAAATCTCTTCTTCCGACACCAGCAACACTCCATCCGCCAACGCCTTCACGATCGGGAACGTCAACTGACCGGGCGCAACAGTTCTCAGCCCGTCCGCAATGGTGGGCGGCGAGGGGATCTCAACGCGCTCTCCACGTTGCAGCGACTGATACCAATCGCTCGCCAGTTCAGGCTCCACGCCAAACACGCGGATACCAGGCCGCAGAGCCTTTACAACAACAAGCGTGCCCGCAAACAATCCGCCGCCACCTGCGGGAACGGCGATCGCATCCAACTCCGGATAATCGCGCAGAAGCTCAAAAGCTGCCGTGGCTTGTCCCGCAATCACCCAGGGATGATCGTACGGCGGCAACGTAATCGCACCCGTCTCGCGCGCAATGCGGCCCGCGATCTCCTCACGGTTCTCGGTCTGCCGGTTGTAAAAAATGATCTTCGGACCGTATGCCTCGGTCGATTCCCGCTTGGAGCGCGGCGCGTCCTCCGGCATGACAATGGCCGCCTTTACACCGAGATGAGCGGCGGCGATAGCGACGGCTTGAGCGTGATTGCCGGACGAATACGTAACTACTCCGCGCGCCCGCTCCTCCGGGCTGAGCTGAAGCATGAAGTTCAAAGCGCCTCGGAATTTGAAGGCTCCGCCGCGCTGCAGATTCTCGCATTTAAAGAATGCTTGAACGCCAGACGCTTCGTTGAACAGTCTTGAACTGAGAACGGGCGTGTCATGAGCTTGGGATCGAATCCGTTCCGACGCCGCCATCACGTCATCGACGGTAACGGTTTGTTTCACCTCTTCAGCCACGCCCATCAATAGCCGGCTTTCTTATCGACGATATTGTGCAGCGGTTCGCCTTTTGTATAACGCGAGAGGTTTTCGAGAAACAACTGCATGCTGAGGTCGAGCCAATCGGGATCGCGCGTGCGGTCGGTACAGTGCGGGGAAATCAGAACATTCTCCATGTCCCACAACGGGCTCTCCGCCGGCAACGGTTCCGCTTCAAAAACATCCAGCGCGGCGGCCCCGATTCTATTCTGCTGCAAGGCTCGAATCAGCGCGGCTTCATCAATGACGGGTCCACGTCCCACATTGATGACGATTGCCGACGTTTTCATCACCGCGAACTCGGGATCACTCAGCATATGGCGAGTTTCTGGCGTCAAAGGCGCGGCGGCCACGACAACATCAGCTTCGGACAGCATCTCCTTCAACTGGGTCAAAGCGAACGCCCGGTCCAAAATCGGATCGCTCGCCGAGAGTTCCGGTTTGCGCCGCGTCGCATAGATCTTCAGGCCAAGCGCTTTGGCGAGCGTGGCGCACTCACGCCCGATTTCGCCGTAACCAACGACTGCCATAATCTTGCCCGGCAGCCATTCAACGCTGAAGTTATCCCACTTGTGCGCGCGCTGACTCTCGACTAGTCGCCGTACGCGTTTATAGAAATAGAGGATGCCAAGAACGGCGAAGTCCGCAAGCGAGCGCTTGAAAACGCCTCGCGCATTGGTCAGCGGAACTGGGCTCGCAATGAACTCCGGGATCAGAAACTTCTCGACACCTGCCGATAGAGAGTGGACCCATTTCGCATTCTCGATATGCGGCCAGACCTCGCGGAACGGCAGCGTATGTCCGCCGAGACCCGAGTAAAGGACGATTTCAGCCTGCGGGCCATGCCCGGTTATAAACTCGGCTGTGTTGCCGATGTCAATGTGAGCAAGTTCGCGGATCGATTGCAGATTTCGGAGAGCGTAATGATCCGGGGGGCAGACAACAAGGAGATTTGGTTTTGGCACGGCGCTTTTTTATTTTATTGGACGGGCCTCAGTTTCTCGCGCCAGCGCCCCGGGAACAACTTACATCTCGTCGGCGGACGGCCCATAGATGGAAGGAACCGCGACGTCGTTCAGCCGGAGATACACGCCCAACTGGGCGCGGTGATGAATGATGTGATTCAGCAGTAGCGACCGCAGCATTTCATAGCGCGTGCCCTGCATAATGACCTTGCCGCCAAAACTCAGCTTCCAAGGCTGCTGAAGATCTTCGTCCGACGCCTCCGCCATCTTTGCGCGCGTTTCCTTTACATAACCATCGAACGCGTGCAGAAGTTGCTCGCGGGATTCCATGACAAGCGGTTGCATACGGCTCGTTGAAAAGTCCAACTCCGGTGTGGTCAGTATCGTCGAGCCAAAGACAGGCAACTGCGCCAGATGGCCTGCAAGACGCCCCATCAGCATTGATTTGTCGTGCGGCTTGAAATCTGGTTTGTCGACCGGCACACGCTCCAGCGTGGCACGTGTCTTCTTCATCTCGCTATCGAACTCAGGCAATAACAGCTCTCGGATCTGCATTTTTTGCTCCTTAGGTGCTCCCATAATCTTAACTGGCGTGTGGACCCCTCCCGCGCCGAAAGCAAAATGTTGCGAACGCCCGCCGGTTACCGTCTGTACTGACGTGCACACGGCGTTCCTCGTCATCGCCATCATTGCGATCGCTCTTCAGGGCCTTAGCCTTTATCTGGCCTTCTTTGGGCCCGATCTCCCGTACAGGGTTATCGCGCCTCCTGGTGTCCCCATCGATAGTCCGCGGTTCTGCTCTCTGTTGGCCTTTCTGACGGAAGCCAAACTACTGCACGGCAATCGCGTCGAGGTGCTCACGAACGGCCCGTGTTTCTACGAGGCCGAACTCGCCTGCATTGCCTCGGCACAGAGGAGCGTCAATCTCGAAGCGTACATTTTTCATCGCGGCGACGTTACCAGGCGCTTCGTCCAGGCGCTCGCGGAACGGGCCCGGGCCGGAGTCGAGGTCCGTCTCACAATCGATTACATCGGCAGCTTCAGCACTCCACGTTCGTATTTGAAAGAGTTGACGGACGCTGGCGGTCACCTGGAGTGGTATCACCCGTTGCAGCTTGCTCTAATCCCGCAACTGAATAACCGCACTCACCGTGAGCTGCTTATCATTGATGGAACCACCGCGTTCATCGGAGGGGCTGGTATCGCGGATTGGTGGTACCGTGACGGTGTCAAGGGACGCCGCTGGCGGGACATGATGCTCAAAGTCGAGGGGCCGTCGGTTCCCGCTCTGCAGGCCGTGTTCGCTCAGAACTGGCTGCGCGTCGCCGGCGAGATCCTCACCGGTGAAGAGTACTTCCAATTCCCCGATGATTCGGATGGCACGCCCGCCCTTGTCGTCGGCAGTACGCCAGCCGCCGGTGCGACACAGGCTCGCATTTTGTTTCAACTGCTCATCTCCTGTGCCACGAAATGCGTCTACATCTCCAGCCCTTATTTCCTTCCCGATAAGAGTGCACGCCGGGCCATCATTCGAGCCGCTCGTGAGCGGAATGTCGAGGTGAAAATTCTAACCCCTGGCGACAACAATGACGAACGGCTTACACGCGCGTCGAGCCGTGAGTTGTACGGATCGCTTCTGAAACACGGTATCAAGATTTACGAATACGGCCCGTCGATGAACCACACCAAAGCGTTGATGGTGGATGACTGCTGGGTCGTCGTTGGCTCCACGAACTTCGACTACCGCTCATTCGTCATCAACGATGAAGTCAACCTCGCGTTGCTGGACGCAAGCACCACGCGCCGTGTCGCGCAGGACTTCGAGCGCGATCTTTCACAGAGCAAAGAAATCACCTACGAAGACTGGCGGACCAAACGCCGCTTCCGCGTTGCCGATTGGCTAGTCTCTTTGCTGGAACGTCAGGAATGACGTGCTTCCGCATCGCAACATACAACGTGCATAAGTGTAAGGGGATCGATTGGCGGGTCAGTCCACGGCGAATCGCGGATGTGATCTTCGAAATCGAAGCTGATATCGTCGCCGCCCAGGAAATTCTTTACTCGCAAGCCGAAGCGATTTCGAATCACGTTGCGCTCCCATTCCTTTTCGGCGCAGCCCGGCGGCATGCAACAGAGCCGTACGGGAATGCCGTGTTCACTCGCTTTCCAGTGATCTCGTCCGAAAACTACGATCTTACGGTGCGAGCGCGCGAACCACGTCAAGCGTTGCGGGTCTCCATTTCGCTCCCGGACGCAAACCCGCTTCACTGTTTTGCGGTCCATCTGGGAACGTCGTTCCTGGAGCGTCGTGAACAGGCCCGCCGCTTCGTTTCCGCAGAGATTCTAGACCGGCCGGGCGTGAAGGGGGCGCGTATTGTCGCCGGAGACTTCAACGAATGGACGCGCGGACTGGCGACCCAAATGTTAACCGAGCATCTACAGAGCGCCGACATCGTAGCGCATCTGAAGCGCAGGAGAACCTACCCCGGCGTGCTTCCGTTTATGCATCTCGATCACATCTATTACGATTCCGCCTTTCACTTGCGCGAAATGCATCTGCACCGGACCAGGCTCGCTCTCCTTGCCTCGGATCACTTGCCGCTCCTTGCGGATTTCGATTCCCGCTAGACTAGTAGTTGTGGTAGATCGTTGTACATGTGGAGCCGTCCCGCCGGAGGACGCTCGCTTTTGTCATAAGTGCGGCAGACCGTTGTACGAGGCGGATATCGCGCGGATTGCCGAGCAGGAGGCTCCCCCGCCGCCCGTCATACCGCCTGCGGTCCCGTCGGCGAAGCCCGTCGCTGTTTCCTTTAAGAATTTTCGCGCTTTGGCTATTACCACGTTCATGGCCGGAACCGCCTTCGTCATCTCCGGTGTCGCGGCTGTGATTTCTCCTTTGTTGTTCCCTCTGGTTCTGCTTGCCGCCGGATTTTTTGCCGCCGTGATTTACAAAAATCAGGCTGCCGGGCCGATATCGACAGCCGCGGGCGCGTTGCTCGGCTGGATGACTGGCTTGTGGCTCTTCATTGTGTTCGCGCTGGCCGCCATCTCCCCTGCCGGAGCCCAAGCTATCAAGCAAATGCAGAGCGTTCCTGAGTTCTCTCAGCTGATGTCCAAAGATCCCCACCAATTGGTCCTCATTTTCGCGGTGAGCGGATTCTGCTTTGTCACTCTCATTCCAGGACTGGGCGGCCTGCTCGGCGCACTGCTTTCGATGAAGGGCCGTCATTCATCCTAACGGAGCGCCGCTTCCTCTGAATGAGTAAATCTATCCTTACGCTGACCGTGAATCCGGCGATTGACAGAATCGTAACCGTAGACCGGCTGGTGTTCGAAGATCGTGCCTATATTGAATCGACCACCGAGGCTGCCGGCGGCCGCGGCATTAATGCCGCCCGTGTTCTCACCAGTTTTGGAGCGAGCACAATTGCGATCACAACCTCCGGCCCGCGCGAGGGCGGACGGCGTTTTGAAGAAGCGTTACAGCAGGACAGCTTCGGAAAAGAAATCGTCAAAGTCCGGCAACAGATACGGACAAATTTGACGATTTCCGATCGCCGCGGCCTCTCCGTGAAGTTGAACGAGGTCGGACCTAAGATTTCGGAGGCCGAACAAAACCTGATCATCAAAGCGGTCGAGAAGCTTCTGCCGGATGCCTCGTGGCTGATGTTGTGCGGCAGCTTACCGCCCGGAGTGGAAGCTCACTTTTACACAAAGTTGATTAAACTGGCGACGAAACACGATGTCAAGACGTTGCTCGACACGGACGGCGATGCGCTGTTGCATGGGCTTGAGGCCGAGCCCACTCTGGTGAAGCCAAATCAGTCGGAAGCTGAACGGCTTCTGAACACACCGTTAATAACGCGTTCGCACTGGGTTGACGCGGTGCATCGGATTAAGGGACTGGGCGCGAAAGCCGTGGCGCTTTCGCTAGGCAGCCGGGGCATCGTTGCCGCTACGAATGAGGGCGTGCTTGAAGCGGCGCCGCCTTCCGTCGAAGCGGTTTGCCCCATTGGCGCAGGCGATGCCGCGGCAGCCGCGATCGTCTGGTCTTTAGATCGTGGCGACGCGTTCATCGAAGCCCTGCGCTGGGGCGTGGCGGCCGGCACTGCCTCTTCCATGCTTCCGGGCATCAGCCTGGCAAATCTGGAGCAAACCGAAAAAATGTACGCGCGCTGCACGGTGACAAGAATTGCCTAGTGCGCTTATGGGGACCACCAGTGGGATCCCGGGATCCGCCCCACTGATTTACTCGACGGTAACGCTCTTCGCCAAGTTTCTTGGTTGATCGACATCGCAGCCCCGGCGCACGGCGATTTGGTACGCGAGGAGTTGAAGTGGAATCATCTCAAGCAGCGGTAGGAGCAGTTCACGCGTGACGGGAATGGTGATCAAGTGGTCCGCCATTTTGGCCACCTCTTCATCTCCTTCGCAGGCAACCGCGACAACGATGCCGCTCCGGGCCTTCACTTCCTGGATATTCGATAGCGTCTTCTCGTAGTGGACCTGACTCTCTTCGGAAAGCGGATCGCGTGTCGCCAGCACGACCACCGGCAGATTCTCGTCGATCAGCGCGTTCGGTCCATGCTTCATTTCGCCGGCCGGATAACCTTCGGCGTGAATGTAGGAAATCTCCTTCAGCTTCAGCGCGCCTTCGAGTGCGATCGGGAAATGAATGCCGCGGCCCAGATAGAGGAAATCCTGAGCACGGAAAAGACTCTTGGCCAGATCCTCGTAGATTTCGCTATGCGCCAGGACCTGCTCCAGCTTGCCCGGAAGAAGCGTCAGTTCGTCGACCATGGCGGCGGAGTGCTTGGGATCGAGCGTGCCGCGCACCTGCCCGAGGTACATGCCGAGAATGACCAGAGCCGTGATCTGGGAGGTAAACGCCTTGGTCGAAGCCACGCCGATTTCAGGACCGGCGTGGGTGAGCAATGTCCCCGAAGCTTCGCGCGTGATCATGGAACCGACGACATTACAGATCGCGAGAGTCTTAGAACCCTTTTTCTTAGCTTCGCGTAGCGCGGCCAGAGTATCGGCCGTTTCCCCCGATTGCGAAATGACGATGGTGAGCGTCTTCGGCTGAATGATGGGGTCACGATAACGAAATTCGCTGCCGTAATCGACTTCCACCGGCAGGCGCGCCAAGCGTTCGAGGATGAACTTGCCAGCGAGAGCGGCGTGCCAGCTGGTCCCGCAAGCGACTATTTTGACCTGCTCGAATTCGCGGAATTCGGTTTCGGAGATGGTCACTTCATCCAGGAATACGCGGCCGCT
>JALYVD010000031.1 GCA_030853405.1 Acidobacteriota bacterium | reverse complement strand
CGCGGCGACAAGGGTCGCCCCGGTTGCCTGGCTGGATAGCACGGGAAAGTCACAGCGAGTTGTAAGCCCTTCCATCAACCTATCGCGGCAGTCGGAGACTCCTCGCCTTTCGCCGGACGGCAACCGGTTGGCGGTAACGGTCGCAGGAGACCTCTTCGTTCACGACCTCCAACGCGGCACGGCAACCAGGCTGACCTTCGATGCCGCTCTGAACCGGCATCCGGTCTGGACGCCGGACGGACAGCACATTGTTTACGATGTTCCCGCGAGCGACGGCGAATTCGGCATCTGGTGGATCCGCGGTGATGGTTCGAGCCAGCCTGAGAAGTTGTTCGGCGAGAGAACTCCTCTTCAAGTGTTTTCGATTTCCCCCGATGGACGTACCGTGGCTTTCGTTCGGACTGGCAACGACACGGGGTTCGAGATTTGGACGCTCCCGCTGGATTTGAAGGATCCGGATCATCCAAAACCGGGGAAGCCGCAGCAACTCGCGCGCGAATCCCTCAGCCAGGTTGACCCCGCCTTTTCACCTGACGGCCGTTGGATAGCATACGTATCTACCAACGGCGCGGGAGTCGGAGGGCAGATTTGTGTGCGCCCGTATCCGTCCGCGCCCTCGGCGAGCAGGTGGCAGGCATCGGAAAGCGGGGCAAAGTTCCCCGTCTGGTCGCGCAATCGCAGAGAACTGTTCTATGTGAATTCCGACAACCGCATCATGGTCGTCCGCTACACGGTCGATCATCACTCGTTCCTCCCGGAAAAGCCTCGGCAATGGTCGCCAGCGCTGCTCTTTCGGCCAACCAACAACGCCCTTTGGAATCTGGACATAACACCGGATGGCCAGCGCTTCATAGTGATCGCTCCCCCTGAATCCACGAGCGAACAGACGAATACGGTCCACGCAACCATCCTCTTGAACTTCTTCGACGAACTGCGGCGTCGTCTGCCGTCAACCTGAGTTCAGCCGGACCTGCAGCAAGGCTGGTTGCCCAATAATGGCGTGGTGGGGAATGGATTATGGGCAATCTGGAAGCTATTCAGGTCTCAAGTTAGGGCGCATGGGGATGCATCCCGCTCAGAATATTCGTGCTATGGGGCTTCGAGAGCGAAATGAAGGGGAGCGGAGGATTCCACAATCGTTTGCGCGGGGAGCATCAGGAGCTGGCGGAAGTGGAAGGCGTGACTGTTTTTGGGATCGTAGCGGTATAGCCAGACAAGCGGTTCAATGCGGCCGTCCGGCAGTTTCGCGATGATCTTGACGGATGAGATGATCTGCGATTCGACCGGACGAATGCCGTTGATGGCGAGCGGCCGGCTGAGAGTCACACGATTCGTAATCAGGAGAGCGTCTCGCATAGCAAGCGGAGCAGTTGTTACTGGAGAATTCTTGCTCAGGAGAGCGGGATCGCCTTTCGGCGCGCCGCCAATCACCCAACCGGCGATGATCATGATCTCTTCCTGCGAGAGCGCATGATCCGGCTGCAAAGAACCGAAGCCTTTTACCGCACCCCAGGGCGGCATGGCGCGCGATAGCACCTGCTCTTTGATGTCCACAGCCCAGGGGCGTACCTGCTCGTAACTGGTCAGAGGAACCGTCGATTTTTCGCCGTGGCAGGAGACGCAGCGCTGGTCGAAGATTCGCGAGATGTCGCGGGTAAACGTCAGGTTGGTAGTGATGATGTCGTGGGCGACGGCACTGGACATCAGTGCGAGAGAGATGGCGAATAACCGGAGAGCGGAGGACATGCGGCTCTAAAACCAAGATACTCGGGCGGTGAACCAGCGCGGGGCTTTTTTCGTCTTTACTGTTAAGCTCAGGGTTTCATGCCTCGCCGCACAGGGAAGATCGTCGAACAAATCTGCGGGATCACATTTCTTCTTTGTCTCTGCTCCGCTTTGGCTTGGGGCGATGTGGATGTCAATTCGCTGCCGAAACCGACCGGCTATGTTAGCGACCTGGCGCATGTCGTAAATCCACAGGATCAGGAGCAACTGGAGGCGTTCTGTGCCCGGGTAGAGCAGGAGCTTGGCGTCCAGTTTGCCCTGGTAACGGTAGACTCGGCTGGGGACAGGCCGATACGGGATATTGGCCTTGATTTGTTTCGCAAGTGGGGCGTGGGTGACCGCAAAACGAATCAAGGCGTTCTCTTGCTTTTGGCCGTCAAAGATCGCCAATCCGATATTGAAACGGGCCGAGGCATTGAACCTTACTTGACGGATGGGTTTTCGGGAAGCACGTTGCGTGCGATGCGGCCCGATCTGCAGGGGCAACAATATGGCGCGGCGTTGATGATGGCGGCGCGCTCGATGGCCGATCAGATTGCACAGGGGAAGAATATTGCGTTCTCCGGCAACACGCCAGTTCCGGAGCCGCGCCAGGTTGTGCATCAGCGCCAGGGTATACCGGGCTGGCTGATTATCGTTGGAATCTTCTTTCTCTTCTGGATTCTTGGCCGAGGGCGCCGAGGCGGCGGCGGTCGGGGCGGCGGAGGCGGAGGGTTTCTGACGGGAATGCTGCTTGGCAATCTTCTGGGCGGCGGACGCGGTGGTGGTGGATGGGGTGACGGCGGCGGGTTCGGCGGTGGTTCAGGCGGTGGGGGCGGCTTCGGTGGTTTCGGCGGCGGTGATGCCGGGGGCGGCGGGGCGAGTAGTAACTGGTAGCTTTCTAATATTGAGGAGCGCGAGTTGGAACAGAAACTTTCAGGACTGGTTGAACGGCTTAAGCAAGCGTTCGACGACCGTCTGGTCTCGGCTGTTCTCTACGGTTCGGCGGCTGCTGGCGACTGGCACGAACAGGCATCGGATCTGAACGTGTTGTGCGTGTTCAAGACCTTGTCGCCGCACGAACTTGTGCAATCGGAGCCGTTGTTCCGGTGGTGGCGCGAACAGGGAAATCCACCGCCGCTGCTGCTCACGGAAGAGGAAGTCAAAACATCGAGCGATTGCTTTCCGATGGAGTTCCACGATATGCAGGAACACAGGCGTGTCCTGTACGGGGAGGATGTGATTGCCAGCCTTGTGATCGACCGCTCGTTTTACCGCGCGCAGGTGGAACACGAGCTTCGCGCGAAGCAGATCCGGCTACGGCAAAGGGCGGCGGAAGCGCTGTCAAATAACGACCGGTTGACGAAGCTATTGACCGAGTCCGTCTCGACATTTTGCGTCTTAGGGCGTCATGCCTTGATCCTGAGCGGGCGCGAGCCACGTTGGAAAAAAAGCGAGATTGTGGCGGGTCTGGAGGACGCGACGAGGATGTCTTTCCATGCGACGAATGCGATACTGGCGATTCGTGCTGCGCCGAAACAGAAATCCGTAGTCGATCCGGGATCTCTCTTTGGGAATTACTTGAAAGAGATCGATTCGCTAGTCCGATTCGTGGACAGACTCGATCACACGAGCGCTGCGGGAGCGTAGAATTTTTTGGAAATGGGGAGAAAGCCATGAAGGGCGGACTTATAGTCCTTGGAGTGATCATTCTGGTCGTTCTGATTTTCGGAGGCCAGTTGGTAGGTGAGAAGAACCAGTTTGTGACGGAAAAGAACGATATCGATGGACGTTGGGCGCAGGTCGATAACGACATGAAGCGGCGCGCCGATCTGATTCCGAATCTGGTTGAGACGGTGAAGGGCTATGCGAAGCAGGAATCGGGTGTAATTGGGGAAGTTGCGAACGCCCGGGCGGCGCTGCTGGGAGCCCATACCAAGCAGGATGAAATTGGCGCGAACAATCAGTTAAGCGGGGCCATAGGGCGGCTGCTGGTTTTGCAGGAAAATTATCCGCAACTGAAATCGAACGAGAATTTCCTGCGGTTGCAGGATGAGCTGGCGGGAACGGAAAACCGAATTGCGGTGGATAGACGCGATTACAACGCGGCGATCCAGAAGTACAACACGGATATTGAGTTGTTTCCGAAGAGCATCGCGGCTTCGATTTTCGGCTATCGCCACGACGACGCGTATTTCAAGACGACGGAAGAAGAGAAGAAGGTACCGCAGGTGAAGTTTTAGCGGTGAAGCGGGGCTAAATAGAACGGATCCGGAGCGCGAAGAACAGTGCGCTCCGGATCTGCTTTGAAAATTACTGAAGTTGGGCTTTTTTGGCGGCCTTGGCGTCGTCAGAAGCCTTTTTCTGGGCTTGCAATTCCTGCGCTTTGGCGATCTTCTTCTGGAAGCGGTCAACGCGGCCTTCGGTGTCGATCAGCTTTTGTTTGCCGGTGAAAAACGGGTGGCAGCTTGAGCAGATTTCAACGCGAAGGTCGCCTTTGTGAGTGGAACGGGTAGGGAAGCTGTGTCCGCAAGCGCAGATCACATTGACTTCGTCATAGGCGGGATGAATCCCTGCTTTCATTACCTTGGGAATCCTTTCAACAATCAGGTGGGAAGTAAATTCGATCTTAACATGTAAGACCCCGTATAGGCATCAACGTGCACTATACGGGGTCCGTTTACATCTATTACTCTAGCTACGTTACGCGCGACGGGTGGCCGGTCCACAGGAACGGCGGCCTCGTCACTGAACGAAACCTGAACGTACGAACGGCGACTTTAAGAGTCGGCCACCTCGCGCGTGGATTGTATGCTACAGTCACTACCAGAATTCATTCGACTGGACCACCTCCTTTTTCAGTGATGCTTTGATTTTATCCCAAGAACCTTCCTCCGTGTCAACTGTCAAACAGAATTTATCTTCAGACGGTAACAGTACTGGTTCTGGATACTGGGCGCGCGGGTTCCTCCTCCTTGGAGTATTCCTAGCGGTTCTCGGGTCGTTGCTGATCGATTGGGATTATCACATCGATGTCGGCCCGCGAGTGATCGGTCTTCATTTTCTCGGCCTGGGCTCGGGATATGGGATTGGCGCGCAGTTGGCCCGTTTGCGGCGATGGGAACCGCGCACGATGGCAATGCTCGGTTGCGGGGCCGGATTTGCGGGTCTTCTGGCACTCGCTTTCCTTGCGCCGCCTATCGCGCCGCTATGGCGCATTCTTACACTCGCGGTGATCGGGTTGGCGGCGGGAATGCTTGCGACTGCCCTGCTCTTCGCGTTAGAGCCATCCTACGTCGCCCACCCGATACGGACTCTGAACCGGTCGGGCGCGTTCTTCGGAATCGGCTGCCTTATTGCGACGTTCGCGACGGCACTTTTTTATTGGGCCGGTTGGCATCACAGAGAAACGGCAGTGCTATCACTCTTGCCTCTGGGATTTCTGCTGCGGTACGCCCGCATGCGGCCTGAGACGGCGATCACGGCAACATCTCCGAACGCGATTGAGGATCTGCGGCTGATAGCGGCTTTCCTGTTTACGATGCTGCTCTTTTTTCAATTCGGCAACGAGTGGGCGATGGCGGGGTGGGTGCCTCTATTTCTGATTCACACGCTAGGCAGCAGCCCCGAGTACGCGATTTTCGCTCTCGTTGTTTATTTTGCCGCTTTGACGCTCGGCCGTATTCTGGCGCAGCGAGTAGCCGGGAATGTGGGCCGCCGGCGTCTGCTGATTGCGAGTATTGTCGTTGCAATGTCCGGGTATCTGCTGCTCGGCATGGCTCATTCGCTTGCCGACGGTTATGTTGGGATTGTGATTACGGCGCTGGGATTTGGACCCATTTATCCCCTGGCGCTCAAAAGTTTGGACGAGAGGTTTCGCTATCAGGCCCGCCTTTATAGCCGGATCTTATCGATTGCAATCACCGGCGGATTGCTGGTCCCGTGGCTGCTGGGCTACGTGGACGACTCTTTCGGGATGCGGCCAGTGATGCTGGTACCGGCGCTTGGTTCGGTTGCAGTCCTCGCGCTTGCGCTGCTGATTATGTTGGAAGCGCGGCTGATGGGCGGCGCGGGAATTTCCGTACAAAGTAATTTGGTGTAGTGGACGTCGAATTCCGCAGCACGGGAATTTATCTGCCGCAGATCGATCTGTGGCTCGATAATACGGAACCATGCGCGGCTACATGGGTTTCGCACGGACATAGCGATCACGCGCGCGGCTGTCACGGAAAAGTGATTGGGACCTCCACGACTCTGCGTTTTTACCGGATGAGATTGTGGCTTGCCGAAGGCCAGGAAGAGCCGGAACTGCGGGCGCTTGAATACGGAAAGAGCCTGGATTGGAACGGCGCGCGGCTAACGGCCTATCCTGCGGGCCATATCCTGGGCGCGGCACAGTTGTTGATTGAGTTTGGCCCGGAGCGGCTTGTTTATACCGGCGATATCAAACTGCGGGCACCGCTCTGCGGGAGCAAGACCGAGGTGGTTCCATGCGACCGCCTCATCATGGAATCGACGTTTGGGCTGCCGATTTTCAAGCTGTTGGCCCGTGAGGAGGCCGTAGAGAAGATTGTCAAGTTTGCGCGTGCCTGCCTGGATGGCGGGGTGAGTCCGGCTTTTGCCGGATACGCTCTGGGGCGCGGTCAGGAGATCGTGCATGTCCTATGCCAGGCAGGCATCCGCACCGCGGTTCATGGCGCGATTGCGAAGTTCATTCCAGCTTACGAGGAGCATGGATACGCGTTTCCAGGGTGGGAGCCGTACGAAGCAAAGGGAATCTCGGGGAAAGCGTTGGTAGTGGTTCCTACGCATGGGAGCGTTCTTGAAGCGAGTGGAAAGAATGTGCGACTCGCTTATGTCTCGGGATGGGCGGCGCTCGATAATGCGCGGAACCGTAGCGGCGCGGAAGAGTTGATTCCGTATTCGGATCATGGGGATTTCGACGAGCTGATGGCGCTGGCTAGGGAGTCTGGCGCAGAGCACATCGATGTAGTCCATGGATACACCGAGGCCTTCGCTCATATCCTGCGACTGAAGGGTTTGTCAGCGGCGGCTCCCGAACGGGCGGCCACTCACTTGAGCATCGAGGCCGAAGGCTAAGTGGACCGGCTTGCGCTCGTTTGCGAAGATGTTGCGCGCAACGCAAGCCGGTTGCGGAAGATCGAGATTGTTGCGGATTATCTGCGGCCGCTTGACGATTCGGATTTCTTCTTAGCGGTGCAGTTTCTAAGCGCGGGACCCGTAGCTGAAGCGAACCAGAACTATACTCTCTTCGAGGTTGAGAAAAGGCCGAAGCTCTCGGTTGGTGGAAGTGTCCTGCGAGATGCGCTGCGGGCGGCTACGGCCTGGGACAAAGACACTCTCGGCATTTGCTATGCGCAAGTGGGCGATACTGGCGAGACCGTAGGCCTGCTGATGCGAGGCCTGAGCGCGGAGCAGCCACTCTCGCTCTCAGAGGCAAATGCGTTTTATCAGGAACTCTTCGCAACGCCTGTAATTGCACGAAAGCGCGAGATTCTGGTGGCGGCTTTTCTACGCTATAAGCCACTGACGCTTAAGTATCTGGTGAAGATGATCACGCGGGGACTTCGCATCGGCCTGATGGAAAAGATGGTGGAAGAGGCGGTGGCGCAAGCTTGCGGGGTGGGGCATGAACTTGTGCGGGATGCGAACAATCGGCTGGGCGATCTCGCGCACGTGGCAATGGCTGCAAGGCGTGATGAGTTGAGCGGCATAGCGGCCCGGCTCTTTCATCCGATGGAGTTCATGCTGGCGAAACCGCTCGACCGGGTGGAAGACATTGCGCATCCGGAAGACTGGATCATCGAAGACAAATATGACGGCATTCGCTCACAAGTGCATTTCGATTCGGGCCGCGTGCAGATTTATTCGCGCGGGATGGAGGACGTGACAGCCGCATTTCCGGAGATCGCCGAGGCGTTCTCGCATCTGAAAGGGAATGGGCTCGTCGATGGTGAGCTGCTCGGTTGGCGGAATGGCCGGGCGCTGAATTTTAATCTGCTGCAGCAGCGTCTTGCGCGTAAACGGGTACGGGCCACGCTGATGGTGGAAGTGCCGGTTGTGTTCATGGCATACGATATTCTGCTGCGGAATGACACGCTTCTCCTCGCGCATCCGATTGAGGAACGCCGCGCGAGGCTCGCGGAAATGTCGATTGCCATGTTATCTCCGCAATATGAGGCGGTCACGCACGCGGACATCGAAGATCTTTTCTTGCGGGCTCGTGAACGCGGCAACGAGGGACTCTTGCTGAAGCGTAGAGGCAGCATTTACGAACCGGGACGCCGCAGCGGGTCCTGGCTGAAGTTGAAACGGCCTTACGGCACATTGGACGTGGTTGTTACGGCAGCGGAACAGGGCCATGGACGCCGTGCGATTTATCTTTCGGACTATACTTTCGCGGTGCGATCTCCGAATGGTTTTCTGAACGTCGGGAAGGCGTATTCGGGACTAACGGATGCGGAGGTCAAAGAGCTGACTAGAGTGCTGCGTTCGGCTTCGATGGAAAAATTCGGCCGTGTGGTGCTGGTGCGGCCGGAGATCGTGTTAGAAGTGGCTTTCGATGGCGTGCAGAAGAGTCCGCGTCATAAGAGCGGGTACGCGCTGCGGTTTCCGCGTATACTGCGCTGGCGAAGAGACAAGAAGCCGGAGGAATGCGATGATCTCGCGCGAGTCGAAGCGCTCTACCAAGCGTCGCTATCCTAACGAACTGCATCCGGCCCTACAGAGTTGGTTCAGTAGTTTGTATCCGGCGCTCAGCGAGATTCAAAAGCTGGCGCTACCGCATACACTGGCTGGCGAAAATACGCTGATACTTGCTCCGACGGGAAGCGGAAAGACGTTCGCGGCATTTTTATCCGTGTTGTCGGCGCTCGCGACGCGGGCATCGGAAAATCGACTGCCGAACGCGGTTTGCGCCATCTATGTTTCTCCGTTGAAAGCGCTTGATACGGACATCCACCGCAATCTGACGCCCGCTTGGGAAGCCGTCAATGCGGCTCTTCCAGAATCACAGCAGATCCGCATGGAGATCCGCACCGGCGATACGGAGCAAAGCGATCGCTCCCGGCAAGCGCGCCGCCGCCCTCATCTGATTTTGACGACACCCGAAAGCTTGAGTTCCATCCTGTCGCAGAGCGCATGGCGGGAGACCGGATTTGAGCCGGAGACTGTCATCGTGGACGAGATTCACTCGTTCGCAGAGGGCAAACGCGGATCTCTGCTCGCGCTGTGCCTGGAGCGTCTGGAACATCGCGCCGGACGTACCGTTCAGCGCATCGGAGTTTCCGCGACAGCTTGGCCCATTGAAGCAATTCAGCGGCTGCTTTGCGGTACCCGACCTTGCGCGGTGGCGAAGACGGATGTTCGCAAATCTCATCATCTGGAGATCGTCGCTCCAGAGCCGGGCGTGTGGCTACCGCCTGCGGGGCACAATCCGTTTCGTATTGCGCCTACCGTGGCGCGAGTTGTCGAAGCGAGCCAGTGCAGTTTGATTTTTTTGACGACGCGGTCGGGTGTCGAGCGGCTCGGGCTGGCGCTTACCGTGTTGCTTCCGGATCTCGAGGAGCGGATCGCCGTGCATCACGGATCGGTGAACCGCGATACCCGGCAGCACATTGAAGAAGGTTTGAAAGAAGGATTCTGGCGCGCGGTCGTGGCATCCAGCAGTCTAGAAATGGGCGTGGACTTTTCGAGTGTCGATCGCGTGATTCTAGCCGGAACCCCGCGCGGAGTGAGCCGGGCCTTGCAGCGGTTGGGCCGGAGCGGTCATCGGGTAAACGGTATAGCGCAGGGAACTTTGGTGCCGCTCAGCCTTCCCGATCTGGTCGAGTGTGTCGCGCTGCGTGAGGCGGCGAATGCCGGGCGCCTGGATGCATTGCGAATTCCCACCGCTCCGCTCGATGTGCTCGCTCAGGTGCTTTTAGGCATGAGTATTGAACAGGAGTGGTCCTGTGACGAAGCCTACGCGCTTGTGACGAAAGCCGGACCTTATCTCGAGCTATCGCGTAAGGAGTTCGACGACGTGGTGGAGTATTTGGCGGGACACGGCAAGGTGCTTGGGCCTTATGGAACTTACGGCAAAATTCAACTTCGGGATGGTAAATTTCGCGTCACGGACAGAAAGACAGCGCGGACTTACTACATGAATACTGGCGTGATTAGCGCCGACTATGAGATGAAAATCGTGTCCGCCCGGAACCGGCATCTTGGGGCGGTAGAGGAGTCGTTCATCGCGTCTCTGCAGCCAAACGAGGCGTTCATCATGGGTGGCCGTCCCGTGCGCGTGAAGCATATTCATCAGAACGTCGCAGTGGTTGAGCCGGCGCAGGGTGAGCAGGTAAAGACGCCGCGGTGGATGGGCAACAAGATGCCGCTCACGGCGCAATTGGCGGAGGAAGAGTTGAAGCTGAGGCGCGAGCTTCGCGCGGTTTGGGAAAAAGGCGGCGAAGAGGGATGTGCCCGGCATTTGCTGAAAGCGTACGCCGTGAATGAGAACGTCGCATGGCGGATTGCGGGGTTTGTGGCACGGCAGTCGAGGGCGACACCGCTGCCGACAGATTCGCCTGTTATCGCGGAGCGGGTCGTAAATGGCCGGAATGCGATGCTGCTGGTGCATGTCGTGGCAGGCCGCGCAGTGAATCGTTCGCTCGCCTGGGTCGCCGGCGCGAGGCTTGCCGCTGGCCGAAGTATCGTGGCGAATTTCGACGATCACAGTTTTTTGCTTTCGATGGACTCGCGTATTGAAATCGACGCGGAGGTTCTTCACGAGACATTCAATCCGGTGAATTGGATGGAGGATCTGCGCGCTACGCTTGCGACGACGGAAACGCTGGGGAGGAGTTTCCGGCATATCGCTGAGATTGGCCAACTGCTTCCCCGCCGCACTCTGCGCGGCAATGTGTCGGCCAAAGCGGCTACTTGGAATGGGAGTTTGCTTTATAAGACGTTGATGGAGCATGAGCCCGATCATCCGCTGGTTCGTGAGGCCGTTCGCGAGGTGCTCGAGGACCAATGTGACGCGCCGCACGCACTTGAAGAGGCGGCGCGGATTTATGAGACGCCACTGAAGATATACGATCTGCCGCGCCCTTCGGCGCTGGGATTGCCGTTGTTTGCGGCTTTTAGCCGGGAAGTGCTGCTGGCGTCCGATCCGGATCGTGCGCTGGACGATCTGATTGCGACGCTGTATGGGGAGTGGACTCCGGAGGGCGCGGCGTCATCCGGGTAACTGGCGAGATCCAGCGGCTCAGGCCCAAAGAATTACTCAGCGTGCTCGGACGCTCTGATCTGCTTCGGATTCCAAATGGATCGGATGGCGGCGAGTTGCCGCCGGAACGCGACCGCGTGGCTCGGTTGTGAGGCCAACAAGAACAGAACGTGCGGAGTAGTGAACGAGAACACCGTGGCCGCGGAAGTCTGTTCTCGCAACCTTTGGGCCATCCGGACTGTATATTCCTCCCGGTTCTCACGAATGAAATGCTGGTAGATCAGTACTGAGGAACCTGCCGAGAAGGTGTTGTTGACTTCATCCCAATACAGATATTTCCGCGAGTCCTTACAACCCCGCAAAATCGATTTGGTTTCAAGACCCGTATCCGGATCGAAAAAGACTATGTCGCAGCAGCCGAATTGTGTCGTAGAATCGGTGAAATGTTGTCGCCGTTCACTTTTGCAATCTGTCAAAATCGAAGACTGAAAAAGAGATGCTGAACTTAACAGTCCCGATTCCTCAATCCGTGCGGTTCGGCAATCCTTCTCAAGGCCGATGGTTTGCAGCATCCAATCAAACAGATCGGGATCACTATGGCGATAAATCCGGGGCTTCCAGAGATAGCTTAGAAAGCTGCCGTCATTCTTCCCATCAGACTCGGTTAACATCCAGCAAACACCAAGGCGCAGGCGGTCAGGAATGACTAGCGATCGCAGCAAGCCGTACTTGCGAAAATCATTGACATCTCCGAAATATTGATCTTTCAAGAAGATCTCTGTCCTAGTGGCGCGTTGATGGGACGATATGGTCCTGTCCCTCGCACCCAGCTGTTGAGCCACCGTCTCAGGATTGTCGGATCCTCTATTACATTGTTCTGTCGCTGAGAGATTTGCCGAAAACAGTCGGGATGGATCTGATCGTTTTCATAGCCCGTGGGCCAACCGCGCCGACTACCAGTTGCGGCTACAACCCACGAATTTCTTTGGGTCTTTTGGCGTCCGGTCATCAACCCACTCGCTAGTCCTCCGACAATCCCCGCAACCGCGCCGTAAGTGGCCCTCTGTTTACGATCATTGAGCTTTCTCACAATTTCATCAAGATCCATTGCCGCGTCTCCTGTCTGGTCTCTGACGTTTAGATTCTTCCGGTCGCCGCCAAGGATCAGGTCAACACGCAGAACCAGCAACAGCATATCAGCGCCCTCATAAGGAAGTAGCGACCACTTGCTGACGCTGTCGGTAACATGTCAATTGTCCGCCTCAATTAACAAATGAAATGTCCGCTTAAGGAGCGGGTGGGAAAAGCTGAACGGTGTGGAACCCGACGAACAGCAGATTCCAGCCGCGGAAATCGAG
>JALYVD010000010.1 GCA_030853405.1 Acidobacteriota bacterium | reverse complement strand
ATTGTGGAGCACCCGAAATATGGGCGTGGAACGATACTTCGCCGCGAAGGCGATGGCGATGATGCGAAACTAACTATAAGTTTCCCGGGTTACGGGTTGAAGAAGATTGTCGAAAAGTTTGCAGGTATAAAAGTCAAAGAATGAATACGAAGCACGTAGAAGACACAGACGAACGTAAGAAGCTGAAGCGCGCCGCGCGAAAGAAGGCCGCTCCCGTAGCGAAGCGTGCCGCCGGTGAGGCGCGAGGGTCGAATAAACGTAAAGTAAAGAAGATTGTTAAGGGTCAGCGGAAGAGATAACTTTACGCCCGGCGAGCCCCGGTTTTCGCTTCTCTGATGCGGATACCGGGGGTTGAGATCTGGAAGCCTACCCGGTCCATGGCGGTGCGGATGTATTGGTTTCGCATGAACCAGCGCCAGACGTTTCCGGTCAGCAGGTTCTCTATGCTGAGGAGCGATATGCCGACGTCGATGCCGATTACGTCCTGGTTTACCCAGAGCTTTTTGTCCTGCCAGTTCGGGTTGAAGGCGTCGGTAAAGCCGTAGCGCTGGTAGATTTTTTCGCCATACGTCTTGTGCATTTCGAGCAACACCGGCAGGCAAATCTCCTGCGAAAACATGAGAGAGCCGGCGGCGGCGCATGGTACAAGAGTTCCGTTAATGGGCCCCTCTTCCGGGGGGCCTCCCCATCCGACATAACCAGCCGGACTGTCTGAGGCAGTGACGCCCCACATATCCGAACTGTAATCGCTATAGGTCGCCTTCAAACTGATACAGAAGTCGCGGTGGGCGTAGGTCGCAATCCTGGAATTTTCAAAATAGTCGAGGTAAGACGGGTCGCCGTCCTTCTGATGACGGAAATCAACCCAGGCATGTGAGAACTGGTGCGTAAACAAAGGACCGCCGCTCACAAACTGCCAGTCCTCGTATTGGACATGAGGACGTACCCAGGCGTACCAACTTTCGGGCGCAATCGCGTGGTGGGGCGAACCGATCGCAAGCAAATAAAGCACGGAAGCTTCACTGTAGGCGCTCCACTTCGCTTTTAGAAACCCGGAACCTGGCATCACCCCGTGAGAAAGGATGCGCGGATCCCCGTCGAGCATCCAAGCGAAATCCACGCGCTCGAAAATCTGTCGGGCGAGTGTCTGTATCTCACGGTCGGTCGAGAAGTAGCCTTGAGCGGTCAGGACTCCGCAGAGAAAAAGGGCGGTGTCAATGCTCGAAATCTCGGAGCGCAGCCGTTGAGCACCTGTACTTGCGTCGAGAAAGTGGTAGAACCAGCCGTGATCGTGGAACGCGTGTCCCCAAAAGTAGCGCAAAGTGGTCGCGACGCGCGCCCGGGCCTGTTCTTTGGTGATCCAACCCCGATTTGCGCCGATACAAAAGGCGCTAAGACCGAAACCCGTTGCGGCGAGGCTTCCTACGTTGCGGCCGGACTGGGCTCCGTCCATGCCGGCGCGATCCATAATAATGCCGGTAGCGGGCCCGGTCTGCTCCCAGAAATAAGCAAAGCAGCGTTTGGCGTAATCTTCGAGGAATTGGCGTTCGTCCGATTTGAGGGTGACGGAAGAGGTAGGGACCCGGGGTGCAGCCTGGGCCTGGTGCGCCAGAGCCAATGCGCCTGCGGCGGACAACAAAAACTCACGCCGGGAGAATCCCGCCCTACATTTCACGTCCTCACGCACTTGACATCTCAAATTCTACTGCAACACAGTGGCCTTGGCCTCCCTAAATTCTTAGACGCAAAGTGAGCGTCTCCACGTTGCGGCGGCATGGCCCGGCCGGTCGTAGAATTGCGTGGTGCGCGTGTCAGCATTGAAAACCATTCAAGCAGGTCATGCAAGCACCTGGAACCGTTCGGAGGCATATTGCGGAATTTCGCTGTCAAGTGTCACCAACGTCAACCCCTCCACAGTGGCTTGTGCAATTAGCGCGCGGTCGAAAGGGTCCTGGTGAATCGGTTTTAAGTCGCGCATTGCGGCGACATGCTCCGAACGCAATGGCAGAGCAGTGGCAGAAAACTTCTCGAGAGCATCGGTCCACCAAACGCCGGGATCACCGACATCGAGCTTGCCTTTCATGCTTTTCAACAGGACCTCCCAAAACGAGAGCACGCTCAGGGAAACCGCTCCATTGTCCACTGCGGTGCGCAGCCGAAGCGGAATCCTTTCGGGTTCTCCCAAGCCGAATAGCACCAAGTTTGTATCGAGCAGATAGCGGTTCAGATCCCACCCTTAAGAAACCGGTCCAAGTCCACTGGATCATCCCACCCGGGCAGGAATTTGACGCGGTCACGCATACTGCCCCACTGAATGCGGCGGCGCTCAGGGGGCGGCGGTGTAATTTGGGCGACGGGTTTACCGTGCCGGGTGATCACTACCTCTTCCCCGCCTTCAACGGCACGGACCAGCTCAGGCAGGCGGTTCTTAGCGTCGGCCATGGAAACGTCCATATTTTATAGCTAGATTATAGCCTACCTTCATGGCTATAAACAGCATCCTTGAAGCTGCCTTTGTCCGTCTGCATCCCGTAGCAGCTATTCCGACTTTGGGCTGCGCCAAAAGATCCATCGGTTTCCCGTTAGGGCAAACCGGTGCCGGACCGTCGCCTACGAACGTTCCCTTGCAGAATGAACAAGCATATGCAGGCATAAACTCCTTCTTGGGGGTAACGCAAAAAAGCCGCCGAGGTTTTAATCCCGGCGGCTTTCATCATAACTGGACAGTGGCGTTAGTCGCCCATTGCCCCGACTTCTTCCCGCTTCTCGACTGGAACTTCCGCCTTCTTCGCCGCAGGAATCGTGCCGAGCAGCCCATCGAGCGGAACGAAGCCGTCGATTTTCTTTTCACCGAGGACGTGTTCACGGTACAGACGCGCCATCTTCTCGTCTTCGATCTTCTTTTTCAGAGCTTCGTCACGAGCGCGCGTCTTCTCTTCACGCGCCGTCTTGGCGATACCCTTGTCGTCCAGATCGTGCTGACGCTCGGCCTTCACGTCCTCGTCGATAAGAACTAAGCTATGGTCCTTACTGACCAGCGGAACGCTCTTATTGCCAGCGAAGATTTCATGGCGGCCCTTCTCTTCGTACCACTTGGTGAGCGTGGCCGTCATATGCATCTTCTCGATGATATTTCTCCAGCCCACGCCCGTGTTATAGGCGCAGAAGGAAATTTCACCTTCCTGGGTGGCGTACGGAATAATGCATTGTTCGGTACGGCGGAAATCGTAATTGAAGAGATCCTGGAACCACATTCCAGCGATGAAAAGGAAGTTCCAACGATCACCGCGCCGCTTTTGAATGTCATCGATGGTACGGTCGCCCGTCACCTTGCCGTATCCACCGGTTTGAGACTTCTTGCTCATACCGAAGCACTTGTCGAACTTGGCCACCAGATCGCTCAATTTGAAATGCTTTGGCGCCATGAACGGATCATAGTTGCGAAGCAGCGCCAACGTGACGCCGGCAACCGACAGAGCGCGGCCGCGAGCGGCATCATTAATGCGGGCAATGTCCTTCGCTAACTGGTCAGCGTGCAGGAAGGCGGTAACTGGAACGTGCTCTTTGGTTTCTTTGTCGCACATCACGGCCATGCCAATGCCGCAGTTCGGATGGCAACCGCAGCTAAGCTGACCCCACTCGGCAGTCGGTCCATGGACCAGATCCGCAAAATCGGAGAAGGTACTCATGAAACTGATTGGGAACCAGTCACGGACGGGCTCGCCGATGCCGATCTGATCTTTCACATCGCGGGCCAGATGCGAAAGAGTGTATCGCTGCGCCTGACGCCGCTCGTCTGTAATCGCCTCATCGCGTCCGGTGAAAGAAACGGGCTGGAACGAAAGGAACGGAATCTTCTTCGGATTGTCCAGAGCGAACTGAACCACACGGCCGACCTGCTCGTTATTCACACCATTGATGATCGTGATGACGGGGACGATGTCCACGCCGTTGGTCCACAAGTTCTCAATAGCGCGCAGCTTCACATCGAACAGATTGCCGACGGCGCGGTGCGAATTGGCGGCATTGCCCACGCCATCGAATTGAAGATAAGCGTAGCGAAGACCAGCCTCGGCGGACTGCTTGCAGAAATCGGGGCGCTTGGCGAATTCAATACCATTCGTCGCGGCCTGAACGCTGTTATAGCCGACTTTACGCGCATAACGGACAGCATCAAGAAAGTAGGGGCTAAGCGTCGGCTCGCCACCCGAGAACTGAACCGACATCTGGCGGCGCGGCTTGATCGAGATGGCGTTATCCAGAAGAGTTTTGATGTCTTCCCAACTCAACTCGTGCACAAAGCCAACCTGATTGGCGTCCATGAAACACGGATCGCACATCATATTGCAGCGGTTCGTCAGATCGATAGTAAGAACCGATCCACGGCCGTGCGTAATCGTGCTCGTGCCATGATTGTGTAGCTTTTCGTCGTTGTGAGCGCGGATATCGCGGCCCGGGAAAACATCTTCAAGGTGCTTTGAAAACGCCGGGTCGATAGACATCAGGTCTTCGAATCTGCCGTGCGTCGGGCACTCTTTCACCATCAAAATCTTGCCGTCGCGTTCGATGATCTGAGCCTTGATCTCGCCCACCGGCTGATTCATCAGAATCTTGTAATCCACTTCGCCGTTTACAATGCGTTGCCGGATCTCGGGAATGCACCTGGGGCACAGCGAGTCGGTTTCGCGCGGCCAGCCCAGTGGCGGCTTCGCCTTCTCATAACTCTTCAGCAGAGGTTTCTCAGACCATTTCGGAGTGAACGAGGGGTTCTGGTTGATCTGGTTCAGCCGGTCGAACACGTTCCAGGCGGCTTTGGCCCCCACCGTGACTGCTTTTTCGAAGTATTTTATTGGTTTGTGCATGGCTCAGTGACCTTTCAGCCTCTCATCTCCCGTGAAATGCCCGAGCAAACCTACTCTCAGACTGCCCCCAGTATAGGGCGGGGGTATGCCGGTAGAAAAGTAAACGCAATTGAACAGCGCCGTTCCGGGGTTGTATGGAATTTAACGACACTGAACGGACGCTTTAAATTGAGGGAACTTGTTCTCTTTCAGCTACTTGCAATGCTTCACGTTTTACCAGGCAGCTTACCACGCATGATAGAAGCCGTCCCGCTGAATCACCTCGACCGGAACGTCAAACATTGCCGACAGCCGTTCGGAAGTCAAGATTTCCGCTTTTGCACCGTCCGCGACCACTTGACCCGCCCGCAGCAGGACAACCCGGTTGATCTCGGGAATAATGTCGTCCAGATGATGTGTCACCAGCAGCAATCCCGCGCCCTCCCGCGCCAAACTCTGCAGATGCCCCCGCACTTCATGCAGCGCCGAAAGATCCAGGCTGGTGGTCGGCTCGTCCAACAGCAAAGTCTGCGGATTGTGGATCAGCGATCGCGCGATAAGCAGCCGGCGTGCTTCGCCGGACGAAAGTTCATCCAGCCAACGATCCGCAAGATGCCCCGCGTCCAGCCGTTCCATAGCGCGCCGGGTAACCTCTTCCATTTCCGGCAGGACGTGGTGATTCGGCCAGATCCCGATGGAACCGAAAAATCCGGAAAGGACAAGCTCTCGCCCGGTAATGTCGCGCGTGCATTGCGCCATCAGATCGTTGCTGACCAACCCAATATGCGAGCGCAGTTCGAAAATATTCCAATTCCGCTGCCCCATGATTTCGAGCCGCGTTTCAGGACGCAGCAGTGGATAACATTCCCGCGTGATCGTTTTAATCAGCGTGGACTTCCCACTGCCGTTCGGACCGAGGATGGCGACATGCTCGCCCGCCTCCACATGCAGAGTCAGGCCGTTCAGGGCCAGCCGGTCTCCGCGTTGCGCGAAGACGTTTTCGAAATCGATCAAAGGAGTAGAAGGCAAAATAAAAGTAGAGGGTAGCATTGGCGATCACGGCGAGGCAGATTACAGAGTTGGCGGGCGAGTGCGGTTTCGAACTCGCCGGTGTCGCCCCAGCGTTGCCCAGTGCCGATTTCGCACGGTTCGAAGGGTGGCGGGCGCAAGGGCTTGCGGGAGAAATGACCTACCTGACGGACCGCCGGGGCGACATACGCAGCGATCCGCGCAACTTGTTGCCCGAGGCGAAGAACATCCTCTGTGTTGGAAAACTTTACAACACATCCGCTCCGCACACCGACGGCAACCCCGATTCCGGATGGATCTCCCGGTACGCCTGGGGCTTGGATTATCACGATATTCTGCGCGAAGGACTGAATAACCTGGTTGGCCGGATCGCCGAAGTCCACGCTGAGCCGTTTGAATCGAAGATCTGCGTCGATACCGCGCCGCTACTCGAACGCTCCTACGCGCGGGCGGCTGGATTGGGTTGGATCGGCAAGAACACCTGTCTCATCAACCAGCAACAGGGGTCGTGGTTCTTCCTGGGTGAGGTATTGCTATCGATCCGGCTGGCCGCCGATACCCCGCCCCCGGACCGTTGCGGCACATGCCGCCGCTGTATCGATGCCTGTCCAACCGACGCCATTGTAGCCGACCAGTCCGGAGGATGGACGGTTGATTCACGGCTTTGTATTTCTTATCTGACGATTGAAAAGCGCGGCGAAATACCCCAGGAGCGGGCTGAAGAGACCGGAAATCATATTTTCGGCTGTGATATCTGCCAGGACGTCTGCCCCTGGAACCACCGCGCCGCTGTATCCAACGATTTCCGCTTCACAGCGCCAGAGACATCTCGCGATCTGCAAGATTTGGCCCTGCTCACAGAGGACGAGTTTCGTCAATTCTTTCGGCGTTCACCCGTGTGGAGGGCAAAATACGAGGGGTTTCTTAGAAACGTCGCCATCGCCATGGGAAACAGCCGGAACCCCCGAATGCTGGAACCGCTTCTGAAACTGAGCCGCCATGAGAACGATCTCGTTGCCGCAACCGCCAAGCGAGTCTTGAATTCCTTGCCGGTTTCCGGCTGAAAAACGGATAAGAATAGCCGATGAGAGAGGCGAAAGGAATCTCATGCTGATCAGCGAAATGTTAACAACTCTCTCTTCTATACAGGAGAAGCACGGTGATCTGCCGGTAGTCGTTGAAAGTGCGCACGTCCAGGATGTGACGCTTCACGACGTTATGGTGGACCGGCTGAATAGCTTCCAGGCTTCGTCATTGAATCGGAAGAAGCAAGACCGGTCGCGTTTCGATGAAGGCGACTCGGTCCTCGCGATTCGCGCGTCTTACTTTTAGCGGTCAGAGAATTGTAGCCCCCCGCCCGCACTAGGCTGATAGGCGGAAATTTACCCGCTTTTACAGTTCAGGAAAGAGATAAACTAGCTGGCAGCGATGCAAACTCTGACACCGGTAAATGGCGCTAAGTCTAAGAATGAGCTGTATCAGCAGATCTGCGAACGGCTTCAGAACCTGCTTGGCGAGGAATCGAATTTTGTTGCGAACGCAGCTAACACGGCCGCGCTGCTTTTCCATTCTTTGCCGGACGTGAATTGGGTTGGTTTCTACATCGCGGAAGGCGAAGAACTGGTGCTTGGGCCCTTTCAGGGCAAACCCGCTTGCGTGCGAATTCCCTTCGGCCAGGGTGTTTGCGGGACTGCGGCTATCGAGCAAAAGACCATCGTCGTTCCGGATGTAAACCAATTCGCCGGTCACATCGCGTGCGATACCGCCTCCAAATCCGAAATCGTCGTGCCTTTACTCAACTGGGGCAACCTGGTTGGAGTGCTGGACATCGACAGCGCCACGGAAAACCGCTTTGACGAGGACGACTGCGAAGGCATTGAGTCCGTTGTCTCTGTTTTCTTAGCATCTCAGGCCACGGACGATTTGCCCGACTTCGACGACAGCAACGTACAACTGTAGCGGCGGCTCTGCCAATGCTGCAATCGTTGGACCAGCGCAACAGAACCGTGACCGAGGCGTGCGCAGCCTTCGATTTTGTCAGCTTCTTAATGTTCGGAGATGCTCAGCGTATTTCCATCCGGATCTCTAAACCACGCTATTTTGCTTCCGCCCGGTGCCGTCCAAATTCCCAGTTCATCCTGCTGCATCCCCGGGTAACGCTCGAATTCGACGCCAACTCCACGTAGCCCATTCGCGGCTACACTGATATCCGTTACACGCCAGCCCAGCACTGTATACGCAGCCGCCGTCAATTCTCTAACGACGGTCACCCGGAGCATTGTGCCATGCGCGTCAAATACCAGGGCAAACGGCAATTCTTCGGAAACGAGCCGCAATCCCAGCGTTTCACCGTAGAACTGTTTGGCGCGGGCTGGATCGCGAGTCGCAACAAAGGCGATGATGGGGTGCTCGTTTAGCTGGAACATTTTGGACATAGCGTAATAGCGATACTACAGGCGTCGCCAGCTGAGAAACCTTCCTGGAACAAAATCAACCCGAAACCGAGCCGGAAGCGTAAGCGCCCTCATACGATTAAATCCTGCATCGCCCTCCTCACCGGTTGTACTTTGTAGGCTTGTCACGCGCTGAACCGTCGTTCGGCGTAAGCTCTTTTCCAAACCCGTACCGGCACAATAATCAGCAGTATGGTTCCACAGACGGCAATGCCAGAGCGATCGGCGGTTCACCGATCGCCCTAATCGCGCGTGGCCGTCCAGCGGCGAAGCGACACAAGCGCGCCGCCCAAAATCGCGAGTGCGCTGAGCATACGGACTAGCGCCGGTGGCCATTGTTCAAACAGCGGCTGTGAGCGCCAAAGCCCGGCTAGCACGAAATGCCGGATAAGAGCGGCAACGCCAATCCGCCGTTCAGGCATCGGATTGGGAATCGTCAAAGCCATAACGATGAGAATGACTGACGTCCCGAATGAGAAGAGCCCCTGGACCGTAGATCGGCAATATAAAAGGAAGCAGCCCCGGCCCGGCGGCCCTGGTATGGTGGTTCGCGAGTCTTGCCGCTTTCGGCAATCTCGGCGCGAATCTGGCCAGGCTCGAAGAGGCCAAATACACCGCCTCCTCTTACCGGCTAACGTCAAAGGGACGAAAAGCGCTTACAAGATATGTAGAAGACTTAAAGAAACTGCTGGGTGACGTTCTCTAACGTACGGACGCCTTTCCGACCCGCGCGCGCAAGCAGGCGGTTCCGCCTTTTGGATCGGTGGAGCGCTAGCGGTACACTCCAAACGTGAAGCAAACGGAACCCCGCCGAGTGCTCGAATTTGAAGAAGCCCGCCGCATCGTCATCGATACCGTTCGAGCCCTTCGAATTACGAACACACCCGAAACCGTACCACTCGATCAGGCGCATGGACGCATCCTCTCCCAGCACATACTGGCGGATCGCGACTATCCAACCTTGCGGCGCTCGCTGCGGGATGGATTCGCCATTAAAGCCAAAGACGTTCCGGGAGTGCTCACCATACGCGGAGAAGTCCGCGCCGGCGAAGAGCAGCAGAGCGCTTTACATGATGGCGAAGCGCTCGAAATTATGACCGGCGCTCCCGTACCGGACGAAGCGGACGCCGTCGTAATGGTAGAGCACGTGACGCGCGTAACAGGCCCTCAAGGCCAGCCACAGGTAAAGATCGACACCCGCACGGAATCACAGCAGTTCGTCAATGCGCGCGGTTCCGAAGCGGCGCAAGGCAGCATTCTCATTCCGCAGGGTACGCGGATCGACGCAAGCCACATTGCAACTTTGGCTATGACCGGCCACACCTCAGTTGCGGTCCACTCGAAGCCCATCGTCGCGATCCTCGCCACGGGCGACGAAATCATAGAAGTGAACGAAACACCGGCTCCGCATCAAATCCGCAACTCGAATACCTACATGCTGGCGGCTCTGGTAACGGCGACTGGCGGGGCACCGCGGATTCTTCCCGTTGCCCACGATACTAAGGAAGCGCTTCGTCCACTGCTCGAACGCGGCCTGGACGCCGATATGCTCTTGATCAGCGGAGGCGTCTCAGCGGGCCGCTACGATCTGGTGAAACCCACTCTGCGCGAGCTTGGCGCCCAATTTCATTTCGAGCGCGTCCGCATTCAACCCGGCGGCCCTGTAGCCTTTGGCACGCGCTCGGGAAAACCGGTTTTCGGACTGCCAGGCAATCCGGGATCGACGCTTGTTACCTTCCAGCTCTTGGCCCAGCCGGCGCTGGAGTTACTCACGGGCGAGAGCGATCCGATTCTTCCACTGCTCACCGCGCGCTTTGAAGCGCCGTTTCGCCACAGACTAGGACTGACCCGGTTTCTGCCCGCGCGTCTAAGCGGCGACGGGCAGCATCTGCGCCATCTCCCTTGGCAAGGTTCAAGCGATGTTCCGGCGCTCTCAAAGGCAAATGCGTTTCTCGTAGCGGATCACGACCGCGAAACGTGGAGCGAAGGAGATTCCATTCGAGTGATGGCTAAGTTATGAAGAAACGCATCTCCCATTACAATGCCGCTGGCCAGGTTTCGATGGTCGATGTGTCGCAAAAAGAGATCACCGAACGCACGGCCACCGCGGAAGCCTTTGTCTCTATGAACCACGAGGTCATCAAGGCTCTTCCCAACAATAAAAAAGGCAACCCGCTCGAAGTAGCCCGTATTGCGGGCATCAGCGCAGCCAAGAAGACCTCGGACTTGATTCCCTTGTGTCATCAACTGCCGCTTACCCATGTTGGCATCGAGTTCCGGATCGAAAAGCGCGGCATCGCGATCACGGCCACTGTGGCGACAGCTGCTCGAACCGGCGTTGAGATGGAGGCTTTGACGGCCGTTTCAGTCGCCGCCTTGACCATCTATGACATGACCAAGGCGCTCGATAAAAGCATTGAGATCGGCCACATTCATCTGGTCGAGAAAACCGGCGGCAAATCAGGCCCCTACCGCCGAATATCACCAACCAAATGATCACTGTTTCCATTCTGACCGTGAGCGACTCGGCCGTTAAAGGCGCGAGAGCGGATGTTTCAGGCCCCGCCATTCGAAAGCGCTGTGAGGAGTTGGGCTGGTCCGTCGTGACCACCAAAACAGTTGCAGACGAACAGGCCGTCATTGCCGCGAAACTGCTGGAATGGAGTGAAGCCGCTGACAGCGCCCTGATTCTGACCACGGGAGGAACTGGCATCGCCGCCCGCGATGTAACTCCAGAAGCAACGCGCGCGATCATCGATCGCGAAATCCCCGGCCTTGGCGAACTGATGCGGTCCAAAGGGCTGGAGCAGACTTCGTTTGCACCCTTGTCGCGAGCAGTCGTAGGCACTCGCCGGAATTGCCTGATCGTGAACCTTCCAGGCTCGCCGAAGGGCGCGTTGTTTTCGTTTGGCGTGCTTGAGCCCTTGATCCCACATATCGTCGATCTCTTGCGTGGCGTCACAGAGCATGACAATGCCGATCAAGTGCGACACTGAAACGGTAATGGAAACTCAGCACAGGACGGACACATCTCATATACGTATGAGAAGCAGTCTGAGAAGACGTTCGGCCCTGGTTGCAGTTGCGATCGGTTGCGCGATGGCCTGCGGGCTGACGATGTGGGCGCAATTACCGCCGCCCGGCGCCGAATCGAAGGCCCCTCCACCGCAACCCGGCCAGCTTGGGCCTGCACCGAAGACGCTTCCGCCAAGTCAACCGGCCCCAAATACTAAAGAACAAAAGATAGAGGATCAGGCGACTGATTCGGGCGAATACCGGCTTCCGGGAGTGACCGTTCGGAACGTGCTCGTGCCCACAACGGTTTTAGATCCCGATGGACACGGTTACGTGAATGGCTTGAGCGTGAAGGATTTCGAGCTTCTGGACAACAACAAGCCACAGAAAATCACTAGCGACGTGACGCAGCAACCGGTATCGGTCGTTCTGGTTGTCCAGGCAAATTCGGAAGTCGCGCCGCTATTGCCGACAATCAAGAAATCGGGTCTGCTGTTGCAGGGTCTCGTGACGGGACAGGAAGGCGACGCCGCTATTCTGGCCTTCGATCATCGTATGCAGGTGATGCAGGATTTCACCAACGATCCAGGCAAGCTGGACGATGCCATGCACAAAGTCTCCGCTGGTTCCACTACCGCCGCTCTAGTCGATGCAGTTATGAAAGCGGATGAGATGCTCAGACGTCACGATCAACAGAATGTGCGCCGGCGCGTGATCATCCTGATGAGCAGGAACATCGACAAGGGAAGCGAATCGCGTTTGCAGGAGTCGGTCCGCAAAATGCAGTTCGACAATGTCATCGTTTACTGCGTCGATATCTCTCGTGTGAAGACGGCCCTGATGAAGAAGCCGGACTATCCGGGACGGCAGAACGGTGGAGTGCCGCCCGAGGCGCTGCCCGATATCACAGGCCGCACCCGAAGCGAAACGAACGTCATTCAAGAAGAAGACGGCAATGTCCTGAATGGCGTCCCCACCGTTTACCGCGGCATTCGCGACTTATTCAAGAAGACTCCCGCCGAAGCCTTCGCCTCTTTCACGGGCGGCTATGTGTACAGCTTCTCAAATCAGAAAGGGCTTGAAGACGCCATCACCGATATCGGCAAGGATCTGAATAGCCAATATGTATTGAGCTATAGCCCGAACGACAAGAACGAGCCGGGCTTTCACCACATTAAAGTGAACGTCAACCGGCCTGGCTTGAAGATCCGGACTCGCCCAGGTTACTGGTGGGGCGGCGGCGAGCAATAGCCCTCTCAACCCTTCTCAAAACGAAGCGCGCCGAAGCTTACGACGCTTGCGGGATCGATCTGCCACTGATGATAATCAAGCAGTTCGCCCCGCAAACCGGGATTCACTTTCAGGAACGTATACAGTGGCGACGATCCGCACCATTTGAGATCGTCCTGCCCGTCCTGCACGCGTGACCAGTACGCGCCAATGTCTCCGTTCTGGATCTGCGCAATCCGGTCGCGATCGCGCTGCTCAATGGCTAACATTTCGCCGATATTAGCCGTGGCCCGGATAGGATCGCCATAGCGTTGGCCCATATGCGCCATGTCGATACCAAGCACCCACAGCAGCCGCTTCCCCTCCCTCGCGGAGAGATTTCCAAGTGCGTCGAAGAAAGCCGCGACAGCGGTATCCTCTTCGGGCAGTCCCCCCTGATAAATGCTTTTGACAAAGGGTCCGCAAAGGATTGGCAAAATACTGACATCCGGCCCGTACAAATGCTGCAGAAACACCACCTGAAACTCGATCGAATGCTCAACGGCGTGACAATAATCTTCCATGCGAATCGCTGGCCCGGCGGCGGTCTCAAGCTCGTTCACATACTTCGTTGAGTTGCGCGCTTCGCCCAGCGGTGTAACAAAATTCTTACGCGTTAAACCGAAACGTTCCGGCGCGCCATAGTGTGAAGTTCCAAGAATGACAAACGTGCAATCGGCCGCCTGCTCTCGCGAGGGCAACGCCCGGTAAGCGGCCCGATACGTACCCCAACCGCCATCGGGACTGGCATGAGGAGCCGCAATCGCGACCGTTGACTCGTTCCCGGTCGCGCCCTCCCCCACTTTGCCCGTTAGTAGATCGGCGAGGGTCCTACGGTGCTCAGGATATGCGGAACCTGCAAAAGCCGCTTCCCGAACCGGCTCCTCTGCGAATTCCGCTTCGCGCGCTGTTTTGATCTCCCGATACCGGTCGTTTTCGAGAAAACCCGCCTCATTCAGGGAATCGAACAGATGTTGCTCAAGATCGCCCACCTGAATTTCGCCCGTGATACGTACCAACTCCGACCGCAAATCGAGTGTTGATTGAACGCCGTCAAAACACTCAAGCACTTGGACAAGCGGAGGCGGCACCAGTAGCGTGGCATCCGAGTAATGATACGGGTCGCGGATGTACAATCCTGGCTTCTCCGGGTCCGGCGAGGGCATGAAGTCGAGGTTGAAACGGAGTCGTGGAAGAACGTTGGACAAGCCCCCTAATTGTACCGGCAGGTTCAAAGCCCAGAATCAACTTCGGGTGGTTCAGTGGAAATAAAGAAATCACATCGTCAGTTACTGAATCTCTTACAGTATGGAATACAAGGATTACGTAGAAACCGAACCGAAACCGGGAGCTCGCCCCGAGCACCGCGAAGGAGCCGTCGCTCGCAGTATCGAGCAGCAGACGGCCAAGCTTCCCTCCGACCTGTTCTAATGGGCCGCGCTCGGCTCCATCGCCGTGTCGTTGGTCTTTCAACTGACGGGCGACGAGAAGAAGGCCAACTTTATCGGTCATTGGGCGCCGACAATCTTGCCTCTTGGGCTCTATAACAAACTCGTAAAGTTACACGGTTCCGAAGGCGTGTAAGTTAGCCCCTTACTCTCGATTACTAGTTAACCGGGCGGTCAGGTACCAGCGCAAGGTACCTTTAGGGCGCGCAGAAAGGTTTTCAAAATCGATTCTCATGATCGCGCCTTTCTTGAAGTCGATCTGCGCGTCCGGTGTTCCCAATAAATAAGCGGCGAGAGACGTGAACAGGGGATTGTGCCCCACCAGCAGCAGGGAGGCCGCGTCTTTGTGGACTCGTATTTCGTCCCACACGTCTTCTGGATTCGCTCCCGGGGTGAGGACATTTGTGCGAAGAATATCGTCATTATGTCCAAGCACATCCTTAGCAATTTCGGCGGTTTGCAAAGTGCGCTTAAAGGGACTGCTGAGTATTAGATCGGGTTGCACGCCGGCTTCAGCCGCCGAGGCGAGCACGTGCTGGAGTTTTTTGCGCCCTTCTTGCGTGAGCGCCCGGTCGGCGTCGTTCGAGCCGATCTTGCCTTCCTCCGCGATTCCATGCCGAAGCAAATAGACCTGAGTCACCGGCGGCTTTCGCCTTTCATTCTGTCATACTGGTTCGTTGAAACGGCTCACTCCGGGGGTGCAGGATAGCATCTTACTCGCTGTCGCAATCGCGGCGGCGACCCTGATTCACGTCTCTATTGCGGCGAGCCAGATCTTTCTCGGGATCGGAATCGGGTTGCTGCTTGCATTCCGCCATAAGCTCCAATTCCCCCGGATCTGGATTCCGTTGGCCGCCTTATTCGCCTGGACGGTCGCTGCGGATTTGGTGTGCCCCGATCCCTGGGGTGGCAGGCCGCAAATCAAGAAGTTTTTCGTATTTCTCTTCATCCCGCTGATGTACGGCGTCTTCGTCCGTCATTTCGTGAAGGTGCGTTATCTTCTCATGGGTTGGATGGCAGCGGCGACGGCGTCCGGCTTCTGGGGTCTGATCCAATTCGTGCTTAAGCGCGAGCACGCCAAGCGAACCGGCGAAGATTTCTACGTAACCTACGTGGGCCGCCGCATCACCGGATTTGAGAGCCATTGGATGACGTTCGGGGCGCTCCAATTGAGCGTGCTTTCATTGATTCTGGCGCACTGGTTCTTCTCTAAACGCAAATTTCCGGCCTGGATTTATGGAGTTAGCACGAGCATTCTTTCCGCCGCCATCGTGCTTGGATGGACCCGGAGCATCTGGCTTGCGACAATCCCGTCGGTGTTGTATTTGGTATGGTTCTGGCGTCCGAAGATGATCTTGCTCGTGCCAGTAGTTGCCGCCTTGGCGCTTGCGATTGCTCCCGCCGGCACGCGCGACAGACTTACTTCGCTCGTTGAACCGCACGGAGACACCGATTCGAACCGTCATCGAATCGTGACGTTCGTGACCGGAGTGCAGATGATCAAAGCCCATCCCTGGTTCGGGATCGGCCCCGAAGAGATTGGACGCCAGTTCAATTCCTACGTTCCGGCGTATATAGTGCGGCCCTTACCGACCGGCTACTACGGTCATCTGCACAATATTTACGTACAATATGCGGCAGAGCGCGGGATTCCGGGATTGCTTTTCGTTCTGTGGTTCATCGGTATGACGGTTTGGGATTGCGCACGAACCATCCCCAAGGCAAGCAGATCGCGCGGTGAGCTTTTCATCCTTCATGGGACAATCGCTGTCGTCATTGGTGTGCTGGTGGGCGGAATCTTTGAATACAACCTGGGCGATAGCGAAGTACTGATGATGTTTGTTTCCGTGGTCGGGCTTGGGTATGCTGCGGTCGAAAATGTGCGCACGCGTACTACCAGCCGCGGCGCGGCAGCCTCATGAAGCCATCGCGGGAACTTCCACTGGGCTTTCGTCGAGGCGTTGTTTTGCGGATTTGATGGCGCGGACCAACGCCGCTGCTTCGCGCAGACCTCCGCTGGCGGTGTGAATCGTGTCCCAGTCTACGAAGAAGGCAATCGAAGCTCTCCGGGATGCTAAATAGGCGATTACAAAGCCGACGCCTAAAAGCGCGATGGGGAGATCGGCTGAACCACCGTCTTTTGAGAAGTGAGCGGCCGCGGCGACCAGAAAGAGACCAGCGGCAATCACCAGAAATCCGGGCACACTCGTCTTGATCGTCTTCGTACCCTCAATCAGGTGAAGAGAAATAATTGTATTGGACCGCCCATCAGGGTCCCTAATTAGCACACAAGTCGTTGCAACAGTTGCCAACGAGTTCGACAGCGATATCTGTTCACCAGATAAAGCCGCCATGATCGTATCCGGCATTTTGTACCGAAATCCCGCAATGGGACCCGGTTAGGTTTATTATCGTCCAAGGGTGGCGAGATTGCGGCGTTTTTAAGATGAAAAGTTTCGAATTTTTGGGAAGATATTTCCGGCTGCATCTCGTGGCCGACGGTACTGTGACCGGTCAAGCATTCAGCGCGTGGCCACAACAGTCTTGATCAGACCGAAGAAGACTCTTGTGTTGGTAACAAGTCAAGATGTCCGGTTTAATTAACAAATGAAATGTCCGGTTTTCCAGCGCCGCGATTTTGGGATACGCTTTGAAGACCTGAGCGGAGGATAGAGCGCTGCTGGGAAGCAACTC
>JALYVD010000423.1 GCA_030853405.1 Acidobacteriota bacterium | reverse complement strand
TGCGCATCGTCCGTCGATTCCCGCACGGAGTAATACGCATAAATTGGAATCGCGGCGATCACGCCTACTACGATCAGCGCCAGAACTATAAACCGGATCGTCTTAGTCCGCCTCGGATTGCGAGGCTTCTTCCCCGCTTCCGAATCGCTCTGCTGCTCGCCTTTTTTGTTCTGATCTTCCTGCTGATCCTGCTGCTTATCCTCTGCCATCTCTCTCAATCCTTACTCTTGAATTGCCCGAAAGTAATTCGCCTGACTTCACGCCGCCGAGACGCCCGAATGAGCCATTAAGCTCCCCCGCGTCTTCTTAAGCAACAAGACCAACGACCTTTTCTCCTCGTTCGTAAGATCTTTCAGCAGCTCCGTCATTCGTTTATAGTGCACGGGGGCAAAACTGTCCAAAAGTTCCGCACCCTCTTTGGTCAGCCGTGCGAATCGGGCGCGCCGGTCATGCACATCCACCACCCTCTTGACATAGCCTTTCTCTTCCAAGTGGTCGATAAGCCCCGTTATGTTAGCTCTGCTAACCAACAGCAATTCGCCTAAATCGTGCAACAGCATGCCCTCAGGTTGCGCGTGCCGCAGCAACATCAGAATATTAAACGCCGATTTTGCCAGTCCGAAATCCGCCATGTAGCGGCCGGTCACCTGATGAAAGACATCATACGTGTAAAGGAGGTTCAGCGCCGTCTCGGCAGAGAGCAGGTCGAACCCAGCGTACTGCGGTCCACACTGTCGAATGCGCTCGTGGTAGAAAGCCTCGCGGCGGTCTTCTGACACATTGGTTCGATTCTGGAGTAAATAGTAAAGTTCCTAATTATTTTCGAATCGGCATTGAACAAATGCCCGCTCAAACGTGTCTATACGGCAGGAGAAACAGTCTCATCCGATGCTACGATTTAGTACTCTTCTGCTCCTTGCCGCCGCGCTCTCTTCCGCCGCTGAATTGCAAGGCGTGATCGCCGATTGGAATTGCATCAAGCCGATGGTACAGAATGGCCGCGAAAAGACGCTCAAGCAAAACCGGAGTTGCTCTCTTATGAGCAAGTATTCACGGACAGACTATGGCGTTATCACGGATGACAGACACTTTTACAAGCTGGATGACGCCGGGAGAAAGTGGGCCTTGCGACTGTTGAAAGACACAATCGACAAGGACAATCTAAAGGTTGTCGTAACGGGCCAAATCGAAGGCGATACAATCCACGTAACCAACATGAGCGAACTATAGATCGCTTATTCACGAAAGGAAACAACATGCGTCTTGTATACGGCTTCAGTTTTGCATTCGCGCTCGTGATGCTCTTGCCTCCGGTGACCAATGCCCAAGGCCAATCGGAAACATCCCATTCCATCGCGGGCGGCGGTATCTCGGTCCCCGGATGGATGGGGAAGGTTGACGCCAATGCGGAAAAGGCGGGGCAGACGGTTAACGACGCAAAACTCACTCAAGAGGGTGATGTGCTGCACGTCATGACAGGCCCGGCCATATCCTATTGGAATCCGGCTGATAAAGCCACCGGCGATTACACGGTGAAGGCCACGTTCACGGAACCGAAGTATATGAACTTAAATCCAAGTCACCCGCATCCGTACGGTGTTTTCATAGCCGGGAACGATATGGGAACCGCGCAGCAGAGCTACCTCTATTGCGCGGCCTATGGCAACGGCAACTTCATCGTCCGTGGATTTGGGCCCGAGCCCTTTCAGATGAACGGCAGACGAGGCGAGGCCAACGCGGCAGTTCACAAGGCTGCCGGTCCGGGCGAACCAGTCACTCAGGATATTGCGCTTTCGGTGAAGGGCAACCGCGTCGAGTGCGCGATTAACGGTACGGTCGTCGCCGGGTACGACAAGGACGCGGTAGTAACAGCCGGAAAACTTAAATCCACAGACGGAATCTACGGGATCCGTTTCGCTCACAACACGGAAGCAACCGTCACCGGTCTCACCGCAACGAAGTAACAGTAGGGCGGACCCCACTCCCTGGCGGTCGTGGCTCGGTAGGTTACTGCAACGTATTGAGACCTTTCCGAGCCGCGCGCGCAAGCAAGCGGTTTTTTATCGCGTTCCCGGGGCAGGCAAACTATTTGCCGCAGAGCCACTCGGAGACGCCGGTTTCACCGCGCCTGCCGGAGCCGGAGCGCCATTTGTCGAGGTCTTGTCGTAAAGGGCAACGATGTCCTGCGTGATATCGATGCCGCTCGATGCGTAAAGAACCGGGGTGTTCGGATTGCTGACGTCGAGAATCATGCTATAACCGTTGTCTTTCGCATATTTCTCAATAACCGCCATCATACGCTGACCGAGAGCGCCGAGGGTCTTCTGTTGTTCGCCGGTCCACTCTTCTTCGGCATCCTGAGAATCTCGCTGCAGACGGCGTTTTTTCTCGTCGATGTCCCGCGCAAGCTGCGTCCGCTTATCTTCGCTCATCAGGGTGCCCCCTTTGCGAAGCTGATCTTCAAGCTGCGAGACTTCAGTACTGCGCCCCTCTAAATCCTTCTTCTTGGGAGCGAATTTCGTTTGTAACTGCTCAGAGGCCTTTTGGCCGTCTTTCGTGCCCACCAGAGCGCCTTGAACGCTAATCACGCCGACTTTGGACGGCGACTGAGCGTAAGCGCCAAAGGCAAAACACAACATGGCCGCAGCCGAGATGAAACTACTTCTCAATACCATCTAAAAACTTCCTTTTTTCTAACGTGGTTCTTACTATCGTCACACACTTTGCCTAGAACGTTCGCCCGATCGAGAACCGGAACATCGAATGCTTCTCGTAGTACGGAAACGGCGCCCCCAGGGTGTTCAACCCGTTTTGAAGCGTCGTGTCGTTGATTACGTTGTCCCTGGAGATCGCAACAGGCGGTTGAAACGTTGTATTCAGATAACTCAAATTGTACGCCCAGTACAGCCGGAAAGGCGCGTTCACGACCGGCATCAACACCTGCAATTCGAGACCCGTCGAAACACGCGGTTTTTGACTGCCCGGGATAATAATGGCGCGATTACTGAAGTGAGTACCGGGGAATTCGGCATTCAATACATCGACCTGGCCGGGATTGAGCCCAAGCTGACCCGGGAAACTGATGCGATCCACACCGGCATCCAGGAAGGGCGCCAGCGTCACAGGTCCGAAGATTGGAATCCGGTATTCGTAATTGAACACCGAATAGGTATCGCCGCCCGGCGCGATGAACTGGTAACTCGGGACCGAGACACTCACTGGCTGTCCAGTAGTAGGGTCCACATACGGGCTTGCCGTAGGGGCCTGCCCGGGAGGCGCCTGGTGGTATTGCGTGATGCTCGCTGCGACGGGGATGTAGGCGAAGGGACTGATAGTAAGAATGTCAAACCCACGCACATCCGTTTCACCGCCCATGTAGGAGCGGCTATAGGGAGGGGGAACCTTGCCGCCATAACCAACGATCAATCGGGTATTCAAGTGGAAACCCATCACGTTCCCCTTGAAAATGCCCCGCCGGAAGTAAGCTACGTCGAGCGAGGGCTGAAGCATGTTCACATTACCGCCTAATACGCTGCCCGTAAAGCCAAATGATGCGTTTACCCGCAAGCCCTTGGTCGGGATAATCGGGTGATTCACAGTATTGTATGCAAAAGTCGGCGTGATCGTACTCGTCTGAATGCCATTGAGTTGGTTCGCAGTTGGGCCGCCAACATTTTCGAAGTCTATGTAATTGAAGTATGTCTTCGCGGCTTGCGTTATCGGCTTTATCGAGGTGATTCCGTACGAGTAACTCAAGCCTAGGCGAGCAAAGCTTCGCTTCAACTGGTAGCTTGCAAACGTGCTGAACCCGCGACCGTCCTGCACATAATTCAGAAGGTTACATCCAGTCTGACCGGTTGGGCAACCCTGCGAACCTACCTGGTTAAAGTAACCGATCAGGTCCTGCCCATAGAGGAGAGACTCCTGACGGCCTTGGTCGTAACTGTATCGCTGATAGTAAAGAGTAAAGCCGGTCTGGATGGGTTTGTCGAACAAATAAGGCTCGGTGAAACCGAAGCTGACGCTGCTCATCAGGGTACCGATCTGACTGCTCAGGCTGAGGGTCTCGCCCAGTCCCAGGAAGTTATTAGTCGCGTAGGAGAGGCCGATGAAGCTGCCCGATATCCCGGAGACGCCGCCATTCAATTGAATGGAATTCTTGCCCCGCTCCTTCAACTTAATCAGCAGATCGACTGTGTTCGTTTTCGTGTCGCGCGTGATCGTCGCGGCGTCTTCGGGCTTCAGCGGATCGAAAAACCCGAGTTGATTCAGCCGGAGTACGCTGGTCTCCCATAGCCGGTTGCTGTAAAGATCGCCTTCGTCGATCAGCAACTCGCGGCGAATCACGCGGTCGCGTGTGCTGGTATTACCGGAGAAATCGATCCGGCGAACGAAGAACTGGTGGCCCTCATCCACGTCGATCGTAAGGTCGATCTGGTTTTTACCGTAAGGCTCCGGGTCGGGCGACGGAACAAAGTCGATATAGCCGAAGTCGCCGTAAAGCTTCTTAAGATTATCGAGCCCCTTTTGCAGTTTCTCCGTGGAGAAGACTGTGCCCGGGGACATGCCGAATACCTGGCGCTGAATCAGATCGGGTGTCCTGAACAACTTCATTCCGACGAAGCTGAAGTTGCGCAGCGTGTATTTGTTGCCCTCGTTAACAACCATCGTGATGTCCACCCGCTTGCCGGGTTTGTTCGGCTTCAAGAGAGGGATTTTGATGCCTTTTCCCTGCACGTCGTAGATCTTTTCAGAATGGTTGATTACGCGGGCCATGAAGTAGCCCTTCGATTGATAAAACTGCCGGATGCGCTCCGAATCTTCTTCGAGTTTCGTGGAATCGTAGGTGCGCGCGAAGAGATTCTCAAACAGCCACGAGTGCGGAATGCCGATGGGCTTCAAATTCTTCATCGCGCGAATCACTTCGCGGTCGGTAAAGACGGTGTTTCCGTCAATGATGATGTTCCCGACCTTCACCTTCGGACCTTCGTTGATCGCGTAGATGACGTCAACGCCACCCGGAGGCACCTGGCGGATCTGTGGTGTCACGGTCGCATACTGATGGCCCCGTTCGGCTTCGTACTCCTGCAGGATATTTTTCCCACGCTGAATCCTGCCGGGATCATATTGCGATTCGGGCGAAAGAGCTACCTTGCGATCCTTGAACCGGTCCAGAATTTCGGACTTGCTGATGGACTTGTTGCCGGTGTAATCGATCGTATGAATAACACGGCGCTCCGTGACGACAAACCGCAGGATGACGCCGCCCTCCGGGCCCGTTTCCTTTTCAATACGAAGATCGTCAAAGCGGCCTGTGTTCCAGAGCGCCGTGAAATCGCGGTGAATGGATTCTTCGTCGTAAACGTCACCCTTTTTCGTATAGATCAAAGCGCGCAGAGTGTCCTGAGGAACACGATGCTGTCCGCGGAAATCGATCGCCTCAATAATGTTTTTACCGATGGAAACGGGCTTCGCTTCTTGAACACCGGCCGGGTTACGGTTGGCAGGCTGGTTAGGGTTGGCAGGCTGGTTAGGTTTCTCCGGCTCTTGCGGAACGTTTTCGAAAGGATTTGGCGGCTTGGGAGCATTCTGCGCGGGCGGCTGGGCTGGAGGCTGATTTGACTGCGCCCGCAGAACGGGAGATGTTGCCACGGCGCCAAGGAAAATACAGGTCGCAACCAGCGGAACGAACATCGGCATACGCAGGCTAGTGAGCCTGTGGTGAATCATCTAAGAGTGAATCCTTTCCTTGCCGCGCGAAATTCCCCTGACGTTGCGCCCTCTATGCGGGTTTCAGCATAGGGACACACTTTAAGGTGATGAGGACCCAAGACGCAGACTTAAACTCCCTAGTGTAGCCGATGGGCTTTTGATCGTTGGCCTACACTGGGGGCATGAGCAAACAGTACTCCGCCCCCCCGCCCATGGGCATCGATCCATCCAAGAAATACACCGCCACTTTCGAAACCTCTCGCGGGAACATCGTTGCGGATCTTTTCGCGAAAGATGCGCCCAACACAGTGAACAACTTCGTCTTCCTGGCGCGCGACGGTTTCTACGATGGCACGGTCTTTCACCGCGTGCTTGCCGATTTCATGGTTCAAGGCGGCGATCCCACCGGTACCGGGCGAGGCGGTCCGGGCTATAAATTTGAAGATGAGACCAAAGGCAATCCAAACAAGCACAAAGTCGGCTCGCTCTCAATGGCCAATGCGGGCCCCAATACGAACGGCAGCCAATTTTTTATTACGCATGTCGTGACTAACTGGCTGGATGGGAAGCACACCGTATTCGGCCAGGTCCGGTCCGGACAGGACATTGTGGACGCAGTGAAGCAGGGCGACACGCTGAACACGGTAAAGATAGAGGAAGCCTAGACACATTCACATGACCCGGGAAGAAGCCTGGAACATCGTCTGTGAATACGTGCAAAGCGACAGTCTGAGGCGTCACATGCTGGGCGTCGAGACTTGCATGGTGGCTTACGCTCGGAAGTTTAGCCAGGATGAGGAAGTGTGGGCCGTCACGGCGCTTCTTCACGACTTCGACTGGGAGATTCACCCCAGTTCCCCGGATCATCCAATGAAGGGCGAAGCTATTCTTGCGGAAAGAGGCGTGAGCGAAGAGATTCGCCGCGCCATTCTTTCCCACGCCGATTACAGCGGGGTCCCGAGAGAATCGAGTCTGGAGAAAGCTCTTTACGCTTGTGACGAGTTATCGGGATTCCTCACCGCGTGTTCCTATGTGAAGCCCGGACGCAGCATCTTTGAAGTGGATGTTGCGTCCGTGAAGCGCAAACTGAAGGACAAGGCCTTCGCCCGGAACGTCAACCGCGAAGACATCGTCAAAGGTGCGCAGGAATTGGAAATGCCTTTAGAGGAACACATCGCTTTTTGTATCGAAGCGATGAAATCCCGGGCTCCCGAGCTCGGCCTAAACGGAACCTAATGCGAGTGGCGTTCTCTCGCGATTCTGAGATCTTCTACATCCCGGTGCAGAGCGTCGCGCGTGCTTGCCTGAAGCGTGTTATGGTCCAGCAAATGCTGCAAGTCATTGATCGCGCTGTCTAGCCGGTCCTTGTTGAAGTGACCTTTCGCTAGACTACGGTCGAAATCGGACAGGTGATCCTGGGCATTCTTATATCGTTCGGCTTGTTTATTGCCGTGCTCCAGATCCACCGCCGCCCGCAGGTCGTTTTGCGTGCGATCCACCAGACCACGCAGTCCGTCATAGTCCCGGTCCCGGTCGCGATCAAATCGGGCGCTCGCGGTAGCCTGCGGCGGCACTGCCATTGTCATCATCAGGCCGGCGCTAAGCGCTATCGCACCTAAAGACTGCTTTAGTATTCTCATTTGGCTTCTCCTCGTAAAGCTGCTTATATGACGCATTCCCGGGAGACCCGCTACTCGACGAATGTAGGCGAGTGCGGATTAATTTTCCATGAAGGGGTGCGCGGCCATGTGGCAGTCATATAGATTTGGCCAAGGCCAGTGCACCGTAAAGTACGCTGCGGTCGCCCAGTTCGGCCGGCACGACATTTCTGCGTGCGTGAGACCACGGGGTGATCTGCCGGTCAAGTTCTTCATGAAGCGGCTTGAACAACTGCTCGCCGGCTTTGCTGATCCCGCCGCCAATTACTAGAATCGCTGGGTTCAATAACATGATAGCGGCTTTCAACCCTCTAGCCAGCAGCACGACATAACGCCGGACAAACTCCGGATCTTGCAGCAGTTCCTTGGCCGCGCGCCCATAATCGCGTTCGAGCCACAGCCCGCAGCACATGCGCTCGAAACAACCGTTTGAACCGCACAGGCACTCGGGTCCCTCAGGCTCGATCATCATATGACCGATCTCGCCTCCGAACGAATCCGCGCCTCTGTAAACGCGTCCGTCAATAACGATTCCTCCACCAATGCCAGTTGAAAGCGTCATATAGAAGAGAGGATCTTTCCCCCGCCCCGCACCATACAAGGCTTCGCCGAGCGCACCCACGTTCGCGTCATTATCCATAACGGCTGGCGCACCGCAGAGCTTCTCGACATCGTCTACAAGCGGGTAACCCGCCCAGCCAGAAACGTGCGTGGACATCGTGACGCTTTGCGAAGGGAAATCGACAGGACCGCCGAATCCAATCCCAGCGCGATCTGGACGGAAGCCGTGGCCATCTCGCCAACCCGTGAAGACTTCTTCTATCTTTCGAAACATCCATTCAGGACCGCCGGAACGATCGGTTGACTGAGTATCGCAGAAGACCAACTCATCCTCATCAAAGCCCGCCACTGAAAACTTAGTCCCACCGATATCGATCGCGAATGTTTTCATGAACCTAAGTTGAAAGAGTAACGTACTCGCAGGCGCGTGCACGACAAGTGAGGAAACATAAAACACACTACGAGGGTCTGACGTTCGGGATTGCGATTGCCCCTTAAAGAGGAGATATATGCTGCGCTACGCGCTTATTGCTTTAGTGATTGCGATTATTGCCGGGATACTCGGTTTCGGAGGCATCGCCTTCGCGGCTGCCGGGATTGCGAAGATCCTGTTTGTGATCTTCCTTGTGTTGTTCATCATCGGTCTGATCATGCATCTCGCGCGCGGCAGTAGAACGATCTAAATTCGTCCGCTGAAAAATCCGGGACAGGCCCGCGCCCGTCCAATAGCTACTGACTACAAGGATATTTCGGTTGGCGTGATGGTCTGTCCCAGCGTTTTTCTTTGACTCCCAGGTGCCTGCGTCACACTGGGATGGCAGCCCCTATCCGATGCAAGACTCTGCGCAGATTCCCGGATTTCTGTTTATCGACCATATCGCGATCGCGGTGAAGCCAGGCGAACTGGAACGGCAGCTCGAACTTTACAAGACCCTCGGGTTTTCAGAATTACATCGCGAAGATGTTTTGGGCTCGGACCAGGTCCGTGAGGTACTGGTGCGCGTCGGCGATGGTCCAAACCTCATCCAGTTGCTGGAGCCTTTAAACGCGGACTCCCCAGTAGCCAAGCAGCTTGAAAAGTCCGGTCACGGGGGCTTCGCTCATGTTGCCTTCCGAGTGGCCGATATTCAAAAGGCCTTCGACTACATGAAGGCACGAGGATTCAAGATCATCGACGCAGCACCGCGTCGGGGTTCGCGCGGAACTATGGTCTTTTTTGCCCATCCGAAGACGACAGAGCAGACTGCGTTTGGATATCTGATGGAAGTAGTTCAAGACGGCCGAGATGCCTGAACCGCTCTCTCTTAAACCTGATTTCCCAGCGGTCTCGACGGCCGAATGGGAAGCTGCGATCCGGAAAGATTTGAAGGACGCAAATTACGAAGACGCTCTGATTTGGAAAACTGACGAAGGCTTTTCTATTCGGCCGTACTATCGGCGCGGCCATCGGGAAGAGCCGGACTGGACTGGTCCGGCGGATGCAACAGCCGTTCAAGAATTGGGGCTGGCTCTAGCCGAAGCGGTTGAGAAACTTTCCGCCGGTATCGATGCCAGTGGGACGTTCGAATTCACGGCAAGGCCGAACTACTTCTTTGAAATCGCGAGGCTCCGGGCTGCTCGTAAGCTGTGGTCCATGGCTGTCGCCGCGTTCCATCCTGAAGCCGTGAAAACAGCCGTCTGCCGCATTCATGTGCGCACAGCGGCGTCAGACAAAGACACGAATGATCCTGATATCAATTTGATTCGGGCGACCACCGAAGCGCTCTCGGCCATAGTTGGCGGTTGCGACTCGCTCACCGTGCAGCCGGTTGGATTCGATCTTCATCTGGCACTGAACGTTGAACGCATTCTGCGAGAAGAAGCCTACGTCGATCGCGTTTCGGATCCGGCGGGCGGCTCCTATTATGTGGAAGCGCTGACGGACGCCATCGGGCGCGAAGCTTGGAAGATCTTTCAGGCAAAGTCAGGGATGACGCTCCCCTATAGGCCGCTGAGTGAAAGCGCTACTGCGGATTCGAATGGAATTTGGACTACGCCCGAACAGATCACCGTAAAGCATACTTACACGGCCGAAGATCTCCGCGCGATGGAACATCTGGATTACGCCGCTGGCATTCCGCCCTTTCTGCGCGGTCCGTACTCAACGATGTACGCCCTGCAGCCCTGGACGATCCGGCAATACGCGGGCTTCTCAACGGCGGAAGAGTCCAACGTGTTCTACCGGCGCAATCTGGCGGCGGGCCAGAAGGGCCTCTCCGTCGCCTTTGATCTGGCCACCCATCGCGGCTATGATTCGGACGACGAACGCGTTGTGGGCGATGTCGGGAAAGCGGGTGTCGCGATCGATTCGGTCGAGGATATGAAGATCCTCTTCGACCAGATTCCGCTGGATCAGATGTCGGTCTCGATGACGATGAACGGCGCCGTGCTTCCCGTCCTCGCGTTCTTTATCGTGGCGGCGGAAGAGCAAGGCGTCTCGCCCGGAGAACTGAATGGCACGATTCAGAACGACATTCTGAAAGAGTTCATGGTCCGGAATACCTACATCTATTCGCCCGGACCATCCATGCGCGTCGTCGGTGACATCTTCCGCTACTGTTCAAAAAACATGCCGAGGTTCAACTGCATTTCGATCAGCGGATATCACATGCAGGAAGCGGGCGCGACAGCTGATATTGAGCTTGGCTACACACTCGCGAACGGCCTTGAATACGTTCGAACCGGGCTCGCAGCAGGCTTGAGCATTGATGATTTCGCGCCGCGCCTCAGTTTTTTTTGGGGTATCGGCATGAATCATTTCATGGAGATCGCGAAACTGCGCGCGGCTCGCGTCTTATGGGCAAAGCTCATCAAGAGTTTTCATCCGAAAGATCCGAAATCCATGGCCCTGCGCGCGCATTGCCAGACGTCCGGTTGGAGCCTCGCCGCTCAAGACGTGTTCAACAACGTCACGCGCACTTGCGTTGAGGCCCTGGCTGCGGTTCTCGGGCATACACAGTCACTTCATACCAATGCACTCGACGAAGCGATTGCGCTTCCGACGGATTTTTCCGCGCGTATTGCGCGAGAGACGCAAATCTATTTGCAACGTGAGACCGGGATCACGCACGTGGTGGATCCCCTGGGCGGAAGCTTCTATGTGGAGAGCCTGACGCATCAATTGATGGAGCGGGCTTGGCAGCACATCCAGGAAATCGAGAAACTAGGCGGGATGACCAAGGCTATCGAAACAGGCCTGCCGAAAATGCGCATTGAAGAAGCGGCCGCGCGCAGGCAAGCCCGCATCGATTCGGGACGCGAAGCGATTGTCGGTGTCAACAAATACGTTCTTGAGAAAGAAGAAATGATTGCGGTACGCGAAGTCGATAACCACGCCGTGCTTGCGAATCAGCTCAGGCGTCTGGCGGAGGTTCGCCGCTCGCGCTGCCGGGACGCCGTCAATGAAAGTTTGACGGCACTCACGCAGGCTGCGGAAAACAACGGCGGAAATCTGCTTGAGCTTGCTATAAATGCCGCCCGAGTTCGGGCTACACTGGGTGAGATTTCGACTGCACTTGAGAAAGCCTTCGGGAGATACCGCGCTGTGAGCCACACTATATCGGGCGTGTATTCATCCGAGAGCCGGGACGATCCTCAATTTATTAAAGCTCGTCAGATGTCGGATGAGTTTTCAAAAGCGGAAGGCCGGCGTCCACGCATTCTTGTGGCAAAGATCGGGCAGGATGGACACGACCGGGGTTCCCGCGTGATCGCGACGGCATTTGCCGATCTGGGATTCGATGTGGATGTCGGGCCGCTGTTCCAAACTCCGCGGGAAGCTGCCCGCATGGCAGCCGAAAACGACGTCCATGTACTGGGCGTTTCAACGCTCGCCGGCGGCCACAAGACCCTTGTTCCCGAGGTCATTCGAGAGCTGAAGAGTTTGGACCGCGACGATATTCTTGTGTTTGTCGGCGGCGTGGTCCCACCTCAAGATTACGACTATCTCTACTCTGCCGGAGTGTCGGGCATCTTCGGACCCGGCAGTGTGATTCCGGTCTGCGCACAATCCATTCTTCGCATTCTGATGAGTCAGCCGAGTGGCGCAAAAACTCCTTAGCGCACGGCAGTACATCGACGGTGTTCTGCAAGGAGACCGGATCGTACTGGCGCGGGCCATCACGGTAATCGAGAGCGAACGCCCAGCCGACGCGGGTCTAAGCGCTGAGATCCTTGAAGGGCTTCTTCCGCCGTCGGGCAGAGCGCGGCGGATCGGCATTACCGGCGTTCCCGGCGGAGGCAAAAGCACACTCATCGACGCGTTAGGAATGCATCTGATCCGCGAGCGCCATCAGAAACTGGCGGTGCTCAGTGTCGATCCCTCAAGCCCGTTGTCTCAGGGCAGTATTCTCGGTGATAAAACGCGCATGGCACGCCTCTCCGCCGAAGAGAATGCATTCATCCGGCCCTCCCCGGCGCGCGGTCATTTAGGCGGCGTTGCACGGCGCACACGCGAAACTATGCTGCTGTGCGAAGCGGCGGGTTACGAAAACATTTTCGTAGAAACGGTCGGCGTGGGCCAGTCGGAAACCGCAGTGCGGGCGATGACGGATTTCTTTCTTCTCATCCTGGTCACGGGCGCCGGAGATGAGTTACAAGGAATCAAGCGAGGCATCCTCGAGATGATCGACTGCATCGCCATCAACAAAGCCGATAACGGCAACGAACAAAAAGCCGAGCGTGCCCGTGCCGAATATGCCAACGCCCTTCACCTGTTCCCGGCAAGTTCCAGCGGCTGGACGCCGCGTGCCATCACGATATCCGCCCTCACCGGTAAAGGCATAGCCGAACTCTGGGAAACGATCCTTGAACACCGGGCGCAGTTGGATCTCGCCGAACTGCGGAGCCGTCAAGCCCTGGATTGGATGCGCGAACTCGTGACGACGGGGCTTCAAGGCTTATTCAGCGCTGATCCCGGAATTCAGGCTCGCCTGCCGGATTTAGAACGCGCCGTTCAAACCGGAGCCCTCACGCCAGCCGCCGCCGCGCGGGAACTACTCGTTTATTTCGCCCCAAATCTATTTCACGATCAATCCTTGCCCGGTAGGCAGACATAGAACTTTCACGTTCAGCATCGCCGCCGTCTCGTCAAGGGCGTTTCTTTGGGCGTCATGGCCAATGTGGCGCCTTGTATCACCGAGGCTCTTTGCCACTCAGCAAAGTTCGCGCGCACCCGCTCGAGATCAGTCACATACCCCCCCGAGCAAGTGTTGTCTGCGCGAGGCTGAGGAGCCCGGTGGAAATTTCCGCTGCTGAGTACTGTGCGAGTACAGGGCCAGTGAACGTATCTACCATTCAACGACACCGCCCGCAGTGTCCAAGCACGTGCTACCGGCCCATAGCGCCGTATGTACACGCCATTCGATTTGTAGATCTAATCCATTGCCGGCCTTTATACCGCGTTCGTAGGCCGCTCGAAAGGCCGCATCCTTGCGGAATTCGTCGCTGTGGACAGTGAACAACCCGTCCTGCAGATATCTTCCGCGGCTCTTGATGGCGGTGTATCCCGATTTGGAAAAGAATTCCTGAAGTGACAAGAGAGTGCGCTTCATTAGGTTAGCTTCAGAGACTCCATTGCAAGTTTAAGCGAGAAGAATCCGGGATGGACCACACTCCATCTCCATCTGGATTCCCATGCTTCGAGCGGCTCTTCTTTTCACGCTTTTAGCCTTTTCGGCCTTGGCCGGTCCGAAAGTAAACTGGTCGGGACCGTACCAGCCGTGCCTTAATAGCG
>JALYVD010000420.1 GCA_030853405.1 Acidobacteriota bacterium | reverse complement strand
GCGGACTTCATCGAGAAGATGGAAATCCTTCGATCCGAAGCTTTCAGTCCAAAGAAACGTGTTGATCCCGAATTGCACGATTGCTCCTGAGATTGGAAGTATGCGTCCAGGACATCATATCGATTGCCACTTGCGTTCAAGCGAGTCTCGGCGTCTCACGAGGAAATGATAGATTGACTGGAAAGAAATGCGACAGATCTTAATCGGTTCACTAGCCGTGTGCGCGGTGGGTTCTCTTGCGCTGGCTTTTGTAGTAACGAGACCGGGCGAGATCCCATTTGTGAAACATACGCTCGATTTAGGATCGAGCGAATCGGCGGCTATCGCAGATGTGAACGGAGACGGAAAATTAGACATCATTTCGGGAGAAAACTGGTACGAAGCTCCGAGTTGGAAGAAGCACCATTTCCGTGACATCTCTTACACGAACTACTACATAGATGATCTAAGTACATTGCCTTTGGACGTCGATAGCGACGGTCATGTGGACGTTGTAACCTCTGGCTGGTTCAGCAAGAAGCTCGCGTGGTGGCGTAATCCAGGCAAGGGAGAAGTCACTTGGCAAGAGCACTCTATTCAGACCGGGTATCCGATTGAGTTCACATTCCTAGTGGATCTGGACAATGATGGCAAAGTGAACGAGATCCTGCCGCAGTTTGGCGACGAAAAAGCTCCGCTTGCCTGGTATGAGAGGGATGGCCATGGTGGAGTTGCGAAGCATGTAGTGAGTCCGCACAGCTATGGGCATGGCATCGGCGTAGGCGACGTGAACGGAGATGGCCGGAACGATATTCTGACTCCGCAAGGCTGGCTGGAGGCGCCTCCGGATCCGCGCAGTGCCAATTGGAAATTCCATCCCGATTGGAAACTCGGTACATTGGGGTTCATTTACGTCACTGATGTGAATGGCGATGGAAGACCCGATATTGTAAGCTCCATGGCGCACGATTATGGAATTTTCTGGATGGAAAACAAAGCCGACGGCACGTGGGAAAAACACGTGATCGACGATAGCTGGTCTCAGCCGCATGCCGTGACGTTGGTGGATTTTCGTGGGCACGGAAATCTCGGGTTACTCACGGGTAAAAGGTATATGGCGCATAACGGGCACGATCCGGGGGCGCGTGAGCCTCTCGGCGTGTACTGGTATGAAAGATTGCTCGATCCGGATACACATCAGGTCGAGTGGGCCAAACACGTGATTGACTACGGTGGCCGGACCGGCGGCGGCATACAGATTCCGGTCGCGGATATCGATCGCGACGGCGACTTGGATTTCGTAGTCGCGGGTAAGAGTGGTTTATTTCTGTTCGAGAACAAAACTAAGTCAGGTGGCAATGGCAAGTAAGTTATACGACGTAGTTGTAGTGGGATCGGGAGCGGGAGGCGGGACGCTCTCGGCAAGGCTGGCAAATCTTGGCGCGGATGTGCTGGTTCTAGAAGGCGGCCCGAAAGTAAACACGAGGACCGACTTCAACACTCACGGATTGCCGTACGAGTTTCCTTCGCGCAGCATTCCTATCATGAAACCCGGGAAACCTGGGTATGACGCCGAGCGCAGCCGTGGGCTGGGCGGAAAAACGATGTTGTGGAACGCGGTGGCGCTGCGGCTGAGCCAGCGCGATTTCAAGGGTCGCCAACACGATGGAGCGGGGGAAGATTGGCCGATCGATTATGCCGATCTCGCGCCGTATTACGATCGCGTGGAAAAAGAGATTGGCGTATGCGGCAATTACGATCATCTGGAAGATTTGCCGGATGGCATCTTCATGCCTCCCGTACCGATGAAGTGCACGGACATCGCGGTTGAACGGGGTGCGCGCAAACTAGGCGTCCCGGTGATACATGTTCGAAAGGCGACTCTCAGCAGAGCCAGTCGCACTCGACCCGCGTGTCATTTCTGCGGCAATTGCATGGCGGGATGCGATGTGGTGGCGAAGTACAATTCCGCGGACGTGAACATGATTCCGGCGCTCAAAACCGGCAAGCTGACGCTCCAGCCAAATAGCATTGTCCACGACCTGGCGGTGTCGAATGAAGCGCGAGTGAACGAAGTGCGCTACTTCGACAGGGAAACGCGGGCGGAGAACGTGGCGCGCGGCAGAGTGGTTGTCGTGGCATGCGCCTGCGCCCAAAGCGTGGCGCTGCTGTTGATGTCGAAGTCAAGCCGGTTTCCGAATGGCATTGGGAATTCAAGCGGGGAGTTAGGCAAGAATTTCATTCCACACATCAATGCGGGCTTTGAATTCTTTTTGAACGATTTCGTTGGGAAGCCAAGTGTCAACGATGAAGGCTTTCTCGATCACGCCTACATACCTTCCTTCGTTCACTCAAAGAAGCGCGATTATCCGCGCAGCTTCGGCGTGCAGTTCAACTATCAAAATCACCGGTCGGTTGGATGGGCGCGCACGCTTAAGGGAATGGGCAAACAATTTAAACAAGACGTAAAGTCCCGCTATCCCGCCTATGTTACCTTTTCGCCTTACCAGGAACTGATTCCGAACCGCGACAGTTACATCGATCTGGACTACGCCCAGCTTGATGAATATGGTTTGCCGCGAGCGCGGCGGCATTGGAATCTGGCGGACTCCGATTGGAGGCTGCACAAAGATATGAAGCGGTGGTGTAAAGACATCATTGAGGCGAGCAATGGGACCGTTCATTCGGAGGCGGGCGAGCCCACGACAAATCACGAGATTGGCGGTTGCCGGATGGGCGACGATCCTAAGCGGTCGGTATTGAACAAGTTCTGCCGTTCACATGACGTCCCGAATCTCTACGTCGTCGATGCAAGCGTTTTTCCGTCGGCCTCGGAAAAGAACCCGACGCTGACCATCATGGCGCTCGCTTCGCGTACTGCCGACAACATTGCGGATCGCCTTGCGAAGAGGGAGGTATAGATGTCAACCTACTCAACGGACCGCCGATCGGTATTGAAGATTCTCAGTTCTATCGGAGCGACCTGCGCTTATCCGTTTGCTGGGGATGAATTGTACGGGCAAACCGAACCCGCGCACGTCCATGTGGCCGCTCCCCCTCAGACGGCCACGACCTTCTTCCGGCAGGAGGACCTGGCGACCATTTCGCGGATCGCAGACTTGATTATTCCTGAGACGGACACGCCCGGAGCGGCAAACTCGGGCGTTCCGGCGTACATCGATATGGTGGTTAGCCGGAATACGGATCAGCAACTGCTGATGGCCGACGGACTGCGCTGGCTGGATGCGGAAGCAACCCGGACCGCGGAGAAGAACTTCATGCAACTCAGCGAGAAGCAGCAGCTTTCTATTCTGGAGCCGTTGTGTGAAGCGGTGGATGCGGGTGGCAGCCACGCCCGCAATGTTCAGTTCTTCGGGTTAGTAAAACGCCTGACGGCGGATGGATACTATACGTCGCGAATCGGGCTGATCGAGGAATTAGGTTACAAAGGCAACACGGTTCGGGCGGAGTTCCCGGACTGCGTGCATGAGCATTAGAACCTAATGAACGAAATCGATCTGAAAGGACGGCGCGCGATTGTTACCGGCGGCGCTCAGGGAATCGGACGCTCTATTGCGGAGCGTTTCCTGCTCTCCGGAGCCTCCGTGGCGATTTGGGACATGGATGCAGGTCTCTTGCGGAACACTGCACATGAGCTAGCTGCATCGGGAACAGTGCATCAGGTCGCGGTTGACTTGACCGCTCCAGATGCCGTTGCGGCGGCTTTCGAATCGACGAAACAGGCATTCGGAGGAATCGACATTCTGGTCGCCAACGCGGGCATTGCGGGGCCTAATTACCGGCTCTGGGAATACCCAGCGGAAGACTGGCAGAATGTCGTGAACGTTTGTCTAAACACGGTGTTCCTGTCTTGTAAGGCGGTCGTGCCGTTCATGATTGAGCGGAACTATGGGCGCATCGTAAATGTCGCTTCGATAGCCGGCAAAGAAGGAAATCCCAACGCCTCCGCGTATAGTTCGGCGAAGGCTGGAGTCATTGCTCTTACTAAGTCGCTCGGGAAGGAACTGGCGAGCTATGACATTGCGGTGAACTGCATCACCCCGGCCGCCGCGCAGACCCGCATCCTCGACCAGCTGAACGAGGAGCACATTCGTTATATGTTGTCGAAGATTCCGCGCGGGCGTTTTCTCAAGACGGATGAGATCGCCTCTATGGTGGCTTGGCTGGTTTCGGAAGAAAACTCATTCACTACCGGCGCTGTATTCGATCTAAGTGGAGGCCGCGCTACTTACTAAGTGGCCCGTATCACCAGCCTAACTGAACCAGCGAGATTCCTTGCCAAGGAAGCTCGAATTGAATCGCGGCTGCGTTCGCGTGAATATCGATCCACTGCGGCGAATCGAGCAACTGCAACTGTCCGGCGGCTTCGAGCTTCTTGTACTCCTCAGTGCCCGGCTTCTGAGGCGATCCCATTGTCTTCCAGACAGTGTAGGCGTTACTGTGATCTTGATCGATGCGGTAATGATGGACAAGGAGACGTGTCGATGACGCGGGAAATCCGAAGACGTTCAAATCGACATTCGCCGTCGGGCCGCTCACGTCATTTTCTGAGTAATTCCAAACTAATACGGAGATGTCATGGTTGGACCGGGCCGCGAGTCCATCGATGTCACTGCCGTGCGTCACGCCGCCGTTAACGATGGAATCCATAGGTAATGCGCCGCTGCTCTCCACCTTTACTAGATCACCACGCATGAGTCCCGCCATCCGAAACACGTTGAGCACGGGCTTATCCACCCCATTTGTCGCGAGCGTGCGCAAACCGTCGAAATACGGCTGATTCTCAAACTCGAAGGCCCATGTCAAAATGCCTTTTAGGTTCATACGATCACGGCCGGCAAGCTGGATGAGAGTCTTCAGCGCGGCAGCTTCATAGGAGGGGTACAACGTGCCATTCCGGTAAGCGTTCTGCGGATATACGCGGGCTGAACAGGCGGCACATCCTTCGGGGTCGGCTTCGCTCAAAACGATTGGCAGTTTCTGAAATTTCGGAAAGGAACGAACAATCTCGAAACCTCGCGACACGTCTTTCATCTCTTGCGAGATGCCCATCTGGACGTGTTCGCCCTCGACTTTGGGATGGCCTTTAGCGTGAAAGCTGATGAAATCGAGAGGCGCGCCTTGCTTCTTGGTTACGTAGTTCGTACCCGACGAACAGTGTTCCAAAAACTGGCGTAGGAAAGCAGCCGCTCTTGCGTTATCGGGTCCCGTGGAGGCCGGACCTCCGACATGGGCCGAAGGAAGCGCCCGCTTCACCCCAGCCGCGGCATAGTCGTAAAGCTTGTCATATTCTTCTGGAGTCCCGTGCCAATAACCTATGTCCGGCTCGTTCCAAACCTCCCAATCCCAAGTCTCAACAGCGGCTCTACCGTATTTCTCGACACAGTGCTTCACCCATTGATAGACAAGTTCGCTCCACTTGCCGTAGTCTTTCGGCGGATAAGTCCAGCCGATGTTGTAGTCTCCAGATTTTCCATGAGGCTTCCAATCGGGCGTATACGGATCGGGATGCGTGGACAAGGCTTTTGGCATAAACCCGATCTCGACATACGGGATTGCTCCGGACTCTACATAAGTGCCGAGAATCTTGTCAATTATGGTCCAGTTGTAAATAGGGTTCCCGGCGGCATCCTCGTTGTAGGCGTTGGTTGATCCCCATTTCACCGCGTTGCCGGTACCATCGCCGGTGGCAAGCATGAAATGTGTGCGTATGTGTATCGGTGTTTCGCTCAGTGCGGAAAGTTCATGGATTAACTTGCGTCCATTGTCCGTGTACGTATAGTTCGGCTCGTCGTAGCCGAAGTAATTCCAGACGGGCTTGGCCGTGCCTCGCTTGTCCGATCCGTCAACGCGAATTGTGACGGACTGTTGAGCAAAGGTCAGAGTAGCGGAAAGACAAAACAAGACCACACAGATGCTTCGCATAAATTGGTTTATGACCGGTAACAAGGAATACCATGAAGATTGTACAGCTAATCCGAAATAGGGAACGCCGCATCGGTGTCGTAGAAGGCGACAGTCTCAAACTGCTCGGGAGCAAAGCACCCGGGAACGCCTATGCGCTCGCTCTTCAGGCCATAACCCAAAAACTCGCCTTGGCGCCGCTCGTCCATCAGGCACTTGGCGAGGAGGTGCTCGAATACGATGCCGTTTACGAAGGATCGTCCGACTGGCATCTTCTTCCCTCGTTCGATCATCCGGAAGATCCTGCGAGATGTATGGTCAGCGGCACGGGATTGACGCATAAAGCCAGTGCAGAGAACCGGGCGGCGATGCACCAGCGGGCCACGAGTGAGATCACCGACAGCATTCGCATGTACCAGATGGGATTGGAAGGCGGCGATCCGCCATCAGGCCAGATTGGTACCCAGCCGGAATGGTTTTACAAAGGAAACGGCGCGATAGTTCGAGCCCACGGCGAGTCTCTGGAGATTCCAGCGTACGCATGGGACGGCGGCGAGGAGCCGGAGATCGCCGGTGTATACGTGATTTCACCGGATGGCAAGCCTTTTCGCGTTGGCTTGACGCTGGCAAACGAGTTTTCCGATCACAAAATGGAGAAGAAGAATTATCTATATCTTGCTCCGTCAAAGCTACGGAACTGCTCTATTGGACCGGAACTGAGCATTGGCGACGCGCCGTTCATGGATGTACCTGGAACCGTTGCTATCGTTCGCAACGACGCTCCGGTCTGGCGCAAGGACATTTGGACAGGCCAGAAGAATATGTCCTATTCAGTGGCGAATCTCGAACATCACCATTTCAAATATGAGACCCACCGGCGGCCGGGCGACGTCCACATTCACTTCTTTGGAGCCGATGCCTTCAGCTTTGGAGACGGGCTCGCGCTTGAGCAGGGAGACATTATGGAAGTGTCATTCCCCCAGTTTGGCCGTCCTCTGCGGAACGTCCTCAAGGTATGCAAGCCGCCCGAACGGTTTATCACAGTTACAAGTCTTTGATAAGGCTGATTCTAAAAAACGATCGCTATAACTAGTGAACTTTTCATTTCGCGTCGAGTTTGTAGGCCGCCATCACCGGATTACTCAGAAGGCCACTTGGGTAGAGTTGATAAGTTTGAGACCAGGCCGGTCCTTGCGATCGAAAGGAATCAGGACCATAGGCAACGGCTTTCTTGGGCGTGAGGTGTAGCGGTCCGAAGGTGTTCCGCCGCGTCAGTGTAACTTGCAAATCCAGTTCGCCGCGATGCAGCGCTTCTTCCGGTATTTCGGCCTGATACGGCTGCCACGCAATCATCTGCTTTGGCGAGTTACCGGTTCCTGCTTTGATGCACGCCGCTTCAAACTGCGGTGTTTTGACAACGACTCTTTCCATCGTCTTCGTTTGCTTAGGAATGGGAATGTGATACGTCACGACGCCGGAGTAGAATGGCAGGCCTTGATTTACTAAGTCGGTCGGCTCCAGAGTGGGCGGCAGCGCTGTGATGATCTTCGAAGTTCCATTCAGGCGTACGCCGAAAGCTCCAATCAGGTAAAGCGACTCGATGTCAACGTCCGCGCGGAAATCGGTGGAAAGCTCGACTGTGTTCGTACCCGGCTTGATCAGTTGAGGTTGAAGAGCTAATGTGCGGATGGCGGGATCGATCCACCAGCCTGAATTCGGGTTACTCTCTACTGGTTTTCCGTTTAGCAGAACTTTGAAGTTAGCGGGCTGCTCCATCGCAAGTTGAACTGGCGACGCCGGCATTTGCTGTATCTCAAACTGGAAACGCATTTGCAGTCTGCCCACGGCCTTCGGCAACGGAAAGTGTTTCCGTTCGAACCACGGCTGAATCTCATTCCCGGCGCGCAACGGCAGGCCGAGTTGATGCCTGACCGCCTCGTCGATCTTGAGCACTTCACTCTCTGGCATCCAGGCGGAATCTCCGACTCGATATTGAGCAAGGTCTAACACAAGCACATTCGGCTCACTTAAGGTGTAAGCGAATGGCCCGTGTACCGGTTGGGAAGCTACCTCAGTGTAAGACGGTTTCGTTGGGACTTGCGCCGGTTCGTGCGTAATCACAAATAGACGCTCGCCGAGTGGAGGGAAGTCGGAAGTCCAACTGAGCCATCCGTCTTCGCTCGTCGCGGGGATACGAAATCTTTCGGCGGTGCGGCAATCCCATTCCGTCACAAAGCCCGCCCCCTTGATGCGAAGGCGCACTCCGCGAATCCAGTTCTGCCGGTCCATACTCATGACCGCGAGTATCTGACGCGGTGAATCGTTCCTTAGCTGATAGAAGATCTGTCCGGCGTCCTTGCCGTCCGCGTCTTTGATCTCGACCGGATTCGGTCTGGCGCGTGTGAGAGCAGCGACGAGCGCATCACCGTCCCACGGTACGCGAGTGGCTCCATGAGAAAGTTCTACAGCAGCAGTTGACGGAGCCGCGTCGATGTAGCGCGGCGGATCGGACGGGAAAACAATCACACCACCCTTACGTTGGAACTCGGTGAGCCACTTGATGGTGGAGCTTCGGATGGTGGTCATCCTGGGCACAACAACTGAGTGATAGCGGGCACTTCCGAGGGAGAGGTAGAAGCCGTTTGCATCCATGCCCACGCCTCCAAGACGGCCCAGCATCTCTTCGTCTCCGTAGTCGAAGTCAACGTGGTGTTCCACCAGCCATGCGAATAGAGTTTCATAACCCGACTCAAGGTCTTGCACCGTTTTCAAGTTGGGGACAAGCCCCTACGCCCAGTTCACTCCAACCTGGGCCCATACGCTCTCAACGGGACTCAACAGCAGCGTGTCGCGCACAGGCTGCCCTTGTGTGAGGAGTAGGTTCAAGCGAGCATAGTAGTCCTCGACATACTTATAGTCTTTCCACCACGCCGATTGAAAAGAGATGCTCGCCGGGTAATCGCGCTTCGCCTCGCCAGCCATGGTGTACCACGATAGATGCGGGACGCGGAAGTTAACGCCAAAAATCTCCTGCGAATCTCCTACATACTTCTGGCCTTCGAACGTGAACTGCCATCCCGTGGCTCCATAAAGCTCGGAGAGGGTTCGCGCTTTCCTCAACTGGTGCGAAACGGAAGAGACCTGCTTGGCCAGCCAGTAATTGCGGTTCCATTCTGAGAGAACATCGACGCCCGGATAGTCTTCGTTTTCGTAATAACGCATCAGAGAACCCTGCGGGGGCGGCCTGCGCGGTTAGGCTATCTTCATGTAAAGCGTGGCCGGTGAAGATCAAGCCATGACGAACGCACCAGTCATGAATTGGCTTTTCCCAGTTGTCGAGGAACATGGTCTGCAGTTGCTCCATGTACTACCACTTGACGGGCGAAACCAGCGAGCCATCTTTGTAAAGAAACAGCTCAGGCAAACGGTCGAGCAGATCGTAGCCAAAACGATGCTGGAACTGCGCCGGAAGCGCGTCGGTCCACGGCGCCATCTGGTGATAATTCGGATTGGTAATACTGAAGCCGTTGAAAACCGGGCCTCGCTGCGGCTCATCGGAGAAGATGCCGGGAAGAGTCTTTCCAAATTGCGATCCGCTGTGCTGCTGGTAGCGATCGTGTGTAACATGAATGAACTCATCGGTAGCCTTGCGGTTTAGCGTGTCGACGTAGGTGTAGCCGTTGTAGTCTGAGGCGGGCTTCATGTCCTCGACCGTGAACGCCAAGGCTGTTTTAGTCGCCAAGGCTGCCAGCTCTGTGTTGGCGAAAATCCGTGTGCAGTTTTTGGTTGCGGTTCCTTGAACATCGCAGCCGAATGCCGCGACAAAATCATCCTGCCAGTGGAAACTCGTCATCGGCATGCTGTGCATGCTGAGGAACTTCATGCGGTATTCAACTTTTTCTGTTACTAACCCCCCCGCGAACCCGCTTGGCCAACGATCCTCATCGTAGAGCCACGCCTGGATGCCCTGCTTCCCGGCTTCGGTTGCGGCCGCGTTCACCATGCGGAACCATGCATCGCCGAGGTATTCGGTTTGAAGGCCAGTCCGCGAGTGCATGAAGGAACCTCCAAAGCCCATCTGCTTGAAGATCTTCACCTGCCGAACGATTTCTTGTTCGTTGAGTTCTCCATTCCAGGCCCAGAACGGCTTGCTTCGAAACTCCGCCGGTGGATCTTGGAAGGATCTAGCCAAGTCAGAATACGCCGTCGGCTGATCGGCAGTTCGGGACTTTATAGCGGGAACCGCTGCACATACCAGCGCCGCCGTGCAAAGAGAGAGGGTAGCGAAATTTATTCGATTCATCGGCGAGTGTCAATGACTGAGAGATTGTGCGAACGGGAGCGCATTGCGCCAGGGCCCGGGGAGGACATACCAGACAAATTCCTTCGCCGTTACGCCGTCCAACGCTTCACGAGAAGTTAGGTGAAAATTGTGATTCCGCCACATGTAATCGCTGTTAAAACCGCCGCCTACCTTGGCGTTGGGGAAATTGGCACTCGGCATGGCGACCGCTAATCCGGTGTCGCGAGCGGCATCAGAGTACCAACCCCCGGCCATATAACGGGTCTGCTCCTGCGTGCAAGGGCAGTGCTCCGGGCTGACTGCTCGGACGTTGAACTCCCAGGGCTCGTATGCCGCGAAGTCGAAAGCGAACGGCCCGATTGTTTCGTCCGCGACGTGGACGAGACGTTCACTCAATTTTAAATAGTATTTAGGGGCGGCGGAAGGATTAGGGATCCACTCGGCATGAGTTTCCAAGACGTACGGGGAGAAGTAACTGGTGGGCATTCTATCATCCACGCGCCCGCCCCAGACCGCAATGAGCGGCTTCGAATAAAAGGCGTTGTTGTGATTGAAATCGAGCATCATGGTGATGATGTCTACAGAAGACGAGCCGCCGCACGCTACGCCCGTAACGGGTGACATGGCCGACCCGTCACCGGCTTGCGTGGGATTGTAGTCGCCCGACCACGCGCCATTGCTCATGCCGTTGTGAAACGCCATCTGCAGCAGACCGCCGCCGTTGTAGCCCCAAATATGCTCCAGGCCGCGGTACCGCAACGATACGATCGCGCCACCTTCGCTCATATCGAACAAGACAGTCTGCTCGCCAGCGGGATCTTTCAGAACGATTGCCTGATCTTCCTGTTGTGGTTGGGGCTTGAAAGTGGAAGTTTGGCAGCCCACGCGGAGGGCTTGCGCTTCCGGTTGGGGCTCGGGTGACTCAGGTTCGCGAGGCTCGGCAGGAGCTTCGCTCACAGGCTGACTCGCCGAAAAGGTTTTGACATGCTCCCATGAGCCCGCACAGACATACCAACTGAAGCGGAAAGAGCTAACGCCGTTGAGCGCATGTTCCGATACCAGAGCGAAGGTGTGCCGCGGAGCCGCCCACACGGAGTTATAAAGAAGAACAACGTACTCGGCGTTGTCCTTCACGTACATATTGTCCGTGTGCCAAGCGACCGCGGGAGCAACGATCGCTAAGCCATCGCTGCGAGTTGAATCACGGTAGCGTCCGGCCGCAATCGCAGTGGCGTTTCTACTTGAGCATGGGGATTTTTCCGAACAGCTTTCGGGGAAATGCGATGAGTATTGAAAATCCCATGGCGTGGCCGCGTTCAAGTACCACATCAGGCGGCCCGTCTTCTCCGGCCTGACATTAACAACGCTCTGCTCCAATTTCAAGTAATAGGTTGGGGACCCGCTGGGATTGCGAACCCAGCTTGCACTTGTCTCGATAGTGAAGGGAGTAGAGTACCCGGGCGGAAAGTTATCACTGATCTGTCCTTTGAAAACACCGATCAGCGGATGCTTTCGAAATGAGTTGTCTACACCGCGATCGATCATCATCGAGAACGCGCGCATCGCATGTTGCCCGTCACAGGCGACACCGGCTGTCGTGGCGGGCAAGCCCATGCTGGAGCCGCCCTGATCGGGGCTATAAGCGGACCAGTAGGGAGGCAGATGCTTTAACTCCGGACCCGCATTTTTCTGGGCTGCGAACATCGATACGCTTGCACCCGCAGTCTGCCCGAACAAGAGCTCTTTCTCATGTAGCCGAAGCGAGATTAGAGCCGCCCCGTGCAGCAGGTCGAATCGCGCCTCCTGCTCGCCAGCCGGGTCGCGCAGGACGACCACCTGCGCATCCTTTTGCGCGCCGGGGAACTGCCAAGCGACGGTTGCTTTGACCGAGTAGTCCTCTACCGTGCAGTGCACGTCCGGGATGGTTTGGCTGGCCGCGCACAGCGCCATCGATAAATACAGAAATAGCGTGAGCGGCCACTTTGATAACTCAGTTACTAGGAAGAGATACCGTCGGGGCATTCGCATTAAGTTGTTCCTTCAGACGTTTGTAAGTGGCCAGCTCGTTGGACGATTCGGCAAGCCGATGCTGCCGTCTTAGCAGCGCCATCAAGGAGTAGTGCGGGGCGGGGTCAGTTGGATCGATCCTAATCGCGCGCTTCAAGTCCGCAATGGAATCTTGGGGCTGTGCCTGTTCCTGGAGTTTGGCTAAAAGCAGCCATGCCTCCTTCAACGACGAATCCAGTTTTACGCTCTGTTTTAGTGCGGTTTCAGCATCGCCGATACGCTGTTGCCGGTAAGCAATGTCGCCCAACTCGTAAAAGCTGGGCCCGTGGCGCGGATTCGAAACAATCTCCGTTTCCAGTTCTTTGCGCGCCTCCTCGAGCCGGCCCTGCTGCCATTCGAGATTCCCAATCGCGAAGTGGAGATCGGGCGCGTCCGGTTGAAGTTCCAGCGCTTTGCGATACTCGGCGATCGCGTCGTCGGTGCGCGCTTGTTGCGCAAGCATTTTTCCACGCAGTTGATGAGACCGGAAGGAATCGGGGTACTTGCCGATCAGGCACAAGGAGGCAAGGAAAGAGACGCTCTGATAGGCATCCTCGGACCGATAAAGAGTTTGCGCCGTATTCGCCGCCTGAGCGTATTTGTTAGCAGATTGCAGAACTTTCAGCAAGGAAGGCTCCAGATTATTTGCTTCCGTGGGAGCATACAAGAACCGCAAAGCTCCATCGGCCAAGTCATCGAGATCGCGCCGGTCCGGTGCTTCATTATTCTTGGCTCTTGTATCTATCCAAGCGAGCTTGTTTTGAAGCGCCGCATTGTCAGGAAGCTTCCGCGACGCTTGCGCGTACAGAATGGCCGCTTGCTTGTAGTCCCGCTTCGCCTCGTATACGTGTGCCCTGGCTAGTTCCGAAAAGGCCGATTGCGGGAAGTGTTTGTCTAAGGCCGACGCCCGTTCCGCCGAGAGCGCATCGGCCGCTTCGGTCAGAGTGTAAAAGATATTGCCGTCGCCGGCTCCCAGTGTTAGCGCGTGATACAAGGCGTCCAATGTCCCTCTGTTGTTCCCCTGCGCGAATAGTGCGTAACCTATGCAGGCGAACGTCATGGCATTCGCGGGATCGAGAGCGGCAGCCTTCCTGAGCAGCGGTAAAGCTTCGGAAGGCGAACCTTTGTCAAGCGAGATCACCCCGAGATAGAAGAAAGGCCCCGCCAATTCAGGTTTCAATGAGGCAGCTTTACGAAACTCGGATTCCGCGTTCGCACTTTGGCCTTCCTGATAGTAAAGCGTCCCGAGGTTCGCATGGGCCTCCGCCATATCCGGCCGCAAGCGAATGATCTGCTCATAGCGTTGCACTGCCGTCGAAAGATCTCCGGCCGATTCCGCGGATTGAGCTTCTGCGTAAATCGTATGCAGATCGGGCTCTTGGGCCCCGATCACGATACCGGCAAGCAGAAACAAGATGAAATAGAAGTACCGCACGAAACTAAGTAATGGGAAGGTGGAAACATCCACCTTCCCAGAACAGACTCTCACATCGGCGTCAGAAATTGAGTTTGGCGGTTATCTGCGCCGTGCGTGGACCGTTCTCCTGCCCATTAAACGTTCCGAAAGCGGCAGGATTGGTGATGTCGGTGTTGAGACCGCCGGGCAGGACCCGATTGAAAATGTTGAAGGCTTCAAATCGCAAGATGAAGTTGAGCCGTTCGAAGATCGCAAACTCCTTCTGAACGCTCATATTTTCGTTCAGCTGAATGGGTCCGAACAAGTTCGGCACGCGACCGGAACTAGTACCGAACGTTCCCGCCGCGGGCTGGGTGAACGCGTTGATGTTTAGATACTTCGTGCCGGCGCTGCCGTTGGCGGCGATCACGATCGGTCCGTTTTGGATGGCTAAGGGCTGGCCCAGAACGGTGTTGGGTGTTTGCGGCCCCGCAAATAACGGAAGCGTATTGCTAACTCCAAGGCCGATCAGGTCACCGGTACGGTACGTGAGAATTCCGCTTAGCTGCCATCCTCCGGCAATCCGGCTTAGTAGTCCGCTATTCAGGAATGCTCGCCCACGACCAATGGGTAAGGCATAGGTAAATGCGATGTTGGCATGATGAGGAACCCAATTAGACGAGACGACCTTATCCAGGCTCCGGTTGTATTGATCCCGGACCGTGGAAGCAAATGGCGCGATGCTGATATCCGCATCCGAGATGTTCTTGCTCCACGTGTAGTTTGCCAGCAGGTACAAACCATTGCTGAGTCGCTTATTGACGCTGACCTGAAGCGCGTGATATGTCGAGTCTCCAGTTGTGTCGCTGGAGATGGATTGCATATTCAAATACTGCGGGTAGGGTCGCAGCGCCTGACCGAGCGTCGCGCCAGCTCCGTAGAGCGTGACAAAGCTGGGGAATGGCGCCGTGTAGCCACGAGCCACAACAGCCGGATTCGTGATCGAGTCATTCAGCAGGCTGCCGAGTGACAAATAGGACGGGTTCAGCTGGTTGAGATTAGTGTTAAGGGCCAAGTGGGTTCCCTTCTGGCCGACATAAGACACATTCAGAGTCAAGTTGTTCATGAGCTGCGTCTCGGTCGAGAAGTTCCAACTCTGACTTGACGCAAGCCGGCCCGTGCTGGGGCTCCAGTAGGAAATGTTTTGACCCAAGTCGAGACTTGGACTGATAAACGGCGGTTGCTGTATTGCACTCTGCGGAAATCCTTGGTCCAAGATAAACGCAGGCGTGAGGCCCTGGTTCAGACTGTTGACGGATGGAGTGGCCGTGTAGCCCTCATCTAAAGCGACGTTGTGGCCTGCTCCGTAAGCGCCGGTGGGGACTGAGGTAATGCCATACCCGGCGCGAATCACAAAGCGGTCCGTAGTGCGCCACGCAAGGCCGATCCGAGGATCGAGAACGCGCGCAAGACTGTTCGCGTAAGACAGTTCAGAGCCGTTTCCATTCCGGCCCGCAAAGATGTACGTGCCGGGCAGGTTCCCCGCGGCTGGATTCGGTGTTTTGAGATCGACAATGGAGTATTCGTTGTTGCTGTCCACGTAAGGGGTCATAAATCCTCCCCGGACGCCCACGTTTACCGTAAGACGAGAAGTTACTTTGTAGTCGTCCTGGATAAAGAACTGCATATCGTTGAAGTGAACCAGCGGGTTGGCTTTGTTTAACGGTAGATTCGCGTTGTCAACCTGCCCAAGCAGAAAGCTCGCGTAGGCGTCTCCCGTGTTCTGGAGATTGTTTGGGTCGGCGGTTTCGTTGGAGGAGAAGTTGATCCCCGGCTGGTTGATAACGTAGCTCGAATGCCGGTGCTGGCGAAGATCGGCTCCAAATTTCAGGTTGTGCTTGTTCTTTGTCCAGGAAACGGTGTCGTCAAGGAAGTAGCTATCTGAAACCACCGGATGTTCAGAGAAATGGTTCGACGCGAGCCCAGTGAATTCGCCCCAGCCGATAGAGGGGAAGCTGCCCGATGACTGTTCGAATCCTGGAATGCCTAGTTTCTCCGGGTAGTTGGCGCCGATATCTCTCGGATCGAAGAGCGCGTACTGCCGGTTGAACCCGAGCCGCAACTGATTGATGACGGTAGGGGAAAAGATGTGGTCGTAACCGACCCGCGCTAGAGTTACTATCTGGTTTGTATCCAGGAAGATTTCCTGAATCGGAAAAGGCAGAACAGTACTGTTGACATCGGGCTCGCTCCCGTGAGTTTCCGAGACCATCAGATGATTCTTATCGTTGAAGTAGTGGTCGCCCTTTATCGCATACTCGTTCAAGTAAGTCTGGCTTAGTTGACGGGGAAGAAAGGCGTTGTTCACGATCCCATTCGTTTGCGGGACCGGTACATAGCTCAGAATTTTGAGCGCCGCAGGGCTTATAAGGGAGGACGGAATGATATCTCCTGGGATCGGCTGTCGCGTGGTTACCCCGTTTACAGTTGTCGTGGCGGGGTAATAGATCTGCCGGCCGTTTTGCGTGAGAAGTTGCGAAAGGTCGCCGCCCCGGAAAGCCGCGTTAGGAAGTGAGACAGTCCCGATGGAGCCTTGTCCGTGCTGGCGGTAATAATCCGCGCCGAAGAAGAAGAAGCTTTTGTTCTTTCCGTTATACAGCTTCGGAATGGAAATAGGTCCGCCCAGAGTGAAGCCGTACTCGTTCTCATGATCGACGGCGGCTGTCGCGTTCACAGCGCCGCGGGCATCAAACGCCGTGTTCTTGAGATATTCAAAAGCTTGCCCGTGATATTGATTCGTACCCGATTTTATGGCGTACCGCACTACGCCGCTGTTAGTATCGCCGTATTCAGCCGAGTAACTACTTGTGAGCACCGAAAGCTCCTCCACGAACTCCGGAGGAAAGAGAATATTACGGGGATCGCCGAAAAGCTCGATGGTCTCATTGGCAATACCATCAACCTGAATCTCGTTGCCGAAAGTCTGGCCGCCATTGATACTCGGATTGCCTCCTTCTACACCTGGAACAAGATTGACAAAGGCCGAAGCATTTCGCCCGCCGCCAGCGCTGAGAGGAAGGTCGATGTACGCGTTCGGCTCTACGGTGGTTGCGACCGAACTGGTTTCAGTCTGCAGGATGGGCGCCGCACCGGTAACTATGACCGTTTGAGTTGCCGTTCCGACCTCTAACGCGAGATTAAGCCCGACCACGCCGCCAAGAGGCACCACAACGGCATCTCTAACCGATTTCTTAAAACCGGCCGCTTGAACCTCGACACGATAAGTTCCTACCAGCAGAGATGGAATATTGTAATCTCCGGTCGCGGTGGAAGTGGTGGGCGTTACTGCGCCCGTGGCTATGTTGGTTGCGGTGATGGCCGCGCCGGGAACTACTCCACCAGAGGAATCCGTCAGCGTGCCGCGAATGCTTCCCCGATCGGTTTGCGCCCATGCTAGTGCCGTCACTAAGAAGAGCAGGAAAATATAACGAGATCTTCCGAACATAGAATCAATACTCCTTTGAAAAATCTTTTGACGGCTGGGGCAACCGCGTTGCATTCCGAATGGGTTCCCATTTGCCTGACTATCCCGCCAAAGTCTCATGCGATTATTTACGGTTTGCCCGGGCACGTCAACGGCAAGTGTTTTACAGCTTTCCGTTTCGAAATGCGAAACAGTTTAGAAGCTGAGTGTTGCCCGCCCCTGAACGCGCCTGTATTGCATTACACCCGTTCGAAGCTTAAACTCAAAGCACCTTTGTAGTACCTTCGGCCTAATCTCTCGTTGCACATTGCGATACATCGGGGTGGTTCGTCCGACGGGTTGAATCAGCGTTCTACTATCCGGAACGGTACCATCTATTTCTCCACACTTACCAATCCGGCATCGATCTCTTAATCACTCGCAATACATCTATATAGAGCTCCGCGTCGCCGTTGTGGAACAGGAGAGCGCGCAAGTCGGGATGTTCCCGTTCGGGATAACAACACTCCTTCGCATCCAGATATCGGGCGTTTTCCACTGCGTGCGGACCAAGGGATTTCCGCTTCCGAACATCGCCTGGCCAGTGCGCCAGCTCCGATCGTCAAAATCCGAGGCCATCCATCTCCCTGCCGGTTTCTCCATCGTGTACCGCCACGTTTGCGGCCCGTCTTAAGAACTCGGCACAACTACGCTCAATTTCGGCCCTGGCTGCCTCGGCGGGATCTGAGCCCATGGCCCACCTGTTGCCGGTCGCGGCAAGCCCCAGAATAGCCTTCACGGAGAGATTGGAATTGTCGGCCAAGTGCCCCATGAAATCGTCCGTGCAAAGCTGCTCTTCGGGGTCCTCGCCGTACTTCTCGAAGTACGCTGCCCATTTGGTAAGAGTGGGCCACCAGAGTCCGGCGAAGTTGGCATTGCCTTCCGCGTTTGCGATTGCATCGACCAGTATAAGCAGAATCCCGCTCTCCTCGACGGGCATTTGTTCGCCGCCATCGTCAGCGCCTTGGCAATCAAATATTTCTCCAGCTCGTGCGGCGCATCGGGGAATTTCCAGCGCGAAGATGCGCCGTAAATAAGCGCTGGCGCAATTACGCTCTTTGCTACTGTTGGACTGAATAGCAGCAGTTCCGGACTGGCCGGAAAGATCACATCCACAGTCGCTGCATCGCCATTGCTGGTGTTCTCTTTGGTGAACATCAGCGTTGGCCGCTGTCGTCGGTGGCAATTCCGATCCCAGCTAACACCTGACCATAGGCAAGCGCGCCAATTTGCGCGTACTCTGGCCCACCCTCCCGCTCTAAATCGGCAAGTAGCTCCCCGTCAAAAGCGACGCCTCGTTTTCTTCGAGCGTCCAAATCGGCTTCGGACTTCTTCAGCAGATCCGCCGCGGTTGCACCATTACGGGCGCTCATAGGGCCGCAAGTTCTCACCCATGCACTGGATCGCCCAGATTTCGTCGTAAGCATCGATCCGTACGTCGTCTTTCGACGTATGCAGCTAAAACCGATCTTGCGATCCGACACGGAGCGCCGTTAAAGAGCCGTAAGACTCGCGAGCCCAGTCGATGTATTGATCCGGCGTATTGACGGCGGCTTCCGAGCCCATGCTATCGAAAACCTCCACGCTATGTGGCTCTCCATCGGCCGATTCGAGGTCCCATGAGATGTAACTTGCAGTGCGGCTCAAAACTTCAATATCGTCCTCGAACAGCGGTAAGAGAAAGGTAAGCGTCACCTTTACGCCGGCGCCGGCAAACCTGTAGATGCTTCGGGTAGGTGTTACTTCGACGCTCTGCTGTGGCAAAGCGGAAACGCTTTCCGGTTCGGAACCCATCAGTCGATAGCATTTGCCATCTACGCGAATGGGACTTATCAACGGCTGCTTGTGCTTGGTCCAGTGGCGGGTAGCGTCGTCCGCTAGACGATCGGTCATCGACCAGATACTGAAGTACGGATCGTTTGTGATCAATGGAACTGCGGGTGGCCGGAATCGTAAGCCGTCAAGACCGCCATCTGCAAGCAAGGAACCGGAGTAACTGACGAACAGAAAGCCCGTTGTCAGAAGGATTCCAAGGAGTGCACGGATAGGTTCGGTTTTGCAATGCCAAACGGTTTTGACTTACTCGCCGCGCTGGATGTTCTTCGCAATATAGCGGTAATTGAACCGCCCATTCGGCGCCACATCGCCGCTGACATAAAAATCCATCACGTCGCCGGGTTTCTGAAGGTTATCGGTCCACTTGAAATCGAAGATGAACTCGGTCGAGTCAGCCGGAATTCCGAGCGCCGCTCGCGGAACGGTGATCTGAAGCTCGTTACCCTTCAAGCTGTACGCGACACTCGCCACTCTGGCCCAATTCCACCCGCCTCCCACGTTCCGCTCGAGGGATGTTTGCCCGGCTTCAGTTCGCGTCCGATTAACGACGTAATCGTACCCTTGCCAGCCGGTACCAGCGTCGTGGTCAATGTCGATCAGCAAATTCATCCAGTTCATTCCCTCCGGTCTGGTAATGGGCTCACGTGTGCGTGCATAGAAGTACACGTTCTTACTATCGTGGGCGACCTTCATCACCAGCAGGTCATTTCGGCCGGTGTAATTTGTGTAGTGCAGGTTGCCGACGCCGTCGTAGTTGCGGGGCGTGGTCTCGCCAGGAGGGTCCCTGTACTCCGGCCGCACATCGCGCCATTGATGGAAGCCACCCGGCGGTATCGTTTTCAGCGCGGAGGCCTGGCGCAAAGCTGGCATCCCCTTGTAGCGCCTGACGTTCGCAACTAATTGGTAGTAGTAGTCGTCGCCGTGACCGCCCTTCATCATCTCGATATCGCGGCTATATTCTTCATTGAACTGATCCACGAAAACTACGCCGTGCCCGGGCCTGGCGAAACGGCCCGCAGCCCACTCGTTCCAACCCGTCACCATAACGAACGGAGGGTCGAGTTTTAGTGCCCGCTTCCACTGCTCCTGAAAGTTGAACCCGTGCAGGATCGCGCCCGCCGAAGTGTCTTCAGAACCATTGTGGAAGCTTCTGCCGCGCGCGTCGCCGTTGCTCATGTTTGTGACCTTGCCGTCGCTTTGACGCAGGTTTTGGGCCACGGAGACATTCACCTCTTCCGGAATCTTTGGATCGGTCGTGTAGCCATATACCTGCGGGTATGCGGCCTCCCAATGCCACGCATAGGGTGTATCGACCTGCGTGAAAGGCCAGTGAGCCCCGCGCAGTGTGAAGAACGCGCGCACTTCGGGAGTCGCTTTCTGTGGATCGCAAATCATCAACGGCCTTCCCTGCCAGCGAAACCACAGTTCCTGGTACAGACCAGGCTGGTAAAGGTCTTCGTAAATTTCTTGCGCCGATCGGCCAGCTTCGGTGTTCACCATGAACGCGATCTGCGGCGTCCGCCCTCCTTCCGCCCGGATCTGCCGAAATACTTCACAGATTTTGAAATAGACATCACGGTACGTGATCGCGTTGGTCGTGTCGAAGATAAGAGTGTCCACGCCTGCATCCGCGAGAAGGTGCGCATGCCGCCGAATCACCCACGGGTCGCTGTTCAGGTAAAACCCGTAGAGAGGTTCGCCCCAAAAATGCGGGCTTCCCATCGGACCCCACGGCGGTGACGATGGAGTGTTGAGCGCATCGGGAAATTTCCGAAGAAGATCCGTGACCACGGACGGCGGAGCATCGTTCGCGTCATGCTGTCCAAAGGTGAGGAAATAAAAAATACCGACAAGGCGGTCCGGTCTGGCGGGGCCTACCGCTTCCTGCCGCGGAAGAGTCCTTTTCAACGCATCCGCGGCAGGCCACGCAACGCCTGGATTGGAAGAATAACGCTCGCCGGCCGGATTCGTTCCAGACCAGTCGCCTCCTGCGGGAAGTGTCTGCTGTGACTTGATGCCGGGCGGCTGGGCAGTATTCGAGCGAACGGCAAACAACAGCGCACAGCCAAGTATCGCAAGCAACCACCGGCAGACTAAAATCAATTTAGAAGTAACGCACATCCGAGTGTCGATTATCCAATCCAGTTCGATCTGACACAAGCCAAAACTTAGCGGAAGAAACGATTTCGCATTGCAGAATCGATACGCGTCAACTTAGTCCCAAGAACCCAGGCTCTCCACATATGCCGCCGAGCCGTCCCGCAGCCACCCATCTAATTGGGCGGGCTCCTTGAGTTGTTGGCCTCTCTGTCTCGGCACAACGGCATAGGCGCAATCCAACTCTGAGATGGCCGTCATGTCCACGAAGAGCTTCTCAAACTGCGCCGCGGGAAACACATCCTCTTGTCCCTTCCCCCAACGTTTCTTCACGTCTTTCAGATTCACATAGGTCGGCATGCGCCCCGCAAGTTTACGGACGGCGCTAGCCACCTTGTCTGAACTTGTGAGGTCCTGCCGCGTCAATCCGAAAACTTGCAACAGCTTATCTATATCGACCCAGAAAGTATTGGAGTTGTAGTAGGAGAGTGACGACTCAAGCTCCTCAGAGGGCAGCGCAAGCCCTTCGAGGAGGCGCAACCGGGAGTCCACGCGTGCCAATCCTCCGCCGTGATCTTCAATATGACGGGCGATCACTTCGAAAGTCAGCGCCGCCTTTCGGCTAATGTGAAATCCGAGAAGACCGGGATCAAGGTTGACGCCAACCGTGTCGATGTTATGCACCATCAGGTATTGCAATTGTGGCCGCTGCTGAACAATTTGCCAGAGAACTCCGTTCCGAAGCATGTTTGGCAGTTCATACCAGTGTCCGGTTGGATGCAGACATTGCGCGGGAAGATTGTCCGTATAATCGGAACCTTCGCCCGCTTGCAACGCCCACTGAATCAGCGCCGCGCGCGAACTCTCCCGCACTTTTTGTTTCTGCGCATCCAGTGCCTGTTGCGATAACTCCTCCCAGGCAAAACGTAAGTCGCGCGTCATGGGCACCAGACGCAGTCCGATGCTGCGGCCGTGAGACAAAAACACCGGTCCTTCATAGCCGCAATTACTCTGGCGGTCCATAAACGACTTGATGGGACCGTGGGTCAGGTAGCTCGTCGTAATAACATGCGGCACCGGCGTGCCTGACATAAGGCTGCTCCGCAAACTCTTCGCCAGATGCACCTCAATAAAGTTACGATAACTCCCGCCCAGCTTGCAGAACGGGTTCAGAGCTTTCACCGCGCCCGCCCCTCTCGTCCAGCGAGTACCCGCGCCCCCGGCCATCGAAACCACGGCGACTCGGCCGTCCTTCAGCGCTTGCATTCCGACTTCACGCAATTCGCTTGCGAACAGCCCGGTTCCATCGAACACATCGCCCGGACCTATGTCTTCGACCCTCACCGAAACCGGCAACCGGTTCTGCGCCAGACCGATCCTGCCGCTCCGTAAATCAGATTGAATCTGCTCATGCTGCAACGGGTCGAAGCCATTTTGCATCAGCAACTCTGAAAGACTTTGCGCTTGTTCCTCTTGTCCTCTCGTGGAAGTGGGAAGCAGACGGTCAAACAGGTTTTGGACCATGCCCGAATACTCTGGAACGGTTCGACAAGCCCGGCTGAACTGATAGAGCTCAGCTCGTCGCGAAAGCGGTATCAGCCGGGACTCCATCCTCAGCAGCGCCGGTACCGTAAGTGTGTAGTAACTTTCCGGCATCAAGCTAGCCTCGCCGGTCAGGAGTTCCGCGAAGGTGCCATTCTCATTGATCGAAAAGTCGTACACCACCGGGTCCATCGCGAACGGAACAGCGTCCTCAAGCCGCCGCTTCGTTTCCCGCATGATCGCTTGCAGTCGATCTTGCGCCCGTTCCTTTGAAGAGGGGCTGAACATAAAGCCCATTCCGCCGCCCGCCATCCCGCCCAGCATCCAGAAACCCCAAAAGTCGGATCTCATTTCCGTCCTGGCGCGCCGGATGAGAGTTTCCGTATACAGATTGCTTGCCCAGGGAATGATGTCTTGGATAGGTCCGAAGAAGTTTCGTTCCGTCGCCGCACCGACTGCAGCTATATCGCCAAGACGCAGGCTCCCGACGATCTCATCGAGAATCCCAATCGCCTGGCTTCGAGCCTTCCATTCCGCTTCAGATCGCAGAAGATACTTTTCAGTGACCATTTCTAGAATGGGCCCGACATCCTGCGCCATTCCTCCATGTACCAGGACCAGACTGTCTTGTAACTTCTGGCGAGATTGCCCGGATATCTCGTCCGTTGATAAGACTTGATGCGTGGGCAGCAAACGGCCCCGGCTTATGCCGAATTCGGGATCGCCTTCGGTCGCCTCACAACCCTCAATAATCTTGATTCCCGGCCACACGCCGCCCGAATCCTGCCAACCTCCGCCCGAACCGCCTAGCCACTCACCTAAGATGGCGCGGGCAGCTACCAAACGACGATCGGCTTCTTTCAAACGACCGGTAAGTGAATAAAACTGACTGGTAGCTCGCATGCACACGGATATGAGACTGGCGAGCAGATTGGTTGAAACCGCAAGCCGCGAACCCTTTGGGATATCGCGGACGCGGCTAACCAGTTCGACTCCACGGCCCTCACCCACCAAACGAGTGAGGAGATCCCCGAGAGGTTGAATGGCGCCCTCCATTGCCGGAGGTACAAGACCCGATGCGATGACGGCCGCTTTCAAAAGGCCAAGATAATCGCGGCCAAAATCGAAGAGCTCGGCGAAACTTGTAATGTCGGCGGAAGCGTTTAGGTCAATGCTCGTCAGCCGCAAGACAGGTTCTTCGATCACCCGGAAATAAGCCTCTACGGGCGGCCTCGGTTTGCTTGAACCCTCGCCTCGAACGCTTAAATCTATCGAGACGTTTAAAACGCGCGCACCTTCGGGAAAGTCCATCCCGAGAAAGAAAATATCGCTCCAAGCCCCGTGCGTAAGGTCCATCCGAACGGGCGTGGATTCTTTCAGGATGGGAAATGCCTCCTGCTCGGAAGAACGGCTTAACAACTCAGGACGAACGGTCAGCGGGTAATCTTCCGGATGACCGATGCGAGACATCCACTGGTTGCCGCGTACGGAACGGACACTCTGCCGGACTTGATCCGCGAGAGTCTTAAAGGCAAGCCCGCGGTAAGCGGACGCGAATGCGCTGGATAGCGGCGCGCTCGGTCCTTTGCTCTCCTGCACCCGGAGCAGTACTTCGATTGCCTCTTCGAATCGGCGGTCTAGAAGATGGGACCAGGCGTCGAACGGAGCAAGGCCCAGAGAATTGATTTCGGAGCGGTAAGGAAGATGAAAACGATGTATTGAGTACAGAAAAAACTGCGCCCGCACGCGCTCATACAGGTTCTGACTGCCTCGCCAGAATTGATCGAGCGCCGCACATTCAACCAGCAGATCCGATGTCGAAGCTTGGCGGCAGAATTCGTCTACCGGACGATTCCTGACGGCGGGATCGCTCGCTGTAATAATACGGACAAGTTGGCTCACGAACCTTGTCCAATCTCCCGGGCTTCCGTCGTCCGCAGAGCAACGACCTCTAGCAATTGAGCTAAAATCGCGTTTTGATCCTTGCCGCTCAATGCAAGTGCAAGCTGCGCTCGGAATAAGCCATATTTGACGCCCACGTCGTAACGGCGGCTCGTCTGCTCCAAAGCCAAATACTGCTCTCTACTTGCCAGTTCATCCAGACAGCCGGAGAGCGTCACCCGAGGAGAATCGCTCTGGAGGCGGCGCCCCAGGATATCCATGATTCTTGGGCTCAGTACATGCATGCCAAAGAAACAGAGATAATGCCCCGCGCGCAGACCGGAAACGGTTAGGCTTTGCTCCGCCTCTGTCGGCGTGGGTTTCTCTATCACTTTCTCGATCCGGTAGAGATCCTGCTGTCCGGAGATTCGCTGCCCCCCAATTGCCCCATAAAGCGGAAGCAACGATTCTCTGGTAGCTTGCACGGCGGACACGGAACAATCCGCATCTTGAGCCGCTTTTACCAGTTTGGCGGTGGGGCTGATCCCGTTTCCTACATACAGGTGATCCCCCACCAGGTGCAGAAACGGATCGTCGTTTGTAAACGGGCGGGCAGAATAGATTGCGTGCGCATAACCGCGCGGCTCAGCCTGCGTGATAAAGCGAATGGACCTATCGCCAGAGGCGCGCATGTAGGCGTCCTCATCGTCGGGCGGAATGACGATGCAAATCTCATGGACTCCCGCGCTGCGCACTTCGTCGAGGATAATGCGCAGGACGGTTTTTTCCCGGCCATCGCGGTCGATGAGTGTCTGGAAGGCAAGCGTTCGCTGATTACGGCCCGCAGCCGTTATGACAGCTTTCTGTATCTTCATCTTTGTACGGCAGAACTGCCATTGTAGCCCGCTTACGAAGATTTCGCGATGCCAGTACTGGCTATTACGGGCCTTGGCCGACTCTTATCGACCAGGATACTGAGAGAATTGCAGGAGCGCTCGGCACTCTAATCTAAACTCGGGTGATAACGGATGAAACGCGCTTCGATTTACTCTCTTGTTCCATTGCTAGTGATTCCCTGCTTGGATTGCCGGGCGACGGGCGGGTTACAAGTCGCCTTCGGCGATCACGGCATTCAACAGCTTACTTACAACGGCGCCGTCCTTGAAGATCTGGCTCAGAACCCCTCGGACGCTTTCCATATCTGGCACATGAAATGTACGGACGCCCAGGGCAACGTCCTTTCGAACGGCCAATACGGGTGGGGAGAATCAAGCAGTGGACACAACTGGAATTCGGCAACTCACACCTGGACGTACGCGTTCACGTGGGGAGCGATCAGCTTACAGTTCGTGCAATCGGGCGACACTCTCGACATGAAGGTCACCGAGACTAACCTCGCGAATTCAGGCATCACCTTCGATGGCGCCACAATCTATCCGTTTGTTCTTCACTTCCCGCAACTGCCAAGCGGCTTCGGTGATCATTCCTACGAACATCTCACCTTCAATACGACCGGACCGAGTGTAACGACGGCGGATTTTGAAGCAGGTCAAGTCGTAGCCGCTGTTCCCGATCCCGCAAAGCCCCTTTACAGCGGTTTTGAACCGGCGAGCGGCGCGGACTTCGCTTATTTTCCCATCATTAGCGGAACTTCGATCGACAGCATGGCATCCTTCATGCCGCGCAACGACCGCCCTGTTCTACCTGGCCAAACCGATTCGTTCACGGTCTCATTGCGTTTCGCGCCATCCGGAACACCCGCTGCGGCGATTGTCGCGGACGTCTATAAAAACTGGGCAAAAACCTGGCCTCCCCAGGTGAACTGGACGGATCGAAGAATTATTGGCACTGTCTATCTTGCCAGCTCGGCGCAAGGAAACCAAAACCAACCAGCGGGCTTTCCCAATAACCCGCGCCGTTATTTCAACGATGCGAATGCCGGCGATCTCGATATTCGAACGCCCGCTGGACTAGCTCTCTTTCAAGCCAGGATTCTTAAACAGGCTCATGCCAACATCAAGAACTTACAACGCTTGAACGCGCAGGGTGCGATTACCTGGGATATCGAAGGAGAGCAATATCCGCAGCAAACAAGTTACGTTTGTGCGCCGGATCAAATCGCTCAGGTTGCACCGGAAATGGAGAGTGTCATCGGGAGTCCCTCGTCTCCCTACACCGGCATGAAACTCGACGACGCGTATTTCAAAGTTATGAGAGACGCTGGATTTCGCGCCGGCGTTTGTATTCGGCCACAGCACTTCACGCTAAATCCGGATGGCACGGCCGAGCAGGCGTACCTGCCGGATTCCCAAATCGCCGCCGAATTGATTCGTAAAGCAAAGTATGCGCACGATCGCTGGGGTGTCACTCTGTTCTACGTAGATTCCTCCGTTGACCAAAACGGCGGGGTTTTAGACCCAGGCGTCTTCCAGCAGACTGCCTCGGCTTTGCCGGATTCACTCTTCATACCCGAAGAAAGTACGCCCAAATACTTCGCCTATACGGCGCCATTTAACAGTTTTATCTTTCACACCGATCTCGGAACGCCAGCCGATATCTACGACTACTATCCAAAGGCTTTCAGTGTGAACCTGATTAACGATGTCGATCCAGGCAAGCTTTCGCAATACCGCCAGAAACTGACCGATTCCGTTCGCCGCGGAGACATTCTGATGGTGCATGCCGATTACTGGCAGGCCAATAATCCTACTGTGTTTCACATGTACAAAGACGCGGGAGTAACTGCGGGTTCAAATCCGACTTCGGTACCCAGCACAGCCAAGGTTGTCATCGTGTCTCCCAGCGCAGGACAACAGCTTTCAGGAACTGTTTCGGTTAGCGCGCAAATCAACGCCGCTCTCGACTCGGCCGGCTCCTATTTGGCCGTGGACGATTTGGAAATCGGCGCCGTACGCGTGACAAGCCCGCCTTATTCATACTTGCTGAACACTACGGCGCTATCGAACGGTCAGCATACGTTCGAGGTCTGGGCACACGACATCGACAACGGTACGCTGACGTCAGCTCCCGTTAACGTGACGATATCGAATGCTGTTGTCCAATCAACTGAGCAGGCACAGGCACAGATAGACGGGCAGAATCTATATTCTCGAGAAACCATTCGTAAGTAGTGCGCACACCGCTTTCGAGTTTGATGGACGGGTTCCAGCCTAATCCCGCGAGCCGGCTTACGTCCAGAAGCTTGCGAGGCGTTCCGTCCGGTTTAGAAGTATCAAATACCAGGTGGCCTTTATAGCCTGTACAATGGGCGACTAACTCCGCTAATGCGCGAATCGTAAGATCCCGTCCCGTTCCGACGTTTACGATTTCCGCTTCGTCATAGCTTTCCATCAGAAAGACGGCAGCCGAGGCAAGGTCATCCACGTGCAGAAATTCGCGGCGCGGCGTGCCCGTTCCCCAAACCACGATTGCTGAATCGCCGTTCCGCTTTGCCTCATGAAACTTACGAATCAAAGCCGGAAGCACGTGAGAACTCTTCAATTCGAAGTTATCGCCGGGTCCGTAAAGATTCGTAGGCATTAGCGAGATGGCGTTGAATCCGTACTGAGCCCGGTACGCCTGGCACAATTTTATCCCGGCGATTTTGGCGATGGCATACCATTCGTTGGTGGATTCCAAAGCGCCCGTCAGAAGATATTCTTCCTTCATAGGCTGAGGCGCAAACTTCGGATAGATACAAGAAGAGCCGAGAAATTGTAACTTGGCCGCGCCGTAGCGCCAGGCGGCGTCAATGACGTTCAACTCAATGGCGAGGTTATCCCGCAGGAAATCGGCTGGAAACTGAGAATTCGCTAAAATACCTCCGACTTTTGCCGCAGTCAGAAACACATACTCCGGCCGTTCGGATCGAAACAACAGATCGACGGATTGACTTGACGATAAATCCACTTCCGCGCGAGACCGAAGCAGTAGATTTGTGTATCCAAGTTGAGTCAATCGGCGATGAATAGCCGATCCGGCCAAACCCCGATGACCCGCGATGAAGATCCGGCTATTTTTGTGCATATCAAGCCGTCGCGGGAAGTCCGCTTACCATTTTGCTGTTATAAACAAGCCGCTCTTCCTCGGCAAGTTGAAGATCGTGATCTACCATCATCCGGACCAGTTGGCGGAAACTTACCTTCGGAGTCCACCCGAGCGCCTTTCGAGCTTTCGCCGGATTACCCAACAAGTAATCGACCTCCGTTGGCCGGAAATAGCGAGGATCGATGCTAACGTACTTCTTCCAATCCAGGCCAACGCATCCAAACGCCTCTTCGAGAAACTCGCGGATCGAATAAGCCTCACCCGTAGCCAGTATGAAGTCGCCCGGCTCATCGTGCTGCAACATCCGCCACATACCCTCCACGTAGTCTCCGGCGAAGCCCCAGTCACGCTTCGCATCGAGGTTGCCTAAGTACAGCTTGTCCTGCAAGCCGGACTTGATACGCCCCAACGCACGCGTGATTTTACGGGTGACGAAAGTCTCTCCGCGCCGTGGCGATTCGTGGTTAAACAAAATGCCATTCGCGATAAAGAGGTTGTAAGCTTCGCGATAGTTGACTGCGTACCAGTACCCGGCCACTTTCGATACGGCATACGGACTCCGCGGATAGAAAGCGGTGTCCTCGCTCTGTGGAGGTGCGGCGGCGCCAAACATCTCTGACGATCCCGCCTGATAGAACCGCACTTCCCGTCCCGTGTGTTCCACGTGATCGCGCATGCAGTCGAGCAAACGCAACGTCCCCATCGCATCGGCATCGGCCGTGTATTCCGGATTTTCGAACGACACCTTCACGTGCGATTGCGCGCCGAGATTGTAGATCTCGTCTGGGCGCGCCTTTTCAATCACTCGGCGCAAACCGGTCGAGTCCGTCAAGTCACCGTAATGCAAAACAAGCCGCCGGCCGGCCTCGTGCGGGTCCGCATAAATGTGGTCGATACGAGAAGTGTTGAACGACGAACTCCGGCGTACCAGGCCATGAACCGTATACCCTTTCGACAGAAGCAGTTCGCTGAGATAAGAACCGTCCTGTCCCGTGATACCGGTAATTAACGCTGATTTAGACAAACTAATCTCCTTGTTAAATGTACTTACTTATCGGGTTGCCAGGTCCGTTACGGACTTACTCGATGGGAACTTATGCGCCACACCGGCAGACTTACCCACACTGCTTGGCTCCAACAACGAAGCCAGATCCGCGGACCGCGTAAAGCGCTCCGACTCCAGGCACTCCTGTAACACCTGGAAGAAGGACGTCAGTAAAGGCGACGTTCCGCTTTCAAGCGACCGCGTCAGAGTCAGACGTCCCCGCGTTCCCATGCACATCGTGAACTGCCAGGCCGCCCGCGCCCGGCTTGCATCGAACACCTCATCGAATTGCTCCCCGTCTACTGACATGTGAACCGAAGAGAATTCCAGATTCCCGCACGCCTTAACGATCACCGCCCAGCATTCACTTGCCGTCTCCGCGTCTGACAACCAGTCCCGGAGACTTTCAAGATAAATCTCCTGTTGGAACAGACGCAATACCCCGCCGCTCCTTACTACCCGGCTAGCGGTACTAAACTCCACATACCCCAACCGTTTTATTCCAAACCATGAAAGGGAGCAGAACAGGATGATGCACAAGCCGCCGATGTGATACGAAAGAGAGCTCTCTAACAACGACAGCACCGCAGCCACACCGCACACCGCGTAGAGAATGAGAGCCACCGCGCGAGGCTGAAACCCCAGAGCGAGCAAGCGATGGTGAATGTGTCCCCGGTCGGCGGAAAAGATGGGCTGATTGCGAAGAAATCTCCGCCCAATCGAGAGGCTGACGTCGAACAATGGCAGAGCTAACGCGATCATTGGAGCGAGCATGCCCAGAAAGGTAGCCGACTTCTGGCTCCAGATCACACTGAAGCAGCCGAGAAAAAAGCCTATGGACAGGCTCCCGCAATCTCCAAGGAAAACGGACGCTGGATTGAAGTTGTAGCGGAGAAATCCGAGAAGGGCTCCAAGTAACGGTACTGTTGCCATGGCTAGACCCCAATTGCCCTGCAGGATTGCCGCCAGCAGAGTGGTCAAAGTCGCAAACAGCCCTACGCCCGATGCCAGCCCGTCAAGGCCATCGATCAGATTGAATGCATTTGTACAAGCTAACAGCCAGAATACGCTCAGAGGTACGGTGATCAACGCGGCGTGCGCTTGACCGTGCAATAGATCGATACGAGCTCCGGCGGCGACGGCCCAGACTGCCGCGACAAACTGCCCGCTTAGCTTCTGCCAGGGCCTGAGCCCAATCAGGTCGTCCGTCAATCCGGTCAAAAATATGATGGCGGCCGCGGGTGCAAGCGACCAGAGCAGATCCCGATGCTGAACCACAATCCTCGCGTCCTTCGGTGCAAGCGCAAGCATGAAGGCGAGTGCTCCAACGTAAGAGAGTGCAATCGCGACACCGCCGATGCGCGGAATGGGCGTCTTGTGGATTTTACGGTCGTTATCGGGATGATCGACAAGGTCCAGCTTCAGGCAGATATCCCGGCAAAGAGGCGTTAAGACAAGACACAAGGCTAGTGAGACGGCCCCCAGTGCTATTAAGGCGTACATAAGAAGCTCCGGCCGCCAGTCGCTGGCTGCGGCAAATTAAATAATTCTGCAGCGGTAATCATGAACGGGCCGCCGCCATGACGAGAACACCGGTAGGTTCTTGTTCGACAGAAGCACCGATCACGTCGCAAATTCTCGAGACACCCAGCGGACGATCATAGTGCGCCAGGAACGCTTGGCGTGCGCGGTAAGCGGCGTTCACCACCTGACTGCGGTCCTCAGCCAGCAACCGGAGAAGAAGGACCAGCCCTTCGCTATCGCCGCACTCAAGGTGCCAGCCGCATCGGAATCGCCGAATGATCTCGCAAACCGTGGAAGCGGCAGGCCCGATAAAGAGTACAGGCCGTCCAGCCGCCAGCAGGCCATACACTTTGCTAGGTACTACAGAACCTAAGCAGGCTGCTGTTTGCGTAACGAGTCCAATGTCCCCACTGCCTAAACTCTGGCCGAGGTTGGTCCGCTGACTATAGGAGCGAAACTCCGCCGTCTGAATGTGCTGCTCCCGGCACCAGTCTTCAAGTTGTTTTCGCTTCGGCCCCCCACCGGCAAACACAAATTGGAACCGCAGATCGTTTTTCAGTTCTCCCATTGCGCCAGTCAGCGTGTCCACATCATGCGCAAGTCCCAAATTTCCCGAGTACAACAGCACCAGCCTGTCGCCGTCCGCGCGGAACGGCTGCGCGTCGATAAGAGATCCGTCAGCCCAGTTCTCCGCCACATGCACCTTCGCAGCCGGGATCCCGCGGGCAAGCAGTCTTTCCCTCATGCATTTGCCTAACGCCAGGATGCCGTCGCATTTGTTACGTGAGAAATCTGCAACGAAGCCAGTGATGCGATCTAACATTCCACCGGGCTTGATGTAATTCAGATCGACCGCCACATCGGGATAAACATCCATCTCCCAAATGAAATGCTTCGCGCCGCGCACAGTCTTGAGCAGCGTTCCGACAAGCGAGATCAGGGGCGGCGTCGTGAGCGTGATTACCAGATCCGGTTGCGGTAGACGAAGCCCCTGAATAGCCGAAGCCGCGAAAAATGAGCCATAGGAAAGAATTCTGCCGACCGGTCCACGAACAAACGGAATAGCCTTCACGCGGTGAATTTGAACGTCGGGAGGATTATCCGAATCCCGCAGTGCGTAGCCGCCGCCATCGGCGCAAATAGCGTACACTTCATGACCGCGTTGCGACAATTCGCGAGCCAGATCGGTCAGCAACTGACTGGTTGCAGCCGAATCCGGCCAGAAGAACTGATTGATCAGTACGATTCTCATAAGCCCACTCCCACCGCTCTGGCCCGCACCTCGGGCTGAGGCTCCTCTTGATCTCCGCGCATGCGGCGCGTACGCACAAACACGGCTGGATTACCCGCGTATATTTTGAAGTCTGGAATATTCTCCGTGACCACGCTTCCTGCCGCCGCAACCGCACACTCGCCTAAAACGACACCCGGTGCGATTAGAGCTCCGGCGCCGACCCACGCGCCATCGCGAAGAACAATGGACGCCGGTCTCAGTCCGAATTTCGGGTCGCTCCAATCGTGATTGCCCGTGCAGAGATAAGCGCGCTGCGAAACGCAAACGTCGGACCCCATCTCAACTGCCGTGAGATTGTCGATCCAGCAATCCTCACCAAGCCAGCAGTCGTTGCCTATCTTCAAATGCCATGGATACTTCACGCGCACCCCCGGCTTGATCACAACCCCTGCGCCGACATGCGCCCCAAAGAGCCTCAACAAAGAAATCCTCAGACCAGAAGAAGGCAAAAGAGCACAGCGGAGAAGCGGCAGTCCTAGGAAGAACCACGCGATCTGCCACGCTCGCGAGCGTCCCGGGTGATACCACGAGTTGTCATACTCCCGAAGCCGAACGTTACTCATTGCGACCCTTCCCGCCTCAACTCGATGTCGCTCGGGACCGAGCCACCCAGCAGCCATTCATAGAGCGAAGACATCTGTTCCCCAACTCGGGGCCACGTATAGCGTCGATCGACTAAACTCCGGCCGTTCCGTCCCACCTGCGCCATGTCCGATGACGAAGCGCGCAGAAAGCTATTGAGCGCCGAAGCAATTTGTTCCGCCCGAGGCTGAATAACCCAACCGCAATCGTTCGCCGCGACTTCAGGCAAATTGCATTGCTCGGTGATAATGACCGGTAGGCCCATACCCATCGCTTCGAGCACGGAAACGCTCAGGCCCTCGGAATAAGACGGCAAGATGAAACATTCAGCCGCCGCGAGAGCGCTCCATTTAAGCTCGCCGCTTACCATGCCCGTAAAGGTCACGTCACGGGTGATACCGAGACTCCCGCACAACGCCTCGATTCGAGACCGCGTGTTTTCAGAATTCGGGCCCGCGAGCACCAGATGCGCATCGGGCCATTGCGAGCGGACTTGCGCCCAGGCCTGGCACAGTCCATCCAAACCCTTCTTGAAGTGAATACGCCCGAGAAACAGCACCAGGCGTTTTCCCCGCAAACTCGGGAATTGATTCAAAAAACGCTCCGGCGAACTCGCGGAGGGTATCGTCACGCCGTTCGGAATAACGGCAATTGGATTGGGCAGGCCAAAGCGTCTGTAGTCGTCCGCTTCCGCTTCCGTCAGAGCATGCAAGCAAGCGGCGCGCTGTAAGTTCCTACGCTCGAAAAGCGCGGCATAGACCGCTTTCTTCAGCCGTTTGTTCGCGAGCGCCCAGCGCTCGAGCATTCCGTGTGCGGAAACAACATATGGTTTGTCCAGCGTCCGTGCGGCTTGCGCCGCGGCAGAGGTACTGTGTTGCCAAAGGCCGTGAATATGTACGCCAGCTGAACCCGCGACTGTACGGTTGAAGTCTCGCCGCGCTTCGGCGTCCCGCCAGAACTCAAATCTTCCGAGCGGCATGTATCGAACATCGACACGCTCGCCGGGAGCGGGCGAAAAATGCTCTCGCTCATGACAGAACGCGTTAATCGAGACAGTGAACCGGGACGCCTCGGCGATAGCCGATCCAAGCGCCGGGACAGCAGCGCTAAGACCGCCGTATTTCGGATCGAGATGAGACACAACATGCGTCCATCGCGCCTCCTCGCCTAGCCGGGGCGGACCCGGCGGAGACAGGAGGGAGTCGCAGCTGTTGCTAACTTCAGCGAGTGCTCTCATACGCTCCCCCCGCATTCACGATCCGCGCTACTTCGGCCGCCCATCTCTCGGGTGAGAAGCGCGCGATGATCTGGCGTGAGCGCCAGCCCATCTCGGTGAGTCTTTCCGCGCTGAGACCGCCCATGGCGATCAGCGAAGCTGTAAGGTCGCCCGAGTTTGCCGGGTCGAACAACAGCCCATTCTCTCCCTCGATCACCAAATCGTCGGCGCAGCCGCATTGGCGAGAAATAATCACCGGCAAACGCGATGCCATGGCTTCGTTAGCGACCAACCCCCAGGGCTCTCGCGAACTGGGCAGAACGAAACATCCCGCGTACGCGTAGTACTGGGGCAGATCCGCCGTACCCTGCAGACCTTCGAATCGAATATCTACGCCATGCCGCGAGCCGGCAGCCTGCTCCTCAAGCTGTTTCCTGAGAGGCCCGTCGCCTACCAGGACCAGCGACCATCTACCGCCCGAACGGCGGTACTGCAGATAAGCGGCGATTAATCCCTTGATATTCTTTTCTTCGGCCAGCCGCCCGACATACAAGAAGTATTGGTCCGGTAAGCCGAAATCGGCCGCCCGAAACACCTTCCGCAGCGCCTCGCTCCTGTCTTCGAAAAACTCGTTATCGACTACGTCATAGAAGCGGCCGATACGGTCCGGACGGAAACCCAGGCGTTCTAAATAGCGCCTGTGCGCCTTGCCACCTGCGATCGCCCGGTCAAATAAAGAGCGCACCAGGACACTCTTGAATTTCTCCTTCCACCATGTGCGCCGGTGATCCTGCTCCGCGCTTTCCGTCATCAGCACAGTGCGCCGCCCATGCGCTTTTCCCCAAAGCGCCGCTGCTAATCCCGGCATCGTGTAGTAGCCGGGAACCAGAACGGCCGAAGGGTTCAGCGCGTTGAGACACTTCCATACCGCAACGGCGGATTTCCATCCCTTCGCCTCTCTCCAACTGCTCTCTGAAAATAATGTCTGGACGGGAAAGGAGTCGGGCGCCGCTTCCCGGAATTTCAGCCCGGCGTGAACACCCACACCGCCGACAATTTCAATCCCGGCAACCCGGCCGGCGAGCTCGGCGTTTTCAAGCAGCGCTCGGAATCGAGTGATGTGGTACGCATACCAGTCAATCCACATGACTGCTATTGGACGGCGCGTCAGTTTGTACCCCACCTGTGTTTGTTCCCGTTTTATTTCTGTCTTAAGCACGACGCATTCTCCCCGAAAGAGCGAGACCTCTCGCCGGTTCTCCTCGATCCCCAGCAGCGTATTCACCCGGAGCGCGGAGAGCCCACTTCCAAACCAGCCAGCAAGGCACGGACAACAGCAGCGTACGAAAAATCACGGCCTCCATCGTTTGCATTACGAGGTAAATCGAGAGCGCCGAAAGAATCACGTATTGGCATGTCCACGCCGGATCACCCGTCACTGCCTTGCGCCAAACCCAGCCGTAACACCAGCCCAGCGCCGCCATCGCCAGAAGTGCCAGCCACCAAACCTCGATAAACAAATCGGCGACAATCCCCGGCGCCGATCCATCCGCTCCCACCCACCCAAGTGCGTCCGCGAAACCTTCCCCCGTTCCCGCATTCGTCAGCAACTCCGGCACGCCGAAATCTTCATACTTGTTGGGCCATACCGAACGCGGAATCGGCCGTACAAGTAGCTGAGCGAGATACCGCCGCATCCAGAAGTAATGGTTGCGGCGCTCCGTGCTGATCACCGAGCCAGTCCCGTAGATGAACTCGTTCCCGGTGTCCGGCTGATCGACCATCTGGCTCACATCGCTTTTTACATCGAAGTCCGAACCCAGATAGATGCTGCCCCGATTGGCTACTAAGAAAAGCACAAGCCAGCCCAGCAAAAATCCCGCGACGGCTACGGCAAGCACGGGCGGCCTACGTCTGCGCAGCATGTAGTAGCCCATCAAGACGATAACCACGATCGCGAATGTGGGGCCGCGGCGTGCCATCAACAAAGCCTCGGAAAGCCAGGGCAGTCCGAACAATGCCGCAAGTGAGACATTGACCACCCGTGGCCCTTCCGAAACGATCGCGCCCACCAGCAACAACACTCCGACTAGCAAGAGGAGATTCCCGTCGCGAACGTACCCGCTGTCGTCCCACCCGCCGCCGTAGGATTTACTGAAGGCGTTTACGAATCCACCTACGTTCACAATTGCGATTAACCAGCAGACCAGCCCTACACTGCCCACTAACGCGCCGCCGATCCGTAATCGCGAGCAACTCTCAGCCGGAAGGACTAATCGCGACGCGGTCGGTTTTGCCACCCGGCATCCGGCGGCTAGACAAGCGCCCACGAAGGCGAGAATGCCCAGCACATTCAAGACTTGTACATGGACGAGTTGATCGTTATCGAAGAACCGCGCAAGTCCGTCACGCGATAAGAGGCGCAACGGCATCCACCAGTACAAAAACGCCAGCATAGGCGCAATGAAAACCAGCGGGTGGAACACATCTCTGCTTCCATCGAGCGCGCAAAACAATGCCACGGCACAAACCAGCAGCGCGGCCCAGAGTAGTGCCTCAAACATATTGCGCGGCCTCTTCAGACTCGGTACGGGGGATGGATTGGAACGCGCGAACGGAATCTACAACACCGGCCCGAAAGCGTTCCCATGTGAACTCTTGTGCCCTGGCCCTGGCAGCGCCTCGCATTTCGCAAAGCTGGGATCTGTGGCAAAGCGCCCATTCAATTCGCTCGGCGATCTGATCCGGCCGCCGTGGTTCTACTACAAATCCTTGAATGCCTTCGTCGATTAAATCGGGAGCGGCTGTGTGAGTCGTGCTCAGGATCGGCAAGCCGCAGGCCAACGATTCGAGCAACACTTGTGCGAATCCTTCCGCCACCGAGGGAAACACAAAAAGATCCGACTCTTGATACGCCTGGAGCAACTCCGCAAATCCGACCGAAGGGCGGATATCCACTTGCGAAACAAACGGCTTAAAGAGTTGCAGGTCATCAACCACGCGTCCACAAACGGTCAGATGCACTTCTTTGTAACGGAGTAGCCGCAGCGCCTCAAGCAGGTACTTGATTCCCTTGCGTTGGTTGATGGTGCCAACAAACAGCAGCCGCAACGGGCCGCTCGTCCGTTTTTTCAGAGCATCGGGGCCGGGCGTGAACCGCTTCGAGTCAACGCCATACGGCAGAACGGTAATCGCATCGGCGGCCGTTCCGTTCTCGATCAGAGTTCTCCGGGTGAACGACGACGCTGCCAGAAAGTGAGAGGCCATCTTCGTTTCCGCAACCAGCTTCGCGAAGTCTTCCCGCCCCAGCGAGAGCTCCCATTCCTTTTCAAGCGAACTTGAGCAATCCGGGTGATCCGCCAGCTCGCGGGTCAGGATCTGCCGCACGCTCTCCGGGTGTGGATGCAGTTGGAATAGCATTCCGGGACGGTCATAGTTAGAAAACGCGTGATGCCCGTAATAGCTGTAGCTGAGCAGAAGAGATTTGTTCGCAGTGCCTCTTCGGCCGGCGGCAATCCCGAGCGCCGCATCCGTCCAACGTGTCGCACGGCGTCGCCAGGAAAAAGGAGCGCGCCCGCTCTTGTCTAACAGAAAAGAAGTTATGCCGCTTACAAGCGTCTGATCCACGAGCGCAGACGGCAAATTCGGATGGTTACGAGCACCCAATAGACCGCGAACAGACACGGGAAGGAGCTTCTCTATGCCTCTCGCCCAAGCGCGATCCTTGGGCCAATAGAGATCTGTTACTAACGCATCAAGCAATCCGGCTTCAGCGAGCGCTGCCGAGACCTGATAAGCGTCGCGTGCACCTCGATGGACGACCACAACTTTCTTCGAAGGATTAATTTGTCCGTTCATCGTCATTCCCTCGCCGCAAGCTGCGCGACTGCGCATTCCGCGGCCCTCAACCCAGCCCGCTGTTTCTTTGTCCGGTAGTGTTTTCTTTGCAATTTGGGTCTGCATAGTCACACCAACGAATCGAATGCCTGTTTCATCTGCCGGGCAGATGCATCCCAGGTGAACAACTTTGCCCGAGCGGCCCCACGAACTGCCAGTTCCGTGCGTAGCCGCTCACTCGTCAGGACCGAATCAAGCGCCCCGACGTGATCCTTCGCGCACTGTGCGGAAACCAGCAGCGCCGCGTCTCCTGCAATCTCAGGCAGTGAAGAAGCCTGGCTCGTAACAACGGCTGCGCCGCAGGCCATCGCCTCGACAACCGGCAATCCGAATCCTTCGTACCGCGACGGGAACCACACCGCTTGCGCCGCGGAATAGAGCGCCCGTAGCCCCTCGTCAGGCACAAAGCCCAGCACACGAAAATCGTCCCCAAACGCTTTCGTCCGCTCGGCATACTCGGGATTTGAGTGATTAACAATGGCCAACACCAGATCCGGATGCAGACTCTTCAGTAACGGCCAAGCTTCGAGGATCAGTTCGGCGTTTTTCCGGAAGTGCAGCCCGCCTGGCACGAGTACGAAGGGCCGCTCAGACAAGCCGAGACCATGCACAAACTCCGTTCCCGCCGCGCTTACCGGCTCAAAGAAATGCGGTGTCACGGCGTTATGCACAACTTTCAAGCGCGACCGCATCGCGGGAAAGAAGTGCGCCAGCCGTTCCGCCGAGAAGTGCGAAACGGTGTGAAACAGATCGACGCGCCGGACTAACTTGCGATAGAGCAATTGCCATTTCAGCCGCTGCCTGGCGAACGAGCTGTCACGGCGGTGCGCATCGTCTTCAAAGTAAGCCGCATCATGTAATGTCACGGCCAAACGCGCCGTCTTCGTGGGCACATAAGATTCAGCCGTGCAAAACACAATCTGTGCTTCGGGCCAATAGCGCTCTGCACGCGGGTGGTCGAGAAGGAACCATTTCGCCTGCTGACGGGAAGTTTCGGAACGGAAAAGACGGTACTCAAAGCGCGTCCAGGGTTCCCCAACGAGAGGTAGAATCCGCGCGTGGTCCCTCGCGTCGGCCAACACACGCAAATTAATATCCGCGCGTTTTGCCAAATGTTCAGTAAGCTGCCGAGCCACACGGCCAGCCCCTGTCGATCCATGTATGTTTCGCAAGTGGACGTACGCTAGGACGTTTACCGGCTTCGAGGCCGTTGGGCGCGCTACCCTTCGCGTCCACTCCGCTGCGGCGTCGGCTACTAAGTCCTGAAACTCAGGCATCGAATCCTCCTGAATTTGGCGCGTCAAACGCTTTTCCCATCCACAATCCGCGCTGCTGCAAGAACCCCCTCAGCAACTGAATACTGGGAACCCACCGGTGCCGCTTGGCCACCGCAACAAGCATCGCCAGCGAAAGCAGAAGTGTCACGAGCATCAAAGAACTGAGCGCCACCGCAAGTTCTGGATGAAAAGACCGCGCCGCCGAAGCTAGCAGCAGAAGTATTGTGCTTGCACCGCCTATCGCGTAAATAGACTTCATCCCTTGGGGGACGCAATTCCGCTGCGAGAGTCCTCTCAGCAGCAGTCCCGCCGAGAGGATGTGGGCGCCGAAATAGATCAAGGCGCCCTTCCAAGCGTTGCCTCCTGAGAGGAGAAAAACCGTCGCGGCAACGGCTACGACAACCGCCCAGATCGTGTTAATCACTCCCGTAACACGAATGGATACGATGCTCATCCTGGCCGAGGCCGGTCCGCTTCCCATGTGAATCACCGCCGTCGCCAAAGCAATTGCCGTGGCGGCGGACGCAGCTGCGTAAGACTTGCCGTAGAGCAGCGGAAGCAGCCAAGGCACAATTACAATTCCAATACCCGCCACGAGCAGCGAAGCAAAGGTCGTCGCGAAGGTGCAAATTGCCATGACGCGATCTGGCGTTTTCTCAACGTCATCCTCGCCCTGAGCCATCACGGCCAGGCTGCTCTCGGTAAGAAGACCCGGGGCCAGTGAAGCGATGTTCCGCAATTGACTCGCAATGGCGAAGAATCCCATCTGCGACATGGTTGTGTCCGCGCGCGCAACCAGCGATGTAAGCCACCAACCGGCTGCATTCAACCCGATGAGCCCCGCGAGCTGTACACCGCCGAATGACCAGACCGCCCGCAGCATCGGCCCCAACGGTTCGCTTTGCCCAGCGCCCCGCGACGGCCCTAACCCGAGAGGACGGAAGAAAGCAATGCAAATCAACACCGCGCCCGCCGTAATGCTTCCCTGGCTGCAAATCATGGATACCGGACCAACGCGCGCCATCAGAGGAATCAGCGTGATCATGCCAAGTCCCACCGTTAGCGACAGCAGCAAAATAGCGGCAATACGGCGCTGCCCTACCAGAAACCCTCGGCAACACTCGAGAAGAATCATCCCCGCCGCGGACAGCGCCGTCCATTGCAACAGTGTGGTTAGACTGCGCTTTCCCAGCAGCGCCGCAATAGGCCCCGCGCCCGCCCACAAGCACAAGGCTCCAAGACACGCTGAAACCACCGATACAATCAGCAGAACTCTTGTGAGCGTCGCGTATCCGGCACTCTCGCGCGGATACCTGCCGGAAAATCGAATCGCGGTCGAGCCGATTCCACCCGCTGCATAAGTTGAAACGTTGTTTGCCGTCGTGATCGCTAACGAGTAAGCCCCAAAAGTCGCTGCGCCCCCGATTCTCGCGGCCAGAAGATTCGCAAGAAAGCCGAACCCTCGCTCGATCACAACCGCGAGTCCGAGTGCCGTCGTGCCACTGACCAGGTCACGCGCAACCCGTCCGGAAACAACGGGTCCGCTCACATCCTCCGCCATCGGGCCGGGTGGAGCGGCGCTTTGAACTATCTGCGCACTCATGCCCGGCCCGCTGCCCCTTCGGCTCCGTTGGTTCCCGCTTGGTATTGGTAGTAAGAAGAATAGTACTTACCCTGGCCCTCTTTCAGCGGATTGAAATCGTTCAAGATTGTGCCAATCACCTCGATGTTGTCGTCGAGAAATAAATCGCGTGCAGCCATGGCCGTTTGCCGGGCAGTCGTGCGGGCGCGGAATACGAGAATCACTCCGTCGGACGCCCCCGCCAAAATACGCGCGTCGGCCATGTGCAGTACAGGTGGCGTGTCAATCAGGACAATGTCAAAATCCCGCGCGACGCGGCGCAGCAAATCGGCCATGGCGGCGGAGTGCAGCAGTGCGCTCGGCTCCTCCCGCCCGGTGCCCGTGGGAATTACAAACAGATTCGGCACTTTTGTAGGCTGATACGAAAGCTCCGTCGTGTTCGCGTCTTGAACTCCGGCGCGCAGCAGGTCTCTCAGACCGAAAGTGTTTTTTACGCCCACCGCCTCGTGCAGCCGGGGCCTGCGCAGATCGCCGTCAATAAGGAGCACGCGCCGGTTTGCTTGAGCCAGAGCAAAACCCAAGTTGCAGGTGACCGTGGTCTTTCCGTCGCTCACACCAGGGCTCGAAATAACATAAGTCTTCGCCCGCTGTCCCGTTTTCTTTGCACGCAGAATCGAGTACGTGGTGTTGCGGTAAGCTTCCGCGATCAATGAACTTCCCTCCTGGAAGCTGCTCACGTCGATGGCCTGTTCGCGATTGTCATTCCGCTGTTCCGATCCAACGGGCGCCAGGAGCCGGGTAGTGGAAGCAGCACCGGCGAGTCTGCGCCGCGAGGCCGTGCTTTGCATCTCGAATCTGGCGGACGGAATCACGCCCAGTTCCCGCAGGTGCAAATACCGGGCCACATCGCCGGGAACACGCAACGCCGTCTGCGTGCGCTCTTTGAAGAACGCGAACATAATTCCGGACATAAACCCGAGCAGTAGTCCGACCGCTGTCGCCGGTCCCTGACGAGGAGTAATGGGCAGCTTTGCTACCTGGGCTGCATCCACAACACGGATCGTCGATACCTGCATCGCCGAAGCAAACCCAGCCTCTTTTACACGTTGTAGGAGCGTCTGGTACAACTGTTGGCCGGAGTCCACCTCGTGCCGCAGCATACTAAGTTGGTTCTGTTTGCTAAGATCCCGTGAAACGACTCTTTCTTGCGTGTTGTAAGTCGTCGAAAGCAAACTCTCCCGATGTTGTGCGGCCTGAAATTCGTTATGAAGGCGTTCCATGACATTGGCTTTCGCGGCTGCCAGTGTGGCTTCCACCTCGCGAATTTCCGCGCGGAGATGCTGAACTTTTGGATTAGCTTCCGTAAGTGGCGGTACCAGCGCGGCAACCTGCCGCCGAAGCTCCGCGAGCTTCATCTCGTAGTCGCGAAGCGGACCGCTATCCAGGACGCTCGGGAGAGAATCCGCCGGAGCTGATACGCTGATGTCGTACTGCGCTTGCTTGGCAACCCGGTCCGCCTGTGCCTGAAGAAGTTCCGCTTGCAATTGCCGGAGCTTTTCCTCGGCTACCGTGCCCCCGCCCTGCGTCAGGATGAGTCCATCGTCGCCCGTTGCGTTCTCCAGCTTCTTCTCAGAGTCGGTTAAACTCTGCCGGATATCGGCTACCTGGCGCGTCAACCACTCACTTGTCTTTTGTGCTTCGTTCCAGCGCACCTCGCGATCTTGCGCCGCGAACTCCGTCGTTAGTGCATTACAAAAATCAGCGGAGAACTTTTGGTTCCATGAATCACAAGTGACCTCGACGAGACGAGTTACTCCGAGAGGTTTTACGCTGACGTTCCTCGCGGCAAAGTCCAGCAGTTGGTTTCGGCTTAGTGGCTCTACGCCTAAATGCAATCGGCGCTTGATGTTCGAAAGCATGTCTCCCCGTTCGAGAGACTGAACGCGCCAGTCCAACCGCATCCGCTCCACCGTGCGCTCCCGTAACGTGTCGCTCTGCAGAAGTTTTATCTGGGTTTGAACATACGATTCAGCCGAGGAATCGCCGCCCTCTCCCGTGGGCGCAATGGCCCTTCGATCCATAAAGTCCGCATTCAGATTCTGAATATCCAGTGACGTCCGTGCACGGTAAACCGGGAGTTTCGTCATCGTCAAACAAAACGCGGCCAGTGCGCCCAACAGGGTGAGCAGCAAAATGGCGCCGCGGCGTCGAACGATCAGCCGCATGTACTCGGCAAACAGGCTTTCGCCTTCCTGTTGCGGTGCACCGCCACTTCCCGCGACGTAGTCCGCACTCCTCGAATACCGCTCACCCGTCAGAGGAGCCAACACCGAGGTACTCGTAAACCGGCCGTTTTTTTCTAAGTCCGTCATAACTATTCCTTTTATTTAGGGCCGAAAGATCACGACACCGGTCGCAATCTGCACTGCCGCTTCAACCGCGCGCTTCATCGCCGAGCCGGACACGCTATTCGGGATGAACAAGATATCGTCCGCCCGCAGATGAACGTCTGGCGCCTTACCGGCCAGGATCTTGTCCACATCGACTGCCGTCTCCTGTGCCTGCGCTTGCGGCTCGTTCGAGGCGCGCAGAATTTTGGCTTTCCTCGGAGCCGCCTCGTGGGTCATGCCTTCAGCAAGGGAAAGCGCACGCAACAACGAAATATCGTCACGCGATTCCAGGCTGAACCCGCCGGCTTTCTTAACTTCTCCAATGACATAAACAACTGCCGCCCGGCCTACGGAGATAACATCGTTCGGATAAACCGCGATGTTAGCCGCCGGATCGTGGCCCGCCGTAAGACTCGCGAGCGGGATATCGGCGACGCTAAATCGCCCCGATAAGTCGCTCCGCGCACCGGAGACCGGCAAGACTCCCCACTTCAACTCTCGGGTAATCGTTAGCTTGTCTCCGGCATCGGGCTTCAAACCGCCCGCAAGCGAGATGATGTCGATTAGATTTTTCGGTCCTTGTAGCTGGTGAACGCCCGGAGTATTCACTTCGCCCAGGATCGATACCGGCTGACTGCGGTATTCCAGAACATTAATCGTGATCCGCGGCGATTCAATGTACTTCGCGAGGTTTACCGCGAGAACGTCCCTCAGCTGTTCGACGGAAAGGCCCCCGGCCTGAACGCGCCCAATGAGAGGCAAGTCGATAAAGCCGCTTGGATCGATGCGGACGGGCTTATCGGACACGTCGTCGAGATCGACAACGTGAATGGAAATCTGATCTTCGGGACCAAGCACATATTTGGGTATCTCGACTCGCTCCGGCGAGGCCACCCGTGTTTGCCCGTGAACTATCGGGAGCGCGATAGTTAGACAAAACAAAAGCGATATTACAGGACGGTTTCGCATAACTCGGATCTCTTTCCGTAACATCAACAACGACTCGGTTAGTTTGGAGCGTCTTACTTAGACGTATGAACTACTCAGCGGACACTTCGAATGCGTTGTGAACTTCATCGGGAGCGTTAAAGCTCTGAATTCATTACGACAGAGGGGGTGCGGGCGTGTCAATTCAACTGGGTAAGGGCTAGACCAGTGACTGCTCGTACTAACAGTACGTGCGCCTTATCCAATCGCAAGCCTTATTCCGTACAAATCAAATAGAAGTATTACTCGGCGGCCGCCGAATTGTAACCGTTGCCTCACCGGGTGAAAGCACAATTTACACGTGGTAGGATAAGGGTCCGGACTGCACTACTTTCTCCAGGGTACAGAGTACTGGTACTTCTTTGCGTTCGTGGCGAGTATCGCTACCGCAACAAAGCCGTGGAGCATTGGGATGGCTGGTCCAAAAAAGGGAACGCGGTGACTCGGACCTTTGCAGCTCCGTAAGGAACCATGGTCAACGATTGCAGCGGTTGCTGCGAGGTGACCGGGCTGGTCGGCAAGGCGCCCGCTGAGTTATCGGCTTCGACCCATTGAGGCAACTGACGCCCATGTACGGCGAGAGTTACGGCTGGGTGATTAACGTCAAAAGGAACATCGCCGACGGTGTCTTCCTTCACCGTTGCGTCGCAAGCGCCAACGGCTAAGGCATAGTTCCACGGCCGCGACGGCTCAATTTGCCAATCTCCCGACTTGTCTGTATATTTCTTCAGCTCTTTCCATTCGCCTTCGAGTGGAAGCGAAAACACCAGCGGCCCTCGTTCAAAGACCGCCGAGTTGTGATACCAATGCGTGACGCGAGGATCCATCGGGAACGCAACTGTCACGACATCTCCATCCTTCCATTCGCGCCGGATGGGATAGAAACCTGACGGCATTTCGCTCTGCGCGCTTGCCACGGCAGGTTCGCCGTTGACCTTCACGGAAGCCGAAAGAGCCCAATCAGGAATCCTCAGCACAAGCGGAAACTTTGCAGGCGAAGCCGTGTGAACGGTAAGCTGCACATCTCCTCGGAATGGATAGGACGTCTCCTCCAGAATCGACACGGCATTTCCATTAAGGGTCGTGTGTACCTCATTCGGCGCGTATGCAACGGTCACCAACCCTCCGTCTGTCGTCGCCATCCATAAACTCGTGACGAACTTAGGCCAACCTTGATGTAAGTTCGCCGTGCAGCATCCGAAATTTGGCGCAAGGCCGAAGAGATTGGAATCGGGACCGTTCGTGGACCATTGCCGGTCGGCGCGCGAGCACGAGATCTGATTTGGTTGTTGATCGTACTGATGCGACCACATGTCATTCGAAATTGTGGCGGGCAGCGCATTGTAAGCCACGCGTTCCAGGTGATCCGCCAGATGCGAGTCTCCAAGCACGGCGAAGTCTTCTTCATACGAGAACATCGTCTCGACCACGGTGCAAAGCTCTGTTCCTTGCGAAGGATTCAGCCCGGCCAAATGTTCGTCTGCGCTAAAGATCCCATTCGGAAGCCCATGATATTGCTCCAACATGGCAAGTTGGCGGTTCAGTTCGCTGCGGTCGCTCGCTTGTCCGCTCACAAGCCACCACACCGGTGCGGCTTTTAGCGCCATGGCGTTGTTCACGCCGTGCGTCTGCATCGCCCGGTCGGGCAGTTGTTTAGGGTGGGATGCCAGGCCGACCGTTTCCGTGGTTTGTTTGTGGAGATAGGAGAAGTTCGAGAACTGCGCTTCCCAGTCGTAGCCCTGCTGGTGCAGAAGACGCGCCAGAGTAAGCAGGTTACTCTCGCCCGTTCGGTTGTAAAGCCAGAGCACCGTGTAAACATTGTCTTGCCACCGGTACTTGCCCCAATCCTGCAGAGGCCGTTTGGGCACTTCCGCAAGTTCATACTGGAAATACTTTGTCAAGAACGGAATCACGCGCGGGTCGTTGGTCGCTTCTTGATACTGAACAAGAACCTTCAGCATGACCATTCGCGGCCACCAGTCGTTATTGCTCGCCGGCCCAAACTGTCCGTCTGGGCGCTGTGACTTGAGACTCCAATCCACCCATTGCTGGGCTTTCTGAATCAGCTTCCGATCGCCTAGTTGATACGCCAGCGGCAGCAAGCCGTCTAAATAGTACGGGCCGCGCTCCCACGATTCACCGGTTCCGCCCAGCCATCCGCTATTTGAGCCCACATCGGCCCAGAACTCTCCGAGGTGCCCGGTAAGTCCGGAAGCTTGTAGTTCTTCCTGACGCTTGAGCCATCCTTCCGGCCGCACAGCCCCAAGGGGCAATGGATTGAAGGCATTCGCCTGTAAAGGCGCCCGATTGGGCACAGGCGCATGTTGCAAGCTAAAGGCAACAAGTGCCGCAGTAAGAAGTATCATCTGGTTTCACTACTCTTCCGGTGTTCGTACTCCGCGAGTTCTTGCTTTGCCTCGTCTGGCTGTTTCGTTTGCGTGTAGAGACGGGCGAGCACGTAATGATATTCAGCTTTGCGCGGGTTCAAGGCGACGGCTCGTTTTAGCGCTTCGATGGCCGGGGCGATTTGACCCAACCCGCGATAGGCTTTCGACAGTTCATCGTACTCCTGATCCCACATGTTATCGATCTTTATCGCCTGGAGTAAGAGGTCGCGGGCCTTTTCGAAGTTATTTTGTAAATTGAAGTAAGTGGCGTAGTCGATCAGCGGCCATGCCGAAGGTTTTGTCTGGGCCGCGTTGAGACGAAGACCTTCTTCGAAGTTAGCAACAGCCTTCTTGTTATCGTCTACAGCCGAATACGCCAAGCCGAGATTATGATAGGCGCGCACGTAATCGGGCGCGAGCGAGCGGGCCTTTTCAAGTTGCTCGATGGCTTTGAGATAGGATCCCTTCTCGTAGAAGATGCGGCCTAGTTCGTAATGGCTCTCGGCGGAAGAAGGATCGGAGCGGATCGCTTCGTTCAGTTCGCGAATGGCATAGTCCTGGCGTCCGAGTATGTTGAGATCGTACGCCAGGATCTTGTGAGACTCCGCGAACTCTTTATTTAGGATGAGGCTCTTGCACAACATCGTTAAAGACTGTTGAATCCGATGAAGCCGGA